>NZ_WTLA01000002.1:0-365584 GCF_011378845.1 Pseudoalteromonas sp. Z9A4
CCTGACTCCATGCCGAACTCAGTAGTGAAACGAAACAGCGCCGATGATAGTGTAGCATTTGCTATGTGAAAGTAGGACATTACCAGGCTCCAAATTAAAGAAACCCGTTACAGCAATGTGACGGGTTTTTTGCTGTTTAAAATTTAATAAATAGCCAAGAGCCCAAGCCGAACTCAGTAGTGAAACAAAACAGCTCGAAGGCGAGCCCCGGCCGATGATAGTATCCCATTTGCACTGTGGCTCTCCATCGCTGTGGGCACTACGACATTACACAGGCTTCAAATTGTAGAGAGTCCGAATCTAACGATTCGGGCTTTTTTACGTCTGCAGAAAAGTGAATTTGGACTCAGGACGCTAACTCTGTTCAATTACGATCTACCCAAAACGATCAATAGTTACCCTACTTTAGCATTTAAATTATAGAACTAAGTTTAAAGGTTTTAAAATAGCCCGTAGGCTTCAGTTTTTTCGCTTGCGTGCTTTTCTAATTGAGCAGGTTTAAATATTACGCTTGGATCAATTAATACACTGTGTTTTTCGGCGAGTTTGATTAGCCCACGCATCATATTTTTAGTTTGTGGATCTATATCAAAACCAATTTCAGTAAGCTTATCTAGTGGTTTTATGTCTTCTTTTTTATAGTCGATATTATCTTCGACCTTATCTACTAATAATCCAACATGCGGGTTTAAACCGTCCTTAGTGGTAAAAAGTCTAGGGTTATCTGTTCTTTGGCTGACTCAAACAAGCGCTCGAGCTGAATGAGGCTATTACGCTTAATTTTTTCGAGCAGAGCTGATACTTGTTTATAATCGCTTTGATTATGAGCTGATATAGCTTCTTTTACCGTTTCTAGCAATGATTGGAAAGGTTCGTTAAGTCGAGACATTGTTAGTTTTAAGTCTTCATTATCGGTGTTGAACTCTTTGTAAAACAGAACAAAATCTTGTAGTTCTGCATCATTGCTTGAAATAGAAGCCGAGCTATTTGATAAGTTACTTTGAAGGGTATTGAACCAGTTTAATAGTTTTTCTTGCCATGTTCTTAGTTGTTTTAGTACATGCGCATTACTTTGTTCGGTTGAGATATTATTTAAAATAATACCTAAATCAAACACAGGCGTTGGTATATCCATATAATCTTTAACACCAATAAAGCTTTTATTATTGTTGGGTAAAGTTGTTAGATTATTGTCAAAGCGCTCTGTTAATAAAATATCGAGTATTTTAAGTGAAATTGTTTTGCAGCCCACTTTAAAGTTTATTAATTCCATGCCTTTATCTTAATTTACCTGTTAATGCTTTAAGGATAGAACAAATTAAATAAATAGCTTAAAGATGGATAAGATTTAATAGAGATAAGGTGACTAGGGGTTATTTTAAGGCACTAGTGAAGTTTTTTACGACACGTTTAAATTGATTTTCAAGCTCCTTTTTTCCTAATAAATCTAACTGTTGAATCACTTTTTCATCGCTTTCGTTTTGAAGCACTAACTTTATTAGAAGTTGTTTATCAGGCCCTGTTAATAGAGATATACAAGAAGGAGACTGGTTTACTACCTGCCAAAGAGTCGCAGAGATACTAAATTGAGTGAAGTTACTGTTTACGAGCAAGGCTATTCGTTCGCGAGTCTCGGGGCTTACTAACTCATCGCTAAATCCTTCAATTAAAATACTTACAAGTTGCCAATCTAGTGTTTTAAAGTGTGTTAAAAGAGCATAAAAAAAGTCGTTTTTAAACTGCTTTTTCAAAGGTCTAATAATTGCACTTTTGTTGCTTAAGCATTTAACCACAAGCGCTGAATGTTCAGCTGTGCTTTTATCGCGTTGATAACCCAGTTTTACGGTATCAAACCCTTGTTTTTGCCAAAAGTTAAGTAGCTGCGCTGTTGCGCCAAAGCTTGCACCAAACCAACTACATTGGCTTTTTACTTGCGACTCGCAATAGCTAAGTAGCTTTTTACCAAAACCCATAGTGTGAGAACTCGGATCAATCGCTATTCGTACAACGCGAGCGCTCAACTGTGTTAAGTAGTCATTATTAAAACTAAGTTGTGAGAGGGTTTGAGCCATTAAATGACCCTGTGGGCGGCGCTCTCCGCTTATAACCTGTAGAGCAAGTTCTTCACTTAAACCACCTTCTATTGCGATTAAACATACACCAACTAATTGATTGTTAATTTTACTGATGAATATTCGTTGCGATGGTGCGTCTAGTAGTTGGCGTAAATCGTTTACACTACTTTGATAGTGAGCCAATGCAAGCAGGGCAATAACTTGTTGCAGTAAAGGCTCATTGTTTACAAGGGATTGCTGAGTTATTTCGCTATGAACTGGCTGCTCTAATTGCTCACTACTTAACTCTTTATATTGTGCACCGAGTGCAAGCAAGGTGCGAATGTGCTTCTCGAGGGGATCGTGTTTAGCAAAACGCAGTGGCTCATCAAGCGTTACAACTTTAGAGGCTTTATAGTGCGCTTTTATATAGTTACTAAAGCGAATGGTATAACCCCTACCATTGCCCTCATACCCAACCAGTGTACTTGCAAAGACTATACGAGGGTAATGAGCTAGCATTTTTAGCAGTAACGGTACAGGGATCGCGGCAGCTTCATCAATGAGTAATAAATCGCACTCAGGTAATGCATTTAATAACGCGTCAGGTGCAACGTAGTGCAAGTTGGCAAGCTGTTTATGTTCAGCGTTGTATTGAAGGCTCAGCTCGTTGGCTAAATGTTTAAAGCTACTATGGGTCGCTTTAAACTGAGTGCTGCAAATAATTACTTTTTTATCAGCTAATTTTGCGGCTGCTAAGCCAAGTGCTGCCGACTTGCCTCTACCTCTATCAGCATTAATGAGTAAAGGCCTGTTGGCGCGACCATTAGCTATTTTTACTATTTGTTCAACGCAGTTTTGCTGTGGTACATAATCAATTTTATTATGCGTAACAGAGCTGACGAGATTACTAATACAGCCATTTTTTTCACTAAAATGAAAAGCGGGTAATTGCTTAATAATAGCCGCGAAACGTTGATTAAATAAACTGTAGTCAATACTCTGACCGTGTGATTGCACTGTACTTAATGAGGGGTCTTGCCAAGAGGCTAAATCATTTAATTCGGGCAGTAATAAAAACAGTATACCGCCTGCTTTAACGGTGCCGGTAAGTGCTGCAAGTTTATCAGGGTGTAAACCACTAAAACCATCGTAAACAGCATGAGCAAATTCTTGCCCTAAAATTTGGTGAGTGCGAGTAGGCCAGTACGAATTTTTAATCGCGCACTGCTTTGATACAACAAGTGTATTGTTTTCATCTATTAATGAGTTAAGTAATTCATAACACCAAGCAGGGCTGCCCGTAATCAACACTAGCTGACGATGATACGCGCCAGCTAGTTGTTGTTCTAACTCATTTAGGTGAGCTTTATACAGCTTGTAATCGTGCATAGGCCGTTACTAACCATTTACTGCCAAGGTCGTCAAAGTTAACTTGTACGCGAGATTGCGCGCCACTGCCTTCGTAATTAAGTACGGTACCAACACCAAACTTAGCATGCAAAACTCGTTGCCCTAAGTTAAAGCCACTGTCTTCAAATGCGGCATGGCTAACTGATGCGCTAAAACGCCCGGCGGCAGGCGGGCGAGAAACCTGTGTTTTAATACGAATTTCTTCAACGCAGTCCTCAGGTATTTCGCGTAAAAAGCGTGATGGGCTATGGTATTTTTCTTGCCCGTATAAACGGCGACTCTCAGCATGGCTAATGTATAACTTATCCATTGCTCGTGTCATGCCTACATAACAAAGGCGGCGCTCTTCTTCCAAACGACCAGACTCTTCGTTACTTTGCTGAGAAGGGAACATGCCTTCTTCTACGCCCACCATAAACACTAACGGAAACTCTAAGCCTTTAGCTGAGTGAAGTGTCATCATTTGAACGGCATCTTCGTGCTCTTCTGCTTGTCCTTCACCTGACTCAAGTGATGTATGTGCTAAAAAGCCTTGTAAAGGCGAGCTGTATTCTTCGTCTTCAGGAAGTTCGTACTGGTCACATGCGCTAATTAGCTCTTCTAAGTTTTCTACGCGAGCACGGCCTTTTTCACCTTTTTCAGCTTGGTACATTGCCATCAAACCTGATGTTTGAATTGTGTACTTGGCTTGCTCATGCAAAGTTAGATCGCTAATTTTATCTTCTATTTGTTCAACAAGTTCTACAAACTTACTTACTGCACCAGAGGCACGACCAGATAAGTGCTGTTGTTCTACAATTGCTTTTGCGGCATACCAAAGCGGTAACGATTCTGCTCGTGCACAATCTCGTATATGGCTCAATGTTTTATCACCAATACCGCGTGCTGGCGTATTAATTACACGCTCAAACGCGGCATCGTCTTGACGATTACCTACTAGGCGTAAATACGAAAGCGCATCTTTAATTTCTTGTCGTTCGAAGAATCGCATACCACCATAAATACGGTATTTTAAGCCTTCTTGCAGCATGGCCTCCTCAAGTACACGAGATTGCGCGTTACTACGGTATAAAATTGCGGCATCTTGTAGGGCATTACCTGCATTTAACCAGCTTCGTAGTTTGCTACTTACAAAGCGTGCTTCGTCTAACTCATTAAATGCTGCATAAATAGAGATTGGCTCGCCGTCGTTACCGTCGGTCCACAAGCTTTTACCCATACGTTCTGAGTTATTTTGAATTAATGCGTTAGACGCTTTCAAAATAGTCGCTGTTGAGCGGTAGTTTTGTTCAAGGCGAATGGTTTCTGCACTGAAGTCAGTTAAAAAACGTTTAATGTTTTCGATTTTAGCACCACGCCAACCATAAATGCTTTGGTCATCGTCGCCTACAATCATAATGCTGTTAGTATCGCCAGCAAGTAACTTTAACCAAGCATATTGAATGGTATTTGTATCTTGGAACTCGTCTACGAGCATATGTGCAAAGCGTTGCTGATAATGACGTAGTAACGTAGGGTTATTTTTTAACACTTCGTAGCTGCGTAGTAATATTTCAGCAAAATCAACTAGGCCCGCTCTATCACAGGCCTCTTGATAGGCGGCATAAACACGCAGCATCATTTGCTCATTAATATCGTAGGCTTGAATATCTTTAGGGCGAAGTGCTTCATCTTTTTTGGCGCTTATGTACCAGCCAAATTGTTTAGCAGGCCATTTTTTATCATCAATATTCATCGATTTTAATAAGCGCTTGATCATCCGAAGCTGATCGTCAGAGTCTAAAATTTGAAAGGCTTCTGGTAAATTAGCTTCACGGTGATGAGCACGTAAAATACGATGCGATAAACCATGGAAAGTACCAATCCACATACCACCTACAGGCGCTTTTAGTGTTTCTTCAACGCGGCCACGCATTTCTTTAGCGGCTTTATTAGTAAAAGTAACTGCAAAAATACTGTAAGCGGAGGCTTGCTCAACTTGCATAAGCCACGCAATACGATGAACTAACACTCGTGTTTTACCAGACCCAGCACCTGCTAATACCAGCATGTTTTGTAGTGGGGCTGCAACGGCATCGCGTTGTTTGTCATTTAAGCCATCGAGTAATTGTGAAACGTCCATCGTTACGCCTTTTTAATCAATATTGTGGCCAGTATAACAGGTGTTTTTGTTAGGCTAAATAAAATACTGTTTTTATAAACAGCTATTTATAAAATAGTGTTCAAAACGAGTAACTTGCTAATTAATTGAGCGAATAGAAAAGTGCAAACACATAACAAAAATTGCTAATTTGACCTAAAGTTAGCAAAATTTACTAACTCTCTAAATCTAGACTAATTTAACTATTTGATTTGTAAGCTTTAATAAATTGGCATAGAGTGTGTAAGTAAATAATTATAAAATCAAATAAATACAGAGGTTAGTATGGCAGATCAAGGTTCTGGCGGTAACGTAATCGCAGCATTATGTAATATATTTTTTCCTGGTTTAGGGCAGTTAGTGCAAGGGCGTATTTTAGCGGCTATATTTTTTGCACTCGCTATTATAATAAGTTACGCACTAATTTATGTGCTTGTAGGCTTTGTACTTGTGCCTATTATTTACTTATGGTCGATTATTGACGCAGCGCGTTATAGATCGCGAAGTTAACGGTTTTCAAGTTGAGTAAAATAGCGCCCATGTGGCGCTATTTTACTTTATATGTCCTGTGGTTTACGGGCGTTTACGTATATAATTACCCAATTAAAGATTTACAGGCAAACCCTATGGAATATCAATTTATTCGCGACCCTATTAGTGGGCTACGTATTAAAATAAGCAGTGAACACGCTATTATTGGTCGCTGGCTAAACGAAGAAATAGGCAAAGACAAAGTAGCCATGGTGCAAGCGCTTATTGCATCGGTGAGTTCAAGCTATGAGCCGCTAACGCTAAAAGGCCAAGAAATAGATTTAATATTAACGAAAGACGAAGCATTATTTGAAGCCCATGCGCTTCATCAAGACAGCGAAGACCTAATAGCGTATCAAGATGACGATTTAGCGCTTGAAGAAAATGGTTTAAGTAGTGGTTGTGGCTTTGAAGATTTCATTGATTTAATTGATTCATGGCATGAGTTTACGACGTCACGATAAACATAACTAGCACACTAATAAAAATATACAGCAATGCACAATCAGCATTTTATCTGTATTATTACACCAACGAACATTACGCCAATCAAAACGACAGGAACTGATATGTCTGCCAATTTAAACAAGCTAGTAGTGATGCTAGAAATGCAAAACGCCATGAATACTAAAGTACATGAGCAATGGTTTACTCAAGGGTTTGAATGGTACCGCGCTATTTGGGTTGAGTGTGCTGAAATGTTGGATCATCATGGTTGGAAATGGTGGAAAAAACAAACACCAGATACTGAACAAGTTATTTTAGAGTTGGTTGATATTTTTCATTTTGGTCTATCGCTTAGAATTGACGGTGAAACTAGCTACGAAGACTTAGCAAAGCAACTTGAAACTGAGCTTAGCAATGCTCAACAAGCTGATGACTTTAAACAAACACTAGAGATATTGGCGGCGTCTGCTGTTGCTGATAAAACGTTTAATGCAGGTGCCTTTGCCGGCTGTATGGCGCAAATGGGTATGGATATTGATGATTTATATCGCGGCTACGTAGGTAAAAACACGTTAAACTTTTTCCGCCAAGATCACGGTTACAAAGATGGTAGCTATATTAAAGAATGGAATGGGCAAGAAGATAACGAGCATTTAGTTGAAGTAGTTAAAAGCCTTGATACAGAACATGCAGATTTTGCAAAGTTAGTATATCAAGGGCTAGAAGCGCGTTACCCAAAAATTTAAGTCACGTAAGTTGAGTTAGATAATCTTACGATAGTCGGTAACACTCAGGTAATCGGCTATTTCGTTATGCGGTTGTTGGCTATCAGGGTTAGCAACTGCAAGTAAGTGCTCAATGCCGTATTCTCGTGCGGCATTCAAAACCGGCACACTGTCATCTACAAACAAAGTGCGCTGCTTATTAAACCCTAAGTCTTTTTGTACTTGGTGCCACAAACTTTGTTGCTCTTTACTTACTCCATATTCATGAGTCGACACTACGCCATCTAGGTAGTTATCAATCGCTGTATGCTCAAATTTAAGCATGATACTCTCAGGGTGGGCGTTGGTAAGTAAAATTAACTCTTTGCCTGCTTTTTTAAGCTCAGTTAAAAAATGAGGTACGTCTTCGCGCATTTTAATTAAATGCTGAGATTCTCGTTTAAGCTCCATTATAGGCAAGCTTAATTGCTGCTCCCAATAATCTAAACAATACCACTGTATTTGACCGCTCACAGCTTGATAGCGTTTTAAAATATCTGCTTTAGCTGCATCTAGGCTAATGCCCCTTGCTAATGCGTGTTGTGCAGGAATAACGTTAAGCCAAAAATGACTGTCGTAATGTAAATCGAGTAATGTTCCATCCATGTCGAGCAAAACGGTATCGATTTTTGACCAATTTAACATAGGAATTTCAACTTATAAGGTTTATTATTGAACTAACTGCCATGATAGCAAATTAACGCCAATGACACAGAAAAAGCACCCAACACCACCACAAATCCTCAGTAACAATGTTGTCGCTAAAAGCCGCCTGTTTACTGTGGAGTCTTTAGAGCTAAAGTTTTCTAATAACGAAGAGCGCCAGTATGAGCGAATTCGCGGCGGTGGCCGGGGAGCAGTGATGATTGTTCCGTTAAGTGCAGACAACGAATTACTACTTGTACGTGAATACTGTGCGGGCACAAACGATTACCAGTTAGGTTTTCCTAAAGGATTAATCGATCCGGGCGAAACGCCAGAGCAAGCTGCTAACAGAGAGCTTAAAGAAGAAATTGGCTTTGGTGCTGAGTATTTTAAACCATTAAGAACAGTAACAATGGCGCCGAGTTACTTTAATGCCACTATGCATATTTTATTTGCTAAGCAATTATACCCACAAACCCTTATTGGCGACGAACCAGAGCCGCTTGTTGTTGTTAAGTGGCCATTAACTCAGTGGCAGTCATTATTAGACCAAGAAGATTTTACCGAAGCACGCAGTGTTGCAGCTTTGCTATTATTAGATAAGTATTTAGCATCTGGAGCTGCCGATGAATAAATTAATCGAACCGTGTATTGAATTAGCTGAGCGTGCTGGCGATGCAATTATGGCCATTTATAAAAAAGGCGATATTGGCCAACAAGAGAAATCAGATAACACGCCTGTTACCAAAGCTGATTTAGCAGCAAATGACGTACTGGTTGCTGGATTAAAAGTCTTAGCGCCCGATATCCCAATTATGTCGGAAGAAACACCTATACCTGCACTTGCCGACAGACAAGATTGGCAGCGTTATTGGTTGCTCGATCCGATGGATGGTACAGGCGAGTTTATTTTAGAAAGTGGCGACTTTGCAGTAAATATTGCATTGATTGAAAATAACCACCCAGTGCTTGGTGTTATTCATTGGCCTGCAAAAGGTGTGACCTATTTTGCTACAGCTAAAAATGGTGCCTTTAAACGTGAAAACTCAATTGATAAGCAAATATCTGTAGCGCCGCCAGAGAGCTTGACGCTTGCAGTGAGCCGCCGCCAAAAAATAGAAGCGGTGAGTCAGTATTTAAATAGTCAGTTTACAACGATTGCTATTGGTTCGTGTTCTTTAAAAGCTTGTACTGTTGCAGAAGGCAAAGCAGATTGTTTTTTAAGAATTGGTCCAACGGGAGAGTGGGATACAGGTGCTTCACAAGTTATTGTTGAAGAAGCAGGTGGTTGTATTACCGATGCAGAATTCAATCCGCTAACGTACAACCAACGCGAGAGTACTGAGAATCCTGACTTTATAGTAATGGGACATCCAGACTGGGAATGGCAAAAAATGATTAATCCGCATCAAAGATTGAGCGCAGAATAGTAATTTGATTGCTTTTTGTTCGGTTGAACAACTTTAATTAGTTTAGGCCTTGCATTAAATGTTTATTCCTATATAGTAGCGCTCTCTTCAAGGCAGGCTCGTAAATATTACGAAAATGTTTTAAAGAAATTACAGGCGCGGGATGGAGCAGTCTGGTAGCTCGTCGGGCTCATAACCCGAAGGTCGTCGGTTCAAATCCGGCTCCCGCAACCAATTTTCTAATGTTGGTTACTGTAATAACTCTAGCTTAAGAGATAAAAAAAGTAGTCGATAGACTTAAAATATACAGGCGCGGGATGGAGCAGTCTGGTAGCTCGTCGGGCTCATAACCCGAAGGTCGTCGGTTCAAATCCGGCTCCCGCAACCAATTCTTTAATTGGAAGCCAAGTTGTAATGTAAGCAACTTTAAACAAGTCTACAAATTTCAGGCGCGGGATGGAGCAGTCTGGTAGCTCGTCGGGCTCATAACCCGAAGGTCGTCGGTTCAAATCCGGCTCCCGCAACCACTGAAATTAAATATCTAAAAATTCAAAACAAAATCGCACTCTTTATTGAGTGATTTTTTGCGTCTGCAGTTTAATGAATTCCTATAATTATAAAACTCACCGTTACTACGCAAAACACTTTGCACAAGTAAGCGAAGGTCGTCGGTTCGCTTTTTACAAACTCAAGCTCCCGCAACCACTGAAATTAAATATCTAAAAATTCAAAACAAAATAGCACTCTTTATCGAGTGATTTTTTGCGTCTGGAATTTGGTAAAATACCTTATATTCTGCTTTATTTAATGACTTCCCTCTAATACCTATGACGTTTTACAAATAACTTATTTTTTAAAAAGAGTGTTTTATGTTAAAACGGTTAAAATATTTTAAGTAATAATACACATGACAGAACTTTATCACTGGTTTGATTTAATAGGCATTGCGGTGTTTGCTGTGTCGGGCACTTTGTTAGCGTACGAGAAAAAAATGGATGGCTTTGGTGTCGTCGTTTTAGCGACGGTAACTGCCATTGGTGGTGGTACAGTACGCGATCTTATTTTAGATGTTCCTGTTTTTTGGTTGCACGACCAAAGTTACTTTTTTGCAATACTTGCTTCTGTATTTGTCACCGTACGTCTTATAAATAAGCAAAAACCAATACCTCATTATATTTTACAAACAGCCGATGCATTTGGTTTGGCTTTTTTTGCCGTAATGGGTGCACAAAAAGCGCAACTTGCTGGTATGCCGGATATGACAGCTGTAATTATGGCTGTAATTACAGGCTGCTTTGGTGGATTAATTCGAGACGTACTTGCCCGCGAAATTCCTATGCTATTAAAAGGCGAGCTTTACGCTATTACCTGTATTGCTGGTGGTACTGTTTACACGCTAAGTATAGGCTTTTCGTTAGTAACTGAAATGGCAATGGTATTAGGCATGCTAATGACCTTGTTGCTTCGTTTAGCTGCGATAAAATGGCAGATCACATTACACATTTTTAAATATCCTGACTAGACTGGTGTAATCACACCATTTACTAGGATAAGGAATGTCGTTAGCTCGTATATTTTCTCGTGCTCAGGTGGGAATAAACGCCCCCGAAGTTATTGTAGAAGTTCACCTAGGAAATGGTTTACCTGCTTTTCATATTGTAGGCCTCCCTGAAGCGTCCGTTAAAGAATCAAAAGACAGAGTGCGTAGCGCACTTGAAAACTCTCAATTTGGCTTCCCTGATCAGCGAATAACAGTAAATTTAGCCCCTGCCGATTTACCAAAAGATGGTGGACGTTTTGATCTTGCTATTGCTGTAGGTATTTTAGTCGCTTCAGGACAAATTGTGTGCCCTGACATTCATAAGTATGAATTTTACGGAGAACTTGCTCTTAATGGTGAGGTGCGTGGTGTAAACGCTATTTTACCTTCGGTACTTGCTGCAAAAGAGCAAGATCGTTGCTGCTTTTTACCTCTTGCAAACGACAGCCTAGCAAGCCTAGTTAATGGCGTTAAACGCAAAGCCGTAAGCTCTATTCAAGAAGTGTGGGGAGACTTACTTAATCAACAACCCTTGCCATTAAATATAGAGTACCCCGACTGCACGCAAGCCCCTGACTTTTTGCTCGATTTAAGCGATGTTAAAGGTCAGCCCGGTGCAAAGCGAGTACTCGAAATTGCTGCAGCTGGCGGACATAATTTACTTTTTTTAGGCCCTCCAGGTACTGGTAAATCGATGCTGGCCCAGCGAATGGCAACTATAATGCCTACTATGTCGGACGATGAAGCTATTTCGACAGCTGCGCTTTACTCTATTATTGGACAATCCATAGATTTAACTAATTGGCGACAGCGGCCATTTCGTAATCCACATCATACGTGCTCAGCTGTTGCTTTGGTGGGGGGCTCTTCAAATCCCAAGCCTGGTGAAATTTCACTGGCACACAATGGCGTACTTTTTTTGGATGAATTGCCTGAGTTCGAACGCAAGGTACTTGATTCACTGCGTGAGCCAATGGAAACCGGCACGGTTACTATTTCACGTGCAGCTAGGCAAATGGAGTTTCCGGCGCAGTTTCAGCTTATTACAGCATTAAATCCAAGCCCAACAGGGAGTCATACAGATAAGCGGGCAACTCCCGATCAAGTTATGCGTTATTTATCGCGCGTGTCGGGGCCTTTTATTGACCGTATTGATTTGCAAATAGAACTACCTCGTTTAACGAGTGTTGAACTACAAAGTACTCAGCCGGAGGAAAGTAGTGCTGAGGTTAGAGCAAGAGTTGAAGCGGCTTATTACCTACAACTAAAACGCCAAGGTAAGGTTAATGCGAGGCTTAATAATAAAGAAATGAGTGTGCACTGTGTACTGGCGCCAGCAGAGTTACAGTTTTTAGCCAGAGCAAGCGAGAAGTTGTCTTTATCGCCACGTTCTTATCATAGAGTGATTAAAGTGGCGCGTACTATTAGTGATTTAAAAGGGACTGAAAATATTAGTTTAAATGAGCTTAAAGAGGCACTTAATTACCGCGCATTTGAGCGCCTTATTGCGCAATTAACTAAGTATTAAATAGAAAGCATATACCCTTTACCACGAACGGTAACAATGCGTTTTTGATCTTTTTCGTCATTTAATTTTTTACGTAAACGACCAATAAGTACATCAACAGTACGATCGTTTGGACTCCAATCGGGCTGGCCTATTTCTTCTGATATTTTTTCACGGCATGTGGCTTTACCTGCATTACTAATTAAGCAAATAAGCACTTTATGTTCGGCTTCAGTTAAGCGTGATTCAACGCCTGCAGCGGTGATTAGTGTGCGGTTATCGGGATGAAGTTTAAAGTCAGCATATTCTATAAACTCTTCACTTTCGTCGTCTTCTTGATTAACGGCAACACGCTTATATAGCGCGCGCATACGTAGTTCTAACTCAAGTAAATCGACGGGCTTACAAATATAGTCATCAGCACCTTGTGCAAGGCCTGCAATACGGTCGGCTTGGGAGTCACGGCTCGATAATACAATAACGCCAATATTGGTAAGTGTGTTTAATTCTTTTGCGAGCTGAAGTCCATCGCGCTTTGGTAAAACAATGTCGATTATGGCCAATGATATAACACCGCCCAAGTTTACTCGCTGTCTTACAATGCTAAGTGCATCCGCGCCAGTTGGGTCAACTTCTATTGTAAATTCGGTATTTGCAAAGTGATTATGGATGCGTTTAACGAGTAATTCATCGTCTTCAACCAATAAAACATTAATAGCCATAGTACTTTATTTTGAATGCTTATAGCTTTGTATGGTAGCACCATTAGGTAAATGCTGAGAAGGGTGTTTGTTAGTTTTAGGTAACTTAATATTTCAAAGACATAAAGGACCTTATAGAAGGATGAGGTTAGCACCTTTAAACTAATTAAAAGGTGCTAAGTAATTAATACTACAATTAATAAATCTGTATTAAGTTGTTATTTGGAAGGGGTAGACTTAGTCATTTTTATACATTGAGTCCCACCATTGAGGTTCATCTTTTAGCTTTTTATCAAAGTATGCGAGCATGGTGTTCCACCAATCAAATCGTTTATCGCGTGCAATAATTTGGTGGTCAGCGCCTTTGTATTCGATTAACTCTACGTCTTTATTAAGTAGTTTAAGCGCAGTGTACATGGTTAAGCTTTCGCCAACAGGTACATTGGTATCGCTATCACCATGAAGAAGTAGCATAGGTGTTGTTACTTTGTCGGCATGAAATACAGGACTATGTTGGCTGTACAGCTCAGGGTTATTCCACGGGAAACTATTTTTTGATGCTTCACCAGAATATAAGTAACCCCACCAACCTTCACCCCAATACGAAGTAATATTAGAAATACCCGCGTGAGATATTGAAGCACTAAACATATCGGTTTTAGTTGCCAATAACATGGTCATGAAGCCACCGTATGATGCCCCTAAATTTCCTACCTTTTTACTATCAACATAGTTGTATTTCTTTAAAAAGGCTTGCGTGCCTTCGATAATATCGTCTGCAGTGTAGTCGCCCCAGGCATTAACATGCTGCGCTGAAAACTCTTGTCCAAACCCTGTTGCGCCAGTAGGTTGTACTACATAAACAACGTAGCCATTTTCTGCCCATAAGTTAAACGGGTAACGACCTGTAAAACCACGCGTAACTGGTGAAGTGCCGCCGTAGTAATACACGAGCGCCGGGTGCTTTTTAGTTTTATCTAAATTGCTAGGAATATAAACGCGGCCAGTTATTTCAACCCCATGTTTATTTTTAAAATTAAACTCTTCTAATGTAGGGAGTCGTGTATTTGCATAGCTACTTGGTTTTGAATCCCATATTAAATCTATTTTATTTTTACTTACGTTAAGGCGCTTTAGTTGTTGTGGCGCTAAAGCGTTAGTGCCACTTAATAAAATTTCGGTATTACGGTCGTGTGAGTAACTAAATTGTTCAACAATATCCAATCCTGTATTTAACTTTTTAAAGCGCTGTTTACTTAAATCAAATAGGTAAAGTGGTTGAGTGTCTTGCTCTGTTACTTTAATGAGCGCATCGCCGTTTTCTAAAACGTGCAGTTGGCCAATAGCAGAATCGAATTGTTTACTAAGTGCTTTTACGTTTTTACCGCCTTCAGTAAGTAGGTAAAGTTGCCCGTCGTAGTTATTAGCAAGCATTGCTTTTGGTAGATCTCTACCTGCGCCATTTTTAAAGTCAGGGCCTGCAACTACATAAATATCTTTATTTGCGTATTTGGCTAAATTAAACGTTTTGAATTTACCAAGCGATGAAAGCTTGTTTGATTTTAAATCGAGTTCGGCTAACTCTGTTTCAGGGTGGGTTGATGCTTGCATTGCCATTACTGGGCGGCTCATTAATATTTTGCCACGGTTACTATTTGAATCTTCAAGGCTGTAAGAAAGAGGACCTTGGCTAAGTGCTTTTGTTAAACCACTTTTAGTATCAAGCATATAAATTTGGCTGGTGGTACGTGCATACGACCAGCGATCTTGTAGACCTTTATAGTGCTTGGTTAAGCTGTTAGTGCTCTCAGGTGATTTAGACCAGCTAAACAAAAGACTGGTGTCGTTATAAAAGGTAAAGCCATTGGCTCCTTCTAAATCGTTTGCTAATGTTTTTATTGAGAAGTTTTTACGGCTAAGTTGTTTAAGCTCACCATTTAACAAATACACTAAATATTGGTTATCTGGACTCCAAATAATGTTACTTGGTTGGCCTGCTTCGAAGCGATAAAGCGTTTGATTATCTGAATCTTTAAGTACAGTAACTGTATTTGCTTGGTTTTGTGTTTTATCGCTATAAGTGCGAGTAGTAGTAACGTACTGCTTAGCATTAGGTGCGAGTGATAATTGGCTGATTGTAGGGGCATCAAACAATTGCTTTGCAGATAAGCGTTTTGTTTGTGAGGCGCTAAGCGTAATTTTATCAACGTCGCTTTTAGGTGCAAAATCAAGCATTACGTCGTGCCAATTAGCTACTTGTTGGGCTACTATTAAAATAGAGTGAGTACTGTTATTTAAAGCTAACTTATAGCTATTTTTATCGCCTGTTTGTAGTTCGCCATTAATAAATAACTGACCTTGCTCAATCCCTTTTAAGGTAAGCGTACCTTGTGTAAAGCGGGTTGTTTCAATATTAAATTTTAGTGCCTGTAACCCACCTAAAGTGAGCGCATTGATTTTATTAAACGGCTGCCAGTTTTGTTTTTTCCCAAATACAGAAAAACTATCTGAGTCTGCTTGTAGTTGCGGCAATAGGTTATTAATAATGGCATTGCCATGAGGTGTTTGAAAAGGCTTTAACTGCATGTCTTCGGCAAGTGGGCCGATAAACTGAATTTTTGATTTATCCAATGGTGCAGCTATTGCAGCAAAGCTTAAGCTGCTAAGCGTTAAAAGAGTCGCTGCATGCTTAAATAGCTTATTTTGATGACACCATGGTGCGCTAAATTTCATTATTATGCCTATTATTATTGGAAGTTTGGCCAAATATAGCATGTATTGATACCATGCTCACATATCCAATATAGAGGAGAGAAAGTGACTTTACTGATAGTTTATATGGTAGTGGCGATTGTTATTTCGTTTTTATGTTCTGTGATGGAGGCTGTGTTATTAAGTATTTCGCCCAGCTATGTTGCATCACTTAGGAAAGAGCACCCTGAGCTGGCTAAACAGCTCGAAAAGCTTAAAAACAATATAGATCAGCCTTTAGCTGCTATTTTAACTTTAAATACGGTTGCCCATACTGCGGGTGCTGCTGGGGTAGGCGCACAGGCAGCTGTCGTGTTTTCCGATGCGGCTGTAGGTATTGCATCAGCCATTATGACATTCCTCGTATTAATCCTTTCTGAAATTATCCCTAAAACCTTGGGGGCTAATTACTGGCGAGCTCTAACGCCAAGTGTTACTTACGCTTTGCGGTTTTTAGTTATATCGCTAAAGCCTTTTGTATGGTTTGCACAAAAGCTAACAAATTTAATGGGTCCAACGCACGATGAGGCTTACTATATTCGTCAAGAGATAGAGGCAATGGCTGATATAGGTACGGAGTCGGGTGCATTACATCAGGATGAGTCCGAAATAATTCGTAATTTATTGCATTTTAGGCATGCAAAATTATGCGATTTAATGACGCCTCGAACTGTAATTTTTAAAATCCACAAAGACTTAACAGTGAATCAGTATTTAAACGATCACGGCTCGTCGTCATTTTCTCGTATATTGGTATTTGATAAAGACAGCGACGATATTGTTGGGTTTGTGCATAAAAACGATATTATGCTGGCATTTCATCGTTTAGGTACCGATTACAAAATTAGCAAATTGATTAAGCCTATTTATACGGTGCCGAGTTCTCAAAATGTATCGTCGTTACTGCAAACTCTTTTAACAAAGCGCACGCATATATGCCTAGTTGTAGATGAGTACGGTGACGTGCAAGGTATTGTAACGCTAGAGGATATGATTGAAGCTTTAATGGGGCTAGAGATTGTAGATGAGCGTGACCAATCTACTAATATGCGCGCAGTAGCAAGGCAGCGTTGGCACAAACGTTTAGCAAGTAGTGCGCATATAGTCAGTGAAGAAGATAAACACACTCGGGGTGATAATTAGTTAACCAGCCCCGATTAAATATTAATACCGCTTTAAGCGGGGCTGCCATCAGTTTTCAGCCAATCTTTAGCCCAAGATATAAATTCGTCTTGTGGTTTAGGACGACTAAATAAAAAACCTTGTATGGCTAAGTTTCTTCTATAATGCCTCAAATAAACGAGCTCTTCTGGTCGTTCAACACCTTCTGCCACTAAATCTAAATTATCTTTACTTGTAATATTAAATAACGAACTTACAACTACTTGAGAAAATAAATCTGTTTCTATATGGCTAATGAGTGAACGGTCTATTTTAATTTCAGTAAAAGGAAGGTTTCGAAGCTGATTCATATTAGTAAAACCAACACCAAAGTCGTCTAGCGATATACCAAAGCCATGCATTCTTAATCTGTTTAGTGTTTCTAATTGCATGAGACTTGAGAGTGCATGTTGTTCTGTTATTTCTATAATTATATTACTAGGCGTGAGTTGGTTTAGTTCTAAAATGAGTAGTAATTTATTAGGACAGTTTAGATCGTCGAGCTGAGTTGGCGATAAGTTAAATGCCATCTTAAAATCATGACCTAATTGTGATTTCATATTTTTGAATTCGCTGGTGGCCTTTTCAAAAAGAGAAAATGTAATTTGATTAATTAAGTTGTGTTTTTCGGCTGTGTTTATAAAACGGTTAGGTAAAATAATATTGCCGTCTTTACTTGATAAAATACGCGCTAAGACTTCAACACTTTCAATTTTATTGTTATCGGCGTTTATTTTTGGTTGATAAAAAGGCGTTATTTCATCGTTTTTTAATGCATTAATAAGCTCATCTTTTGAAATGGCTGACTCTTTTAATAAAGTGTGACTGTTTAATTGCGCCACTTTAGTAAGTAACCTACTTACCTGAGACAGTTGCACTGGCTTTGAAATATTACCAATGAGGTGAGCGTTATGTTGTTTCGCGAGATTGGCAGCTAAACTAATAACTTTATGATCCATTTCAGAAACAATAATTATCCCGCCTTGATAATGTAACTCTCCTAAATGACGGATTAATTCCATGCCGTCCATTTCGGGCATATTGAGATCAGTAAAAATAGCATCAAAATAGTTAATATCCTCTCTTACTTTTTCAAGAGCTTCTTTTGCACTCAAGCACGTAGTTATAGTGTTAGACATACCCAATTCGTTGAGTATGGCTTCCATAACGATCAAAATTGCTTTTGAGTCGTCAACAACTAAAATGTTAGGCACTATTTTGTTCACTGTTATCCCTTTCAATGTATAGTTTATGATTACTATAAAAGTAGTAGTGTTTTTTTACTTTGTCAGTATCAAACGCTTTTATTTTGAAAATAGTTACCGAGCACCTTTACTCGTGTTTTTAAGTTGATTAGGTATACTAGCGCCATTGTTTTAAACGGTCTTAATTATGATAAGAATAGATCTTACTTTAGCCGAGCAGCCATTTTCGCTTATGGTGTCTGGGCAAAAAATTGTGCAGGTATTTCATGCGCAACAAGCCATTACCTTTGATAATCCTCGTGAAAATTACTATCAGTTTACTTACGACAACAAAGTAATCGGTATTGATACAGCGGCAGTGGAAGATCAAAGTATTGCGCTATTTGTCGATGAGCAATTTGCGACACAACTGGCGCTACCAGCGCCGGTAAACGCGACACCTAAAAAAGGCTTTTTAGGTTTGGCTGCATTAGGTTTTAAGCTTTTTAAAAGTGCTAAGATAATTAAAGTAGTGCTTGCCGGGGCTTCTGTTGCAGGCTATGCGTGGTTATTTAGTATTGAATTTGCACTAATGCTGATTGGGTGTTTAGTTGTACATGAGTACGGCCATGTGCGAGCAATGAAATATTTTGGTATAAAAACCAAAGGTATTTATTTAATCCCGTTTGTTGGTGGGCTAGCTGTAAGTGACGATAAAATAACGACTCGCTGGCAAGATGTAGTTATATCGCTAATGGGGCCCGCGTTTGGTTTAATAACCTCGGTGTTGGGTGTGGTTTTGTATTACGCCACCGAGATGGAGATATTTGCAGGTGTTGCGGTTCTTAGTGCGTTATTAAATTTATTTAATTTATTACCTATTTTACCGCTTGATGGCGGGCATGTATTAAAAAGTATCAGTTTTTCAATGCGCTCATGGATTGGTTTAAGCGTATGTTTACTCGGTGTATTTTTTGGCTTATGGCTGAGCTACACATTTGGCTTAATGTTATTGGTATTCTTTTTGTTTGTAGGTGCGCTGGAAATTGTATTTGAATGGCGAGGCCGTCATTATTCACATTTAATGCCACTAGATAAATATGGCCAAGGCTTTTCAGCGGTTATGTATGCAGTTGTAGTAGCTGGACATGTAGCTGTAATGATGCACTTTGCCGATTCAGAAAATCCAATATTGAGTCTGCCGATGACTATTTTATCGAGCTAGTATTTATCATTCTAGGTAAAAGCGGGCTGTAATATTTGTTACAGCCCGTTTAAAATTAATAAAAGCTCAATACCAGCGATATAAAAACCCCAGTTACAAACAACTGCACAACACAAAACCCCATAATATCTTTTGCTTTTAAGCCTGCTATTGCCAATACGGGTAATGCCCAAAAAGGTTGAATTAAATTAGTCCACGCATCACCCCATGCAACGGCCATTGCAACGCGAGATATATCGGCACCTAGCTCTTGCGCTGCGGGTATTACAATGGGTGCTTGTACAGCCCATTGGCCACCGCCAGAGGGAACAAACATATTAACGAGCCCTGCACTTATAAAACTAAAAAATGGCAAGCTATCAGCATCTGCAACGGCAATAAAGCCACGTGATATCTGTTGTGCTAATCCGCTATCAACCATTACCGCCATGATGCCGGCATAAAAAGGAAATTGAATAACAATGCCAGCCCCGCTTGGAATTGCTTGTTGCAGACTGTTAAGTAAATTATGGGGTGTTTGATGCAGCGTAATAGCTAAAAACAAAAATACGGCAATAACGCTATTAAGGTTTAAGTTTCCGCCAGCAATAAAAAAGTAATAACCTAAATATGCCAAGCCTAATAAGCCAATTGCCATACCGAGTAGTTTACTTTGTTCCAAATGTTGGGCGGGTCTGGTTATTGTTGTGGGCTTAGGTGTTGTCTCTTGTAAAAGAGCTGGGTCGATATATACGCTTTCTTGCTCGCTTGGCAGCATATAGCGATTAACGAGCGGCATAATAATGAATAAACCAACTAATATGGTTATATTAAAGCCCGCAAATAAAGTGTGCTCTGTACTAATAATACCAATGCAGGCCTCTGAAAAGTGACCATCGGTTGCGATAGTTAAAGGAATCGAACCCGCTAATCCGCCATGCCATACAACAAAACCTGAGTAAGCGCTGGCTACTAATAATCGATAATCAACACGAGTATGTTTAGCAATTGCTTTGGCAAAAAGGGCACCAATAACTAAGCCAAATCCCCAATTTAACCAACTCGCTAAGAGCGAAATAAGCGTTACTAATATAATTGCTTTAGGTGCGGTGCTTGCAAATGTTGCTAGTTTTTCTAATAACTTACTTATAGGTGGCGTACTTGCCAACATGTAGCCTGTAACTAACACCAGTAGCATTTGCATAGCAAAGCTTAATAAGTTCCAAAACCCACCTCCCCACGCTTGTAATACTTCAATGTTGGTTGCGGTTGTAAATAAGCTCGCACTAATAAGGGTGATAACTGTCAGTAAAATTACAAATATAAAAGGGTCGGGAAGATAACGCTCTACAATTTTAGTAAAAGGGCGGGCTATTTTATTAAGCATAAGCACAACTGTTTTGGTTATTATTTTAACGCTAATTAATCATGAAAAATCACCATTGGCAAACAGCATTTAGTCTTATATTAGCGGTTAAAAGCTTAAACATTGCTTAAAAGTATCGCTTACAGTAACGTACTGTTTATAGATAATTTACTAACGAAGACTTTGTATTATGCCGGTGATATTTAAAAGGCTAGCGTTACTTTTTCGCGCTCATATAGATCAGTTGAGCTGGCAAGCAGTGGCATTAGCTATTTTGACTCATATGCTATTAACATGGAGTTTACTATTTATAGCGAATGAGAAAGCATTAACCTCGCTTACTACCTTTTTTTACTATTACACAGTAACAACATCAACAGTGGGATATGGTGACTTTAGTCCAACTACTGATCTTGGTCGTTGGGTGGTTGCATTAATACAAATTCCATTTGGTTTAGCTTTATTTGGTGTTTTGCTAGGAAAAGCAGGACAAACTGTTACTTACTTAATTAGGCGCGCTATGACTGGTGATAAAAACTTTGCCCACAGTAACCACCATATTATCATTTTTGGTTGGCACGACACTCGTACAAAAAAGATGATTGATTACATTTTGGCAGATACGAAGCGAACTGACCGTCGTATTTTACTCGCGGTAACAGAGCAAATGGATCATCCTTTTTTAGCTAACGAAAGCGTTGATTTTGCACGTTTAACGAGTTTTACAAATTTAGCTGAACTAGAGCGTGTAGCTATTCGTAGTGCTGATAAGGTGATTATTGATGGTCAAGATGACGACCAGACATTTACGACAGCCCTGCGCATAAGTCGCTTAGTAAAAGATGATTGTCATATAAGTGCTCACTTTTTAGATGAAACCAAAGTTGAGATGATGTTAGAGCATTGCCAAAATGTAGAATGTAGTAGTGCAAAATCAGCTGAGATATTAGTACGCTCAATGCAAGATCCAGGTTCGAGCCGTGTGCAAGAGGAGCTGCTATCTACTTTGCACGGCGATACACAATTTAGCTTGAAAGTATCAAGTGGCTGTAAAGATATGGAGTTTGGTACTTTGTTTCATCACTTTAAGCTTGAGCATGATGCAATACTGTTAGGTGTTGCTCATAATCTAAGTGCGCAAAATATGGATTTAAACCCACCATTAGATTACAAAGTAAATGAAGGCGATATTTTGCACTATATATCGGTAGAACGAGTATTAAGTAGTGAAGTAGACTGGTCGAGCCTAGAGAAATAATGAATGAAGTTGTATTTTTAATTGTTGTTTTAAGTGCTTACATGTTGCCTGTCGTTATTGTACTCAACAGTAAGCGTACACAGGGCCATGAAAAGAATGGCTGGCTAATGGGAATCATTGTATTTTCTTGGTTAGGTTTAATGATGTACTTTACCATTGTGCCCAAGCATAGGCACAAAAAGAAAAAGGCTAAATAGAGTAGTTAGCCTTTATAGCCAGCTTTTGCTGGAATACTACTCTTCTAGCTGTTTAAGTTTATGCTCAATTAGAGGGTCGTCAGGTAGAAGTTGCTGGGCGACTTCTAATAGCTGAATAGCATCATTAGGGTGCTGATCTTGGTGCTTAAGTGCCACATCTATTAATGGCTGAATATCAATTTTTGCTTGATGCTCTTGTACATACACTTCTTTTTCATCAGCTAAAATTTTATGCGCTGTACTCAATAATGCTAAACGATGGGGGGAGTCTGCATTAGCCGTATTGAGACTTTGATAATAATCTTCTTTTAAGCGTAAGGTTTTGGTTTGCAGGCGAAACTGTGCAATATCGATTTGCTGATGTTGAATGAAATCAACGGCTACTTGCTTATAAAACCCAAACTTATTCAAATATGTAGCGTGTGTGCCATGTCCCATACCAAATACTCGCAAGTGAGTTAACTGCTTATAGCGCTTGGCGTGCATTCGGTCTATACGATTAGTAGGATCGTAAATAATATAGCCTTGGGCATCTCCTAAATCTAGATCGTGATAATCTTGTTGCCAGTCAAACTGCTGAGCTATATCGGTACTAGAGCGGTCATCCCACGGTACTAATTCTTTATTTTTAGTACTTACCGGGTGAAAGAACAGTACTTGGTTTAGCTTTAATAGTTTAGCAAAAGCGCCAACAGCAAATCCGCCACGGCTTAAGCCATAGCCTAATCGACAATTAAACGGCGTAAGTAATGTTGATAATTGCTCGAGAAAAAAGATTAAATTACGATTACGAAACCAATTACTTTTACCTAAATGCTGAAAAGCGATTACGTTTACGTTTTGTTTTTGAGCTAAGTGATAACCCCATGGTGCAAAATCAGGGTGAAGATCTTGCTCTTGCACGTTAGTGCCTGCGGGTGAAAAGGTAAAAAGCAGGGGCTTATTAACGTCAACAAAATCATACTTAACAAATACATCGCCGAGTAAATCACTACCCGTCATGGGTAATCGAGTTTGTTGCTCATTGCGCGGGAGAGTTAACCATTCATCTAACCAATACAGTAATTTCATTAATCCTCCAGCTATAAGTCAGCGTAGATCATATCAAACTCAATGAAATTAGGTCAAACCGAGAGGGTGTTACTGCGCCATTTTGATTATTTCATCCCAGTCATTTTTAGTAACAGGCATTATCGATAGTCGTCCGCCCTTTTTAAGTGCGATATCAGTAATATTATTATTGGCTTTAATATCTTTAAGGCTAATTAATTTTTTTAAATGGCTTTGGTAAGTAACTTCAACAACAACCCAGCGTGGTTTGTCGCTGGTGGCTTTTGCATCGTAATAGTCGCTACTTAAATCAAATTGAGTGGGGTCTGGGTAGGCATCGTGTGTCACTTCGGCAATACCCGCTACACCTACGTGTTTACAGCTTGAATGGTAAATCATCACTGAATCACCGACCTTAACGCCATCACGCATGAAGTTTCGCGCTTGGTAATTACGCACGCCTTCCCAAAGAGTCGTTTGTTTTGGTGCGTTTTTTAAATCATCTAATGAAAACGCATCGGGTTCAGTTTTAAATAGCCAGTAAGCCATAACAGTATTCCTAACAAATATTTACTTCCCACTATTGTATAGTATCATTTGGATACTAGGGTAATGAGGAAGAAGTAATGAGCCAAGTATTAGATGATTTATTGTCGTTGTTAACACTTGAAGAAATTGAGCAAGGTTTATATCGAGGACAAAGCCAAGATTTAGGCTTTGGTGCTGTGTTTGGCGGTCAAGTTATGGGGCAGGCGCTTTCTGCCGCTAAAGAAACTCTACCTGAGGGGCGTATAGTCCATTCATTACATTCTTACTTTTTACGCCCAGGCGATCCGGCTAAACCGATTGTTTATGATGTAGAAACTATTCGAGATGGTAAAAGCTTTAGTACTCGTCGTGTAAAAGCAATTCAGTACGGTAAGCCTATTTTTTATATGACCGCATCATTTCAGGGTGAAGAAAATGGTTTGTCACATCAAGCTACAATGCCTGATGTACCCGCACCTGAAGAATTACGTTCATCACTTGAATTTTACCAAGATAACGCTTCGCATATCCCTGAAGTCATCCGTAATAAGTTTACGCGTGAAATGCCAATTGAAATGCGACCAGTTACTTTTCATAACCCGTTTAAACCAGAGGTTATGGAGCCGGTAAAGCATATTTGGTTTAAAGCTAATGGTGAAATGCCAGACGATCAGCGCATCCACAATTACTTATTAGCATACGCCTCTGACTTTGAGTTTTTACCAACAGCATTGCAGCCTCATGGTGTATCGTTTATGCAGCCAAATATGCAAGTAGCTACTATTGATCATGCAATGTGGTTTCATCGCCCATTTAGAATGGATGATTGGATTTTGTATTCAATTGATAGTCCAAGTGCGAGTAATGGGTGTGGTTTGGTACGCGGGCAGTTTTTTGATCGCCAAGGCAACTTAGTTGCCTCAACAATGCAAGAAGGGGTTATGCGTCAGCGCTAACCCCCTTTTATAGATATAGTACTAGTTACACTGATCTTGTACTATATCGCTGATTGACTGCCAGACGCGTGCTGGCAGTAATGTTTTAAGGTGTGCGTAGGTTTCGCAAAGTTGTGTACTGCCTACTAAGCCTTTATCACCCTCTGTTATTAACGACTCGCCACGTAAGTTTTCGATAAAACTAACAAGTACTTTTTTATCAAAAAACTCAGGTGTTTTAATGCCATGCAGTGTGCCTAAACGTTGCGCTAAAACTTGGCTTTCTCGCTCTAGCTCAGCTTTTTCAATGCCATCACTTGTTTGAATAAAACCAATCACAATAGCGTATCGTTGCAGAGTAAAGCTAAGTGCTCGCCCAAGCATTTCAAGCTTAGCTAAGCAGTCATTACCGTTTGTTATATGAATGTTATCGCCATCAAACTCAATTAAGTTTTGATCTGCAAAGTTCGCTAAAATACGTGTAATGTAGTTTTCATCAAGAGGCTGTAAATACCACTCTTTGGCAAACAACGGATAAAACGTTTTTACAAGTTGCTGGCATTGCTCAATAGTTGTGCTGTGTTGTTTAAATAGATGTAGTGCAATTAAGCTTGGTACTGCAAACAAGTGCAAAATATTGTTTCGGTAGTAATTAAACAGTACTTTTTCTTTATCGCTAATAGTAATAATTTCGCCAAATTCATCACTGATAACTTCAAACTTATTCAGCTTTAATGCATGCGTTAGTAATTGCTCTGGTGTTTCGTCTGGCGCGGTTACTTTATCGCTATAGCTGGCATCACGCTGTAAACGCAGATAAAAATCAAGTTGTGCTAATAGCTTTGGTTTACTCAATGCTTGTTTATCGTTAACCAGCAATATCATCGCTAGTAAGTTAACCGCATTAAGCGCCGCTGCATTATTAATTTTAACCATTACTTGGTCGGCAAGTTTAGTTACTTGTGGCGCTAACCATTGCGGCTTTTGCACATCGGTAGGGTGTATTGAATCACGCCAATCAGGTTGGTTATCGTTTAAGTATTGGTTAATCGAGATTGGATCACCAAAGTTTAAATTACCACGACCGTAGTTTTTGAGGTTTTTGATTGCCTTAAAAATACCAAATATAGATTCGCCTTTTTTATCTTTTCCATCCAGCTCTTTAAGATAGGTGTTAATTTCCATTACATGCTCGTAGCCAATGTACACAGGAACGATAGATATTGGTCTGTCTATTCCGCGTAGCATTGCTTGTAATGTCATAGATAGCATACCTGTTTTAGGTGGAAGTAAGCGCCCAGTTCGGCTTCGACCGCCTTCCGTGTAAAACTTAACAGAGTAACCTTTAATAAACAGTTGGCTTAAATACTCTTTGAATATGGCAGAATAAAGTTTATTGCCTGCAAACGAGCGACGAATAAAGAATGCCCCAGAGCGTCTAAATATGCCACCGGCAGGGAAAAAGTTAAGATTTATACCTGCAGCTATATGTGGTGGAACTAAGCCTAAGTGGTAAATAGAGTAGGTAAGCAGTAAGTAATCCATATGGCTGCGATGACAAGGCATATAAATAATTTCATGGCCTTTATCTGTTAGTTCATGAATTTGTTCTGCGTGTTTAATATCAATACCGTTATAGAGCTTATTCCATAACCAAGTTAAAAATCGTTCAGCCACACGTATCATTGCTTCAGAGTAATTAGCCGCTATCTCATCAAGTAGCTTAAGTGCATTTTGGCGGGCTTCGGTTTGGCTAATATTTTTAGCTTTAGCTTCATCTTGAATTGCTTTTTTTATTGTAGGTGACGCTAATAATGAATTAAATAATTGCTCACGGGATGGCATTTTAGGGCCTGTAGCTGCTAGTTTTTGGCGCTTAAAATGAACTAGCGCTACACGCAGTAATTTATGTGGTAACTCACTTACGTCGGCTTTTTCATTGACTAAAAGCGATAAGTCGAGTGGTTGGCTAAAGCGAATAAAATTGTCGCGTCCTGAAAACAACACCACAAAAAGCTTTCTAAACCAGCTAGGAGTTAGAGAGTGCGTAATTAAAGTGCGTAGTCCCGGCTTTTCTTTTCCGGGGTCGCGACCCCATAAAATAGTAACAGGAACCACTTGTACGTTTTGCTGACCGCTTTTTATTAAGTACTCAATAATTTGTTTACTCTGGGCTAAAGCATTTGTTGGCTTAGCTTCATCACCAAACAATGGTGGTGGATTTTTAATACCAATAAAACGGTCTAAATCTTGGGTACCTAATACTTGTTCTTCAGTTGGGCTAGGTAGGCCATTTTTTTTACACGCATGTGCGAGAGCCGCTAAATCAAATCGTGAATTTAAACGCACTATATAAAATGTAGGGTACTCAGGGTTTAGATCATACTGTTTAATCGGATTTTCTGGCAGCACCTTGCTTTTTACAAATAAGCGGCTAAATCCAGCAGACATAACATTTAAACAATAATTTAAAATACGCATCGACTCACCATATTGAGAGTATTAAGGGCAAAATTAGCGCAGTAGGATACCATAATATCTAAAAATCCCTTAGTTCGCGTAATTAAATTAAGGTGTTAACTTGTTTATTGACTAACAGTAGAGTTATTAGTTCAAGTACAGCTAGCAAGCATGTATGGGTGCTTATTTAATCAAATTTATAGACATTGTATTGTTTCTAAATAGTTGTTGCATTTATCACCAATACCTCTATAATACGCAGGCTTTCAAAATTCCTCTGGGAACTAGAAAGGATAAATTAAGCTTGGATTTCAAGCTAATAAACAGGAGTTCCGATTTGGAACTCAACGTAGATATAATCAAACAGCCGACATCTTAAGTTTTAAGATTGTTTCGGTCGTTTCTTTATGCTCTTTTATATGCTCTTTATATTGAGGTTAAGAATGTCAAATCAACGCATTCGTATTCGCCTAAAAGCTTTTGACCACCGTTTGATTGACCAATCAACGGCAGAAATCGTGGAAACTGCGAAACGCACTGGCGCACAAGTACGTGGTCCAATCCCACTACCTACACGCTTTGAACGTTTTACTGTACTAACTTCACCGCACGTTAATAAAGATGCGCGTGATCAGTACGAGATCCGCACCCATAAACGTCTGATAGACATCGTAGAACCAACTGACAAGACTGTAGACGCGCTTATGCGTTTAGATCTTGCTGCTGGTGTTGATGTTCAAATCAGCCTGGGTTAATCGAAAGATTAGAGAGGTTTTAGGAAAATGGCATTAGGTCTAGTCGGTCGTAAAGTGGGTATGACACGAATCTTCACTGAAGATGGTGTATCTATCCCTGTGACAGTTATTGAAGCGACACCTAACCGCATTGCTCAGATCAAATCTGACGCAACAGACGGTTATAACGCGCTTCAAGTAACCGCAGGCACTAAAAAAGCAAGTCGTGTAAACAAAGCTAAAGCGGGTCATTTCGCTAAAGCTGGTGTTGAAGCGGGTCGCGGTCTGTGGGAATTCCGCCTTAACGGTGGTGAAGGCGATTTTGAAGTAGGCGCTGAGCTTACTGTTGAATTATTCAACGAAATCAACAAGGTTGACGTAACCGGTACTTCTAAAGGTAAAGGTTTCCAAGGTGGTGTTAAGCGCTGGAATTTCAGCATGCAAGACGCTACACATGGTAACTCTCTATCTCACCGTGCTCCTGGTTCAATCGGTCAAAACCAATCACCTGGTAAGGTGTTTAAAGGTAAGAAAATGGCCGGTCATATGGGTGCTGAGCGTGTAACGACTCAAAACTTAGAACTAGTTCGCGTTGACGCTGAGCGTAATTTGCTTTTAGTTAAGGGTGCAGTACCTGGAGCTATTGGCGGTGACGTTATCGTTAAACCAGCTGTTAAAGCATAAGTCCTGGAGATTTAGTGATGGAATTAGCAATTAAAGACGCTTCTGGCGGTCTTGAAGTTTCTGAAGCTACTTTTGGACGTGAGTTTAACGAAGCATTAGTACATCAAGTAGTTGTTGCATACGCAGCAGGTGCTCGTCAAGGTACTCGTGCTCAGAAGACACGTTCTGAAGTAAGCGGTGGTGGTAAAAAACCATGGGCTCAAAAAGGTACTGGCCGTGCACGTGCCGGTACAATCCGTAGCCCAATTTGGCGTTCAGGTGGCGTTAGCTTTGCAGCTAAACCACAAGACCACAGCCAAAAAGTAAACCGTAAAATGTACCGTGGTGCGATTAAAAGCATCTTATCTGAATTAGTTCGTCAAGAGCGTTTAATCGTTGTTGAAAGTTTTGCTCTAGCAGCACCAAAAACTAAAGAACTAGTTGCTAAGCTTAAAGAACTTGAGCTTAAAGATGTTCTTATCGTGACTGAAGAAGTAGATGAAAATCTTTTCTTATCGGCACGTAACCTTTATAAGGTTGACACACGTGATGTAGCTGGTATCGATCCTGTAAGCTTAATTGCTTTCGATAAGGTACTTATTACAGCCGCTGCTGTTAAGCAACTTGAGGAGGCGCTAGCATGATTCGCGAAGAACGTCTTTTAAAAGTGATCCTTGCTCCACATATCTCTGAAAAAAGCACAATTGCTGCTGAAGAAAACAATACTATTGTTTTTAAAGTAGTAAATGACGCAACTAAAGCTGAAATTAAAGTAGCAGTTGAGAAGCTTTTTGAAGTAGAAGTAACTGGTGTTCGCACACTTAACGTTAAGGGTAAAACAAAACGTACTGGCGCACGTTTCGGTCGTCGTAGCGACTGGAAGAAAGCTTACGTTACTCTTAAAGAAGGCAGCGAGCTAGACTTTGTCGGCGGCGCCGAGTAATAAGGGGATAGAATTATGGCACTTCAAAAGTGTAAGCCTACTTCTGCGGGCCGTCGTCACCTAGTTAAAG
Source organism: Pseudoalteromonas sp. Z9A4 (assembly GCF_011378845.1). Classification (NCBI taxonomy): domain Bacteria; kingdom Pseudomonadati; phylum Pseudomonadota; class Gammaproteobacteria; order Alteromonadales; family Pseudoalteromonadaceae; genus Pseudoalteromonas; species Pseudoalteromonas sp. Z9A4. Next base: position 29,656 of record NZ_WTLA01000002.1, read on the forward strand.
TGGTTAACTCTGATCTACATAAGGGTAAGCCATACGCACCACTTTTAGAGAAAAACTCTAAATCAGGTGGTCGTAATAACAATGGTCGTATTACGGTTCGTCATATCGGTGGTGGTCATAAACAACACTACCGTTTAATCGATTTTAAACGTACTAAAGATGGCATTCCAGCTACTGTTGAACGTTTAGAATACGATCCAAATCGTAGCGCAAACATCGCTCTTGTATTATATGCAGACGGTGAGCGTCGTTACATTATCGCACCTAAAGGCTTAAAAGCTGGCGATGCAATCCAGTCTGGTGTTGATGCACCAATCAAGCCTGGTAATGCATTACCAATGCGTAATATGCCTGTAGGTTCGACTGTTCACAACGTAGAATTAAAACCAGGTAAAGGTGCTCAAATCGCACGTTCTGCTGGTGCATACGTTCAAATCCTTGCTCGTGATGGTCAGTATGTAACATTACGTCTTCGTTCAGGCGAAGTTCGTAAAGTTGAATCTGATTGTCGTGCGACTCTAGGTGAAGTAGGCAATGCTGAGCATATGCTTCGTTCACTTGGTAAAGCAGGTGCAAATCGCTGGCGTGGTATTCGTCCGACAGTTCGTGGTGTTGCCATGAACCCGGTAGATCACCCACACGGTGGTGGTGAAGGTCGTACATCTGGTGGTCGTCATCCTGTGTCTCCATGGGGTAAACCGACTAAAGGTGCGAAGACGCGTAAGAACAAGCGTACGGATAAATTTATAGTACGTCGTCGTACTAAGTAATATTGAGGAATAGCCATGCCACGCTCTCTCAAGAAGGGTCCTTTTATAGACCTACACTTGCTGAAGAAGGTAGAGAAAGCTTTGGAAAGCGGTGAGAAAAAGCCAATTAAAACTTGGAGCCGTCGTTCAATGATCATACCTAACATGATCGGATTGACCATTGCTGTCCATAATGGTCGCCAGCACGTACCAGTTTTCGTTTCTGACGAAATGATCGGTCACAAACTAGGTGAATTTGCACCAACTCGCACTTACCGTGGCCATGCTGCGGATAAGAAAGCGAAGAAACGATAAGAGGGGAAGATAAATGCAAGCATTAGCTAAACATAAATTCGCCTCTGGTTCGGCGCAAAAAGCACGTCTAGTTGCAGATCAGATCCGCGGGTTACCTGTAGATCGCGCACTAGAAATCCTGGCGTACAGCCCTAAGAAAGCGGCTGTATTAGTTAAGAAAGTACTTGAGTCTGCTATTGCTAACGCAGAGCATAACGAAGGTGCTGACATTGATGAGCTTCGTATAACAACGATCTTTGTGGACGATGGTCCTACAATGAAACGTATTATGCCTCGTGCTAAAGGACGCGCAGACCGCATCCTTAAGCGTACAAGCCATATCACTGTTATGGTTTCAGATAGCTAGGAGTATAAGTAATGGGACAAAAAGTTCATCCTACTGGTATTCGCCTAGGTATATCTAAACCTTGGGTTTCTACCTGGTACGCGAGTTCAAAAGATTTCTCTGCACAGCTTTTTGGCGATCACAAAGTTCGTACATTCCTTACTAAGGAATTGAAAACGGCTTCTGTGTCTAAAATCGTTATTGAGCGTCCAGCAAAATCAATCCGTGTAACAATTCATACGGCTCGTCCGGGTGTTGTTATCGGTAAAAAAGGCGAAGACGTAGAAAAATTACGTCAAGCGGTAACTAAAATCGCTGGTGTACCTGCTCAGATTAATATCTCTGAAGTACGTAAACCAGAACTAGATGCACAACTAGTAGCAGACGGCATTGCCTCTCAACTAGAACGTCGTGTTATGTTCCGTCGCGCTATGAAGCGTTCGGTACAAAATGCAATGCGCATCGGTTCTAAAGGGATTAAAGTTGAAGTTAGCGGTCGTCTTGGCGGCGCTGAAATCGCACGTTCAGAATGGTATCGTGAAGGTCGTGTACCTCTACATACTCTTCGTGCTGATATCGATTACGCAACTTCTGAAGCCTTAACCACTTATGGTATCATTGGTGTTAAAGTTTGGATCTTCAAAGGCGAAGTTATTGGTGGTTTACCACTAGTACAAGAGCAAGAGAAGCCAGCTAAACGCGCACCAAAGAAAGCCAAGAAAAGTGCTAAGTAGAGGTAGCGACTAATGTTACAGCCAAAACGTACAAAATTCCGTAAAATGCACAAAGGCCGCAACCGCGGTTTAGCGCAAAACGGTAACAAAGTAAGCTTCGGTACTTTCGGATTGAAAGCAACTGGCCGTGGCCGTATGACTGCTCGTCAAATCGAAGCAGCTCGTCGTGCTATGACGCGTCACGTGAAACGTCAAGGTAAAATCTGGATCCGTGTCTTCCCTGACAAACCGATTACAGAAAAACCTCTTGAAGTTCGTATGGGTAAAGGTAAAGGTTCTGTTGAATATTGGGTTGCTGAAATTCAGCCTGGTAAAGTACTTTACGAAATGGAAGGTGTTTCAGAAGAGCTTGCTCGTGAAGCGTTTGACCTTGCTGCTCGTAAATTGCCATTCAAAACAACTTTCGTAACTCGGACGGTAATGTGATGAAAGCTAGCGAACTAAAAGACAAAAGCGTAGAAGAGCTTAATGCTGAACTTCTAGGACTACTTCGTGAGCAATTTAATATGCGCATGCAAGCTAGCACTGGTCAGTTAGCTCAGACACACACGCTAAGAACAGTACGCCGCGATATCGCGCGTGTAAAAACAGTTATTAACCAGAAGGCAGGTCAATAATGAGCGATAAAATTCGTACTCTTCAAGGCCGTGTAATCAGCGACAAGATGGAAAAATCTTTCACTATCGCTATCGCACGTTATGTGAAGCACCCAATTTATGGGAAATTCATTAAACGTACGACTAAGTTACACGTACATGACGAAAATAACACAGCAAAAGCGGGTGACGTAGTTACTATCCGTGAATGCGCACCAATTTCTAAGAATAAATCTTGGACTTTAGTAGACGTTATTTCTAGTCCAAAACAAGCTTAATTTTTTAATTAAGTTAGTTTTGTAAAAAAAGCCCTGGCAATTAGCCGGGGCTTTTTGTTTTCTGGAACTGTCTTGTCCTGAAACGTGTTTACACATTTAGGGCTTATTTTATGAAAACTATTAAAACTAAAGACGTTAAGCGAGTTGGTATTATCTTTTTATCAGAAATACAAAAGCATGCAGAGTAGTTATTTGGGCTTGTGTCATCAACTACGTTGTTGCCATATACTTTTTAGTATCAGAGCTAGTGGCTGAATCATAAAAGCTAGATCATAAGCTTACATATCTCAGTAACTTTTATGCTTGCTATAGGCATCTAAGCCGTTGTGTTACTTTTCTCTTACTTTATTTCAATGTTACAGTTTTAAGGTATCGAAAATAGACATCCATACACAACTTTCATCATCAGCTTATCTGGTTTTTTTATGTCTAAAACCTCAATTTATCGCCTTAAACTAATATTCTGGTATGATTGGTAAATATGCGCTTTTGAATGAATTTTTGAGGTAGTAATGACGCGTAGTTTTGAATTTCATTTGACTGATGAAGTAGCCACGGTCGCAATGGGTAATTGCGTTGCTGATATTATAGAGCAAGGTGCGGTTATTTATTTACATGGTGACTTAGGCGCTGGTAAAACAACGTTTACTCGAGGTGTAGTGCAAGGCTTTGGACATACAGGCAAAGTTAAAAGCCCAACGTATACACTTGTTGAACCTTATGAACTCGAGCGCGCAAATGTTTATCATTTTGATTTATACCGCTTAGGTGACCCTGAAGAACTAGAATACATGGGAATACGCGATTATTTTTCACCAGATGCAATTTGCGTTGTTGAGTGGCCAGAAAAAGGTGGTGAATTTATTCCTGTGCCTGATTTAGATATTACTCTCAGCTATATGGGTAACGAACGTAAAATTGTTATTAATAGCGCCAGTGAGCGTGGTGTAGCAATTGTCGAAAAACTAAATAACAAATAATAATATAGTTAAGGCAGTAATTATCAAATGAGCCGAGGTGTAGTTAAACTCTTTATTTACCTTATGGTTATTACCATAAGCTTGCCGCTGTGGGCCAAAAATACAATTAATAGTGTACGCGTATGGCCGTCCCCTGATAGTACGCGTGTGGTATTTGATTTAAATGATAAGCCTGACTTTAGCTATTTCATGCTTAAAAACCCAAGCCGCTTAGTAATTGATTTAGAAAACACTAGCGAGTTAAAAATACTACCAGGTGTACCACCAAAACATCAAATAGTGAGCAAGCTACGCTACTCAAAACCTAAAAATAAGCACAGTGTTCGGTTAGTGTTTGAATTAAACGCACCAGTAAAGCCAGTTGTATTTGCTTTAGCGCCTACAGGCCCTTATAAAAATAGGCTCGTTGTTGATTTATACAATAAAAGCCAAGCTGCCACAGTTGTTTCTCCTGCTCAAACAGCAGCTAAAAACCGCCAGTTAAGCCAAGAGCGCGATATTGTGATTGCAATTGATCCGGGTCATGGCGGCGAAGATCCAGGTTCAATTGGTCCCTCTGGCACGTACGAAAAAACAGTAACACTGCAAATTGCAAAACGTTTAGAGCGTATGATTGATGGCGAACGTGGGATGATTTCGCGCATGGTACGAAGCGGTGACTACTTTGTAAAACTTAATACGCGTACCAATCGTGCTCGTGAAAAAAAGGCCGACTTTTTTGTCTCTATTCACGCTGATGCATTTACGAGCCCGGGACCAAATGGTGCCTCGGTTTGGGTGTTGTCGTTAAGGCGTGCTAATTCAGAGATAGGTAAATGGATAGAAGATAAAGAAAAGCACTCTGAGCTTTTAGGTGGCGCTGCGGATGTAATGAAAGATGCCGCTAACGAAAAATACTTAGCGCAAGCATTACTTGATATGTCGATGGATCACTCTATGAAAACCGGCTTAAACGTAGCTGACGAAGTGATTAAAGAGCTACGTAAAGTTGCTAAGCTGCATAAAAAAGATCCCCAACATGCGAGTCTTGCTGTACTTAAATCACCAGATATCCCATCAATTTTAGTAGAAACAGGGTTTATATCTAACCCACGAGAAGAAAAGCTGCTTAAAAGTGCTAACCATCAAGAGCGTTTGGCTAAAGCTATATTTACTTCAATTAAAAATTACTATTTAAAAAATCCACCTGATGACTCTTTATTTGCTAAATTAAAGTCGCAATATCCAACAAAGCACAAGGTACGCCCGGGTGAATCTTTAAGTATGTTGGCGAGTCGCTATGGCGTTACAGTCAACAAATTAAAACAAGTTAATAAGCTTAGCTCTAATACTTTGTTTATTGGGCAAGAGCTCGATATACCACAAAGTTAGTCATTATTATTAGCGCAATGCTTGCTAGGAAATCTCATGAATATTGAAATATTACCCGCGCGTTTAGCTAACCAAATTGCCGCAGGCGAAGTGGTTGAGCGCCCAGCGTCGGTAGTAAAAGAGCTAGTCGAAAACAGTTTAGATGCTGGCGCTACACGTATTCAGATAGATATAGAGCGTGGCGGTCATAAGCTTATTCGTATACGTGATAACGGTTCAGGGATAAGTAAAGATGAGCTAACGCTCGCGCTTTCTCGTCACGCTACGAGTAAATTAAAATCTCTAGATGACCTTGAAAATATTTGTTCACTTGGTTTTAGGGGGGAAGCGCTTGCGTCAATTAGCTCTGTATCGCGTTTAACGCTGAGCTCAAAACCAAAAGATCAAGAAGCTGCTTGGCAAGCATTTGCAGAAGGTCGCGATATGGCCGTGCAAGTAAAGCCAGTAGCGCACCCTGATGGCACAACCATTGAAGTAAAAGATTTATTTTTTAACACCCCAGCTCGTCGTAAATTCTTGCGTACCGAAAAAACTGAATTTAGCCATATTGATGAGTTGATAAAGCGCATTGCGCTTAGTCGCTTTGATGTCTCTATTACACTAACTCACAACGAAAAAGTAGTAAGGCAGTATCGTGCAAAGACAGATCCCTCTCAGGCTATTACACGTGTCGCCCAAGTTGCAGGTAAGGCTTTTGCTGAGCAAGGTTTGCATATTCAATCAGGAGAGGGTGGCTTACAGTTGCATGGTTGGGTGCTACCTGTAGGTTCAGCTAATACGACTCAGTATACTTATGTTAATAATCGTATGATGCGCGATAAACTTATTCTGCATGCTATACGCCAGGCATTTGAAGAAGTGAGTGGAACACAAGAATTACCCGGTTTTGTCATTTATATTGATATAGACCCTCGGCAGGTTGATGTAAATGTTCATCCAGCTAAGCATGAAGTGCGTTTTCATCAAGGGCGCTTAATTCATGACTTTATATTACAGGCTATTAAGCAAGTGGTAGTGCCGCTGCAAGGTGAGTTTACGAATGAACCGCTTAGCTCTGAGGTGGAATCTGCGCCTGTGTTTATGGGTTCAGCGCATAGTAGTTCTAATGATACAAAAGCGGATGGAGTATTTGATTACCCTAAATCGCAATTACAATCCTCTTACTCTGGAAGTGCTTGTAGTTCCTCATCAGGTACTAGAAGTGTTGGCGGTGGCGGGGCATACCGTGCTACACCAAGTACGAGCCATCATGATGTAAACGCGTTTTATCAAGGTGTGAGTGAGCAACACGCTGCGCATTTTGATAATGTAGCAAACATACCCGTAGCACAACACCAGTTAGAGTCTGCGCATAATGTTTTAAAGACAGTTTCAATCATCAGTGTTAATGAAGGTGCGTGTGTATTTAGTGTTGAGCAGCAATTGTATTGCTCACATTTCAAATATGCATTGGTAGATGATTGGCATAATCAAATTAAAGAGTCCGGAAGTTTAGAAGGGAAAGCTCTTTTGCTGCCCGTAAGAGTAAACTTATCAAAAGAAGATTGCTTACTTATAGAAGCTCAGCAATCGTGGTTTACTTTACTTGGTTTTGAACTCGTAATAGAAAAACAGTTTGTAATGGTTAAAAAATTGCCAGCGTGCTTATATTTACTTGATGTAAGTACAGCGATAGGTGAGCTACTTGATGGGTGTAAAGCAGGGCTTGAAAATATAGAGAATTGGTTAGAGTGGCAGATAAAATGTGTACCTCCCCGGTTTTATTTAAGCAATGTGTTTTTAGCGCAACAAATGCGCTTACAAAATAATCCGCAAACTATTGAACGCTTACGCGAAAAAGCAGTTAAAATAGAGCTAAATCACTATTTAATGCAATTAGATTAAGGTATCAGTGTTGAGTAATTTACCAGTCATATTTTTAATGGGTCCAACTGCTGCTGGTAAAACAGCATTGGCAATCTCACTGTGCGAGCATTTAAATACAGAAATAATCAGCGTTGATTCAGCGTTAGTGTATAAAGATATGAACATTGGTACTGCAAAACCCGATGCAGAAGAACTTGCTAAAGCTCCGCATCATCTGATCGACTTACTTGACCCGAGTGAAACATATTCAGTTGCTGATTTTAGGCGCGATGCAGTACAAAAAATTGACGAATTTCATAGACAAGGTAAAGTACCTGTATTGGTTGGAGGTACAATGTTGTACTTTAAATCTTTAATTGATGGTTTATCGCCTTTGCCTGAAGCAGATACAGTAATAAGATCAGAGCTAGAAGCACAAGCTAAAGAATTTGGCTGGCCTCATTTATATAAAGAATTAGTTAAAGTTGACCCAAAAGCAGCCGAAAAAATAAGTGAGAATGACTCACAAAGAATTAATCGAGCTTTAGAGGTTTACAGGTTAACTGGTAAGACCATGACTGAGTTGCAAAAGCAAAAACAGCCGGCTTTACCTTATACTTTTCATCAATTTGCGATTGCACCGCAAGAACGTAGCGAATTACATCGCCGAATTGAAGAAAGGTTTAAAATAATGATTGATCAGGGGTTTGAAAATGAAGTTTCGACCCTATATCTACGTAAGGATTTACACCCCAATATGCCTTCTATTCGTTGTGTTGGTTATAGACAAATGTGGGATTACCTTGCGGGTGAAACAAGCCATGATGAAATGGTTTTTCGTGGCATCGCAGCAACACGTCAATTGGCAAAACGTCAGTTAACGTGGCTTCGTAGCTGGCCTGATGTTACTTGGTTAACAACGGGTGACGAAGAAAACTTGCATCGTGTAGTAAGTTCGCTAAGCTAGTAGTAGTTGAATATTGTTTTTTATCAAATAAGTTCAGCCACTTAATTATAATAACACCTAGAACGAAGGAACAATAACATGGCAAAAGGCCAATCGTTACAAGACCCATTTTTGAATGCACTACGACGTGAGCGCATTCCAGTATCAATCTTTTTGGTAAATGGCATAAAATTACAAGGCAAAATTCAGTCATTTGACCAATTTGTTATTTTACTAGAGAACACCGTAAATCAAATGGTTTATAAGCATGCAATTTCAACAGTTGTCCCTGCTCGCGCAGTTAACTTCCAAGCAGTTCAAGGGAGTGAAGACACTGAAGAACCAGAAGCTGGTAACTTTTAATTAGGAGCATAATGTTTGTTTGACCGCTATGAATCCGGCGAACAGGCAATTTTAGTTCATATCGACTTACCTAAAGAAGGGGATCGTGAAGATCTTCATGAATTAGAAATGTTGGTATCTTCTGCTGGTGTTAGTAGTTTGGCGGTTGTGCAAGGCAGCCGTCAAGCACCACATCCGAAACTATTCGTCGGTACCGGTAAAGCAGAAGAAATAGCTGAGATTGTCAAAATCCACAATGCAGATGTCGTAATTTTCAATCATCAACTCAGGCCGTCACAAGAGCGTAATTTAGAGCGTGTTTGTCAGTGTCGTGTGCTTGATAGAACGACGCTAATTCTTGATATTTTTGCCCAACGTGCACGTACCCATGAGGGTAAGCTGCAGGTTGAATTGGCACAACTTCGCCATATGTCGACTCGATTAATTCGGGGCTGGACCCATCTTGAACGCCAAAAAGGCGGGATTGGTTTACGTGGACCTGGTGAAACCCAACTTGAAACAGATAGACGATTACTTCGTGCCCGAATTCAAAATATCCGTGCGCGTTTAGCTAAAGTAGCAGTGCAACGCGAACAAGGTAGGCGAGCTCGTACTCGTAACGAAATACCTACGGTATCGTTAGTTGGCTATACCAATGCGGGTAAATCTACATTATTTAATCGAATTACGAATTCAGATGTATATGCGGCCGATCAGTTGTTTGCAACGCTTGACCCGACTCTACGTAAGCTTGAATTAGGTGATGTTGGTCCTGTTATCTTAGCTGATACAGTGGGCTTTATTCGTCATTTACCGCACGACTTAGTTGCTGCTTTTAAAGCAACGCTAACTGAAACTCGTGAAGCTGATTTACAGTTACATGTAATTGACGCAGCAGACTCTCGTCTTCAAGAAAATATTGAACAAGTACAATCGGTGCTTAAAGAAATTGAAGCCGATGAAGTACCACAGCTATTAATTTATAATAAAATTGATGCGCTGGATAACGTAAGCCCACGTATTGATCGAGATGACGAAGGCCAACCTATAAGAGTATGGCTTAGCGCTCAGACTGGTGAAGGGTGTGAATTACTTAGTGAGGCTATTAGTGAACTGCTTGCTAAGAAGATGTTTAACGAAACATTATTTCTTACGCCATTGTATGGTCGCCTAAGGGCTGCATTGTTTAGTTTAAATGCAGTACATGAAGAACGCTTTGATGAGCAAGGTAATTGGCTGTTAGATGTTAGAATGCCAATGGTTGAGTGGAATCGTTTAATTAAAGAATTTGGTCCTGAAATTGCTGGTTTTATCAACCGTAATTAAAAATTGACGTTTTAATGTCGGTTTTTGTATGAGAAACGCGGTAGATTTGTTAGATTTAACACAATTTCCTAATTTATTTAGATAACAATGGAGTATAGCTATGGCCTGGAATGAACCGGGTAATAATGGCAATGACAAAGATCCGTGGAATAATAAAGGCGGACGTGATCAAGGCCCACCTGATTTAGACGAGGTGTTCCGCAAGTTTAGTAACAAGTTCGGCGGCTTATTTGGCGGGAAAAAATCCGGCAATGGTAGCGGCGGTGGACTTGGCGGAGCCGGTATTTCATTCATACTTATTATCGCCGTTATTGTATGGGCGTTAAGTGGTATTTATACGGTTAAAGAAGCCGAGCGTGGTGTGGTTCTTCAATTTGGTAAATATGACCGAATTGCTGATCCTGGTCTGCGTTGGAAAATGACGTTTATTGAAACGGTAATCCCAGTAGATATTGAAGCAGTTCGTTCATTATCGGCTTCTGGTTTTATGCTTACTGAAGACGAAAACGTAGTGAGCGTTGAGTTTCAGGTGCAATACCGTGTTATTGACCCATACCTTTATGAATTTAGCGTAACTAACGCTGATAGTAGCTTAGAAGAAGCACTAGATAGTGCACTACGTTACGTTGTGGGCCATGCAAAAATGGACCAAGTATTAACTAATGGCCGTGAGGTTGTTCGTCAAAATACATGGGATGAGCTTAATAAGATTATCGAACCATATAACTTAGGTTTAATTGTTACTGACGTGAACTTTAAAGACTCTCGTCCGCCAACTGAAGTTAAAGATGCATTTGATGATGCGATTGCTGCACAAGAAGATGAAGAACGTTTCATTCGTGAAGCAGAAGCATATGCTCGTGAAATTGAACCGCGTGCTCGTGGTCAAGTAACGCGTATGACTCAAGAAGCGGAAGGTTACCAAGAGCGTATTACATTAGAAGCACAAGGTGAAGTAGCTCGTTTTGAAAAGCTATTACCTGAATATCAAGCAGCTAAAGAAGTTACTCGTGAGCGCTTATACATTGATGCAATGGAAGAAGTGTTAGGGAGTAGTTCTAAAATATTGGTTGATGTTAAAGGCGGTAATAACATGCTTTATTTACCACTTGATAAGATCATGGATAAGCAAGGGACAGCAACACGTGTTGCACTTCCAAGCTCTAGTGATATTCAAGATTTACGTAATAAAGTAAATACGTCGCGCAATAGCTCTGTTAATAGTGGCAATGACCGCTTTAACAACGACCGCTTCAATGATGGGAGATAATCATAATGAAAAACTTTAGTTTAGTAATACTATTAGCTGCCATTGTTATGTCTTTCTCATCGGTATTTGTTGTACCTGAAGGGCAAAAAGCAATTGTAATGTTATTTAGTAAAGTACAAAAAGACAGCGACGATCAAGCGATTGTATATGGCCCAGGCCTACAATTTAAGGTGCCATTTTTTAGCCAAGTACGTCGCATTGATGCACGTATTCAAACGCTAGATGGTGCGCCGGATCGCTTTGTTACTAGTGAGAAAAAAGACTTAATTGTTGATTCGTTTGTAAAATGGCGTGTTAATGACTTTAGCGCTTTTTACTTACGTGCCCGTGGCGATAAGCAATATGCTGAAACGCTACTTAAACAAAAAGTAAATAATGGTCTTCGTACAAACTTTGGTACACGTACAATTCGCGAAATTGTATCGGGTGAGCGTAGCGAGTTGATGGAAGAAGCGTTAGTACAAGCTTCTGAAAGTGCACGTGAGCTTGGTATTGAGGTGCTAGACGTACGTGTTAAGCAAATTAACCTACCACAAGAAGTGAGTAGCTCTATTTACCAACGTATGCGCGCTGAGCGTACTGCTGTTGCAAAAGAGCATCGTTCTGAAGGTCAGGAAAAAGCCGAGACTATTCGTGCGGGTGTTGACCGTCGTGTAACAGTAATGCTTGCCGATGCAGAGCGTAATGCGCGTTCTGTACGTGGTCAAGGCGATGCTGATGCCGCAGGCATCTATGCAAGCGCGTATAACAAAGACCCTGAGTTCTTTAGTTTTGTGCGTTCGCTTGAGGCTTACAAAAAGACTTTTAAAAATAAGCAAGACGTTATGGTGCTTTCACCAGATAGCGACTTCTTCCAATATATGAAAGGCGCTAAAGCTCAATAGGCTTTACGTTAATTATTTAGAAGTTAAAAAGCCTCGCATTTGCGGGGCTTTTTGTTAAACACAGTCTAGTGCTTTAAATCACTGTTATTTATGTGGTTATTAGCTAATATTTGGATATAACAAATGCGCGCAGAAAAAATAAGCTGAACAGGGGTGATCTTTACTTTAGTTTTCTGGTAAAATCTCGTCCTAATTTTCTCTAAGTGAATTTACGATGGGTAAAAACGTTGTTGTATTAGGCACCCAATGGGGTGACGAAGGAAAGGGTAAGGTAGTTGATCTCCTTACAGACAAAGCATCTTTAGTAGTTCGTTATCAAGGTGGCCACAATGCGGGTCATACTTTAGTTATCGAAGGTGAAAAGACGGTTCTACACCTTATTCCATCGGGTGTATTACGTGACAATGTTAAATGTGTGATTGGTAATGGTGTAGTTTTATCACCAGAAGCGCTAATGAGAGAAATTGGCATGCTTGAAGAACGCGGCGTACCAGTACGTGAGCGTCTTTTAATAAGTGAAGCATGTCCGCTAATCTTGCCTTTCCATGTTGCATTAGATGTAGCCCGCGAAACTGCTCGTGGCGATAAGCCAATTGGTACAACTGGCCGTGGTATCGGTCCTGCGTACGAAGATAAAGTGGCTCGCCGTGGTTTACGCGTAGGCGATTTATTTAATCCTGAATTATTTGCAGCTAAATTAAAAGAAGTTCTTGAATACCATAACTTCACTTTAGTTAACTACTACAAAGTAGACGCTGTAGATTTCCAAAAAACGTTTGATGATGCAATGGCTGTTGCTGATATCTTAAAAGCAATGGTTGTAGATGTAACTGAGCTTTTAGATCAAACGCGTTTAGCAGGCGAAAACATTTTATTTGAAGGTGCACAAGGTACGTTACTTGATATCGATCACGGTACTTACCCTTATGTAACATCTTCAAATACTACAGCTGGTGGCGTTGCGACTGGTGCAGGTTTTGGTCCATTAAACCTTGATTACGTTTTAGGTATTATTAAAGCGTACACTACACGTGTTGGTTCAGGTCCTTTCCCTACAGAGCTTTACGACGGTCTTGGGAAACAAGATCCAGTTGGTAAGCACTTAGGTGATAAAGGCCATGAGTTTGGCGCTACAACAGGTCGACTTCGTCGTACTGGTTGGTTAGATGCAGTGGCTATGCGCCGTGCGGTTCAAATCAACAGTATTTCAGGTTTTTGTTTAACTAAGCTTGATGTTTTAGACGGCTTAGAAACGCTTAAAATCTGTATTGGTTACAAGCTTGAAGATGGCACAGTTACTAACGTAACACCATTAGCAGCTGAAGGTTACGATAAAGTAACGCCAGTATACGAAGAAATGCCAGGTTGGTCAGAAAACACTGTTGGTGTAACGAGTCTTGACGGTTTACCAAAAGCTGCGATTGACTACATCAAGCGTATTGAAGAAATTACGGGTGTTCCAATTGATATTATTTCTACAGGTCCAGACCGCGTAGAAACTATGGTACTTCGCAACCCGTTTGCGTAATTACCATTAGATTAAAAAAAGCTGCCTAGTGCAGCTTTTTTTGTATCTAAAATTCACCTTGGAACGATCTTTGTATATATTTTAATAAGTTTATTTTTATAAGTGGTGAGCATGCGTTTATTTTACCGTAATTGCGTATTAAGGCTTTCGTTAATTCCGCTGTCTTTATTTATAGCAACCAACAGCTTAGCTACAGAAAGCCCTGCTGCTGTACCGCTGTATACAGAATCTGAGCTAATTGCGTTAATAAATAAAAATACGCATTTAGCGCGGGTAAAGGCAGATGATTGCCAGTTAGTGCAAGATATAGAAGCACGAGCCAATAAAATGGCATTGCCGTCTTATCAATTTTTATACGGCGATATGCTGGCTTATAACGTGTGCGTGGATCGTAATGTAGAGTTAGGTGTGTATTACATGCGAAAAGCGGCTGAACAAGGCTTAGCGGCAGCGCTAGAGCAGTTAGGGCGTTACTACGACACCGGGCGTTTAGTTCAGCAAGATAAAGCAATGGCAATTACGTATTTGCGTGAAGCGTCGTCGCAAGGCAATTTAAAAGCACAACTACGTTTGGTTAAATTATTTAATGATGGCTATGGCAGCCCGCGTGATTTTGAAGATGCATACCGTTGGCTATTTAATTCTATGGTCGCAGATAAAGCGACTCATAAAAAAATTGAGCGAGCGCTGACTAAGTTAGCGCAAAAAATGCCAGATAGTGTGGTTGCGCGAGCTCGCCTTCCTATTTAATGGCTCTTAAAAAACAAAACCCTAACTTTTTAAGTTAGGGTTTTTCAGTTTTTACAGGTAATAAAAGTGTTTAACTTTCTTCTTTAGCCTTTGTTTGCGGGTCTTTTAAGACCGACATTTTAGGCGGCTGTAATGCAACAACACGCTCGCCTTCTTGCGGCGGTTTTTCCATGTTGATTGTAAACGGTCTTAGCTTAATTGGCGTATCGTCGTCGCTGTCTTTATCACCTTTAAGAATAAACAAAGGGATAGCCTCAGGGTTCATTTCTAGGTATTGCTCCCAGCTAAACTCATCCGAGATACGTGTTGAACTAACCTTACCGCCTTTAGCTATGATACTGCTCAAACGTGCGTATGAGCCTTCGTCGCCAAACAATATTTGTCTAGATAAAAACGTTGCACTGTCTTTATTTGCTTTAGCATGCGACGTTGATGAGCGAAGCGAAAATACATTTTTTTCATTAAGTAAATGCGAAAAGTATTGAACGCCTAGCGCATTATGATGACGGTTTGGCGATAGCGCTAAGACACTGCGAATAGTTGTTAGAGGTAAGTAGCGTTCAGCATGCTCTGATTGCGGGTTACCATAATAACAAGCTAAGCCATCCATACGTGCCATTCTGCAGTTTTCCCATGCAGGATCTGAAAGGTGAACCGGAATATTCTGCTCTTGTAAGCCACGTCCAATTGCACGCGATACATGGTTTGCACCAATAATTAATATTGTGTTTGGCGATGGTTGGCGTACACCTAATAGCTTGGCAACAGGGATGGCTGTTAAGCTTTGCAGCACAACCGTAATGATGATCACCGTAAATATAAGTGGCACCATCTTTTCAGCATCAGCAACGCCAGCTTCCATCATACTTAGTGCAAATACCGACCCAACGGCTGCGGCAACTATACCGCGTGGAGCAATCCAGGCAAGTACCAAGCGAGACTTCATTGGTAAGTCAGTACCAAAGGTCGAAATAGCAATACACAGTGGGCGTGCAACAAAAAGCACAATAGCTAAAAATATAAATACATCGCTGTCGAGCATCATCAAATCAGAAAGCTGTAAACGTGCTGCAAGTAAAATAAACAGCGTTGATATTAATATCATCGACAAGTCTTCTTTAAACTCAAGTACAGAATCTATTTCTAAATCGTCTTGGTTCGCAAGCCAAATACCAAATACAGTTACTGCTAATAAGCCTGATTCATGGCTTAAATAGTTTGATACAGAAAAACTAATAAGGACTAGTGCTAAAATTCCAAACTTATGTAATTCAAATGGCAGCCACTCGCGACGCATTAATAGGGTTGTTAGCCAACCTGCAGCAACACCAATACTTAAACCAACACCCAGGGTTTTAACTAAAGCAATAATAGTATGACTAAATACTTCGCCTTGGCCTACAAGCATTACAGCTTCAAATACCAATACAGCAAATAATGCGCCAATTGGGTCTATTACAATACCTTCCCAGCGAAGTATGCGGTCTATGTCTTGTGTTGGACGCATTGAGTTTAATAGCGGTGCTATAACGGTAGGGCCAGTAACAACGAGTACTGCGCCTAGTACCGCAGCAACACGCCAATTGAGCTCAAGCAACCAGTAGGCGCTTAAGCTAATAATAATGCAGGTAGTAAGCATACCGATTGAGCAGAGATTCCTTACAACTTTTCCTATCCCTTTTAATTCTCTGAAATGCAGAGTTAAGGAACCTTCAAATAAAATGATGGCAACGCTTAGTGATACTACCGGAAACAGTAAATCACCTAAAAGTGCATCAGGGTCTAAAACACCACTAAATGGTCCAAGTAAAAGACCAGTAAGCAATAAAAAAAGAATAGCGGGTACTCTAAAAGCCCACGCGACCCATTGGGCAAGCACAGAGCAAAGTGCGATACCGGCTATGTAAATTGCTGACATAGATTAAGAATTCCTTATTTATGACGATATGTTTAGAAAGTATAACTTTTGTTAATTATTAATACAGGGGTATACACCGGAAACTGAAATATTACTAATCAATTTTAGCTGCTTATAAAAGATTAGTAGGCTTAAATTATTTAGCGAGAACTTAGCCAGCTTATTTTAAAGTGTATTAATTGTTTAATTTATTGAATTTTAATAACAATATAAAGGGTATGAGTGTTTCGTATTAACTTAGTTCGAATTCTAACCTTGATTTTAAAGGGGTATTTGGTGTATTATACTTCGTGTTCTAATAATTAGTCATCTAACCAAGTTTATTGAAGATAAAACAGGCTTGTTAATCTTAACGTCATTTTTAATCTTTATAATCATGAGTTAGTAATGTTTCTAGTATTTGAGCATTACAAAATATCATTTGCCGAATTCTTGGTATGGTTTTGCCGAACAAGTTTATTTAATTATTTAAGTAAATAAAGGTTTGAGTTGAACTATTACTTTCAATATTTAGCCCCTCATCGTGGCGGTTAAATCTCGGTCCTTTGGTCTTCACCCTATCTGTTGGTGTATCAGACTTTAGAGGCTCTATGTATGTTGTTAATAAAAAAGCCACACACAGCTTTTTACAGCGATGCATAAACAACACTTTTAAATTTTTTGATTAGTGCTGCTCAATATTATTGGGTTGTTGCTACTTTATACTTAACCTCAAATCTAAACTTCTTGTTTTAGATATGGCTTTTGCGTGTGTGTAAAAAAGTGTTGCCTAAATGACAAGACAAATTCGAAGCTATGTTTTATACCTAGCTACCTAGTTTTAGCTTATCGAGTAAAGATGAGCGCAGATAAAATGGAAAGTTGAGCTCTTATGCAAAAGTTAAATTGGCGACGTATCGTACTTAAAGTAGGTAGTGCTTTAATTGCACCAGATCAAGATGGCTGTCGTTCACGCTACTTACTAACTATCGCACAGTTTATTGTTCGTTGTCGTGCCCGTGGTATTGAAGTTATTTTAGTTTCATCGGGTTCTGTAGCAGCAGGCGCACACTTATTCCCATCGGATAAGCCACGAACTGTTGTTATGAAAAAAGCAATGGCGGCAGCAGGTCAAACTGAAATGATGGCAATGTGGGATCGATTTTTTGATTTCCCTTCAGCGCAATTATTACTAACACATGGTGATTTACGTGACCATGACCGCTATCAGAGTATTCGCGAAACTGTATTTACCTTACTAGAGCACGGTGTATTACCTATTATTAATGAAAATGATGCTGTAACGACCGATGATCTAAAAGTAGGTGACAACGATAATTTATCAGCGATGGTAGCAGCTGCGGCAGATGCAGATGCATTATTAATATTTTCAGATGTTGATGGCTTATACGATAAAAATCCAAATTTACATGATGATGCAGTTCTATTGCCTGAAATAAAATCAATTGATGAATCTATTTATGCTATGGCAGGATGTGCTACAAGTTCAGTAGGCACGGGCGGTATGAAAACCAAAATAGAAGCGGCAGAAAAAGCGACTTCACATGGTATCGCAACGTATATTATAAATGGTTTTAAAGAAGAAACATTTACACAGCTATTAGCAGGTGAGAACCCTGGTAGCATATTTTTACCTTACGAAAAACCAATGCAAGATTCTGTTCATTGGATGACACACACAGCAAACGAGCAAGGCGAAGTTGTTGTTGATGGATCATTCGATGAATCATTAGAAGGTGAAACTGGCTGTATTCGCGGCGATGAAATAATGGAAGTGCACGGCGAGTTTGCCGTTGGTGATACTATTTTAGTTCGTAGTGAAGATGGCACTCGGTTAGCGAAAGCGACCGCAAATTATAGTAGTTGTTTGTTGAACTTTATTGCAGACAACGAACAAAGTGAATTCAGTGAGAAAATGCAGGATTCAATTGGACCTGTAATATCTGAGAAATATATCGCATTATTGGAGAAGTCATGAGCTTAATTACAGACATTTCACGTCAGGCAGCTAAAGCTGCATTAACACTTGCTTTACTCGATACCGAGACAAAAGATCAAGTATTAACAGAGATTGCAGCAGCACTTAGAGCTCAAAAAGCATTTATAATCAAAGAAAACGAAAGTGACCTAAGCGCAGCGCGCGATAATAATTTAGCAGCCTCAATGATCGACCGCTTAACGCTAAACGATGAACGTATTGAAGCTATGGCAGAAGGCATTGAAGTAATCGTAAGCCTAGATGATCCTGTTGGTCAGCTACGTGATATCACAGAGCGTCCAAATGGCATTAAAATTCGTAAAATGCGCGTACCTCTTGGCGTTGTATGTATGATTTACGAAGCACGCCCAAATGTAACAGCAGACGCTGGCGCATTATGTTTTAAATCAGGTAATGGCGTAATTTTACGTGGCGGTAAAGAAGCACTTAAAAGTTCGCAAGCTATCGCAAGTGTAATGCACAGCGTACTTGAAAAGCATAACTTACCAGTATCACTTATTTCAGTAATTCCAGATCCAGATCGTGCACTATTAATGGAATTAATGCAGCAACGTGAAAGCATTGACTTAATAATTCCACGTGGCGGTGAAGGCTTAATTAACTTTGTAACTGAAAACAGTACGATCCCAGTAATTCAGCATTACAAAGGTGTTTGTCATCTATATGTAGATAAAGATGCAGATCTAGAAATTGCGCTTAACTTACTACTTAACGGAAAAACACAACGTACGGGTGTTTGTAATGCACTAGAGGGCTTAGTAGTTCATCAAGATGTTGCAGATGAGTTTTTAAATCTGTGCGCAGTTGTATTACGCCAAGAAGGTGTAAAAATAAATGCCGACAGCCTTGCAGCTAAATACTTCGATAATGCAACTGTTTTAGCCGATAACGAATTTGGTGAAGAATATCTAGACCTAGAAATCGCTATTCGCGTTGTTCCAAGCTTTACAGCAGCGGTTGAACACATTGCGCAGTTTGGATCAAACCACACTGAAGTAATTTGCACTAAAAATGAAGCCGCTGCAGAGTTATTCCAGCGTAGTGTAGATGCTTCTGTAGTGATGGTTAATACATCATCTCGTTTCTCTGATGGCTCACAACTGGGTTTAGGTGCAGAAATTGGTATAGCAACCTCTAAGCTTCATGCGTACGGTCCAATGGGGCTTGAGTCACTGACTACTGAAAAGTATTTAGTTAATGGAGTAGGCCAAGTTCGCGAGTAACCGCAAACTTAGGTTCATAAAAAGCCGAGCATATTCATGCTCGGCTTTTTAGTTTATAAATTACGCTAGGGCTACGTCAGCTTTTTAAGCCAATCGCTTGCAGGTTCAGGTCTATGTAAATAATAGCCTTGAAGAATAACTTCTGGATATTCCTGCAATAAATCAAAGTGGGACTGGTTCTCTACGCCTTCAGCTACAACCTCTAATTCGAATAAGCGACCTAAGCTTACAATCATATCAATAATTAATTTATCGTTATTATCAGTCGGTGCTTCTAAAACAAAAGAACGGTCAATTTTTAGTTCTTGTATTGGTAATTGTTTTAGATAAGTTAAGCTCGAATATCCAGTACCGAAGTCATCAATTGATACTCTTACACCTAACTTTTTAAGAAGGTGAACAGCACTAATTGCTGCTTCCATATGATTAAGTAAAGTACCTTCAATAATCTCAATAGTCAGCTGTTGAGGATTAATGCTATGCAGTTCTATTTGTTGGCTGATGAAGTTTAAAAACCGAGGTTCATGAAAATGTCTGCCACTTATATTAATTGATAGGTTTAACTCAGGGTGAGTTTTACTAAGTTGCGTTAATATTTCAAGTGCATTTGAAGTTACCCAGCAATCTAAGTCATAAATAATATCAGACTCTTCTGCAATCGGTATAAACTCTCCAGGACTAATAAAGCCTTTTTGAGGATGTTCCCACCTTAATAAAACCTCTGCACCTTTAAGCGTTTGATTTCTGTCAAATTGAGATTGCAAATAAAGGGAAAGTTCATTTTGAGTAATTGCTTTACGCAAATCTTGCTCTATTTCAAAACGGCGTTTTGCTTGCTCGCCAAATGAAGTATCAAAAAAGGTAATTCTGTTACCGCCTTTCTCTTTTGCTTTATAGCAAGCAGCCTCACAGTTTCGGATGGTTTCTATAGCGCTTTCCCATTGATCTTCTCGAGGGAAAATATACGTACCAATACTTACAGTTAAACTTACTTCTTGTTCATCAACGAAGAAAGGCTGATTTACGGCAATCAATAACTCTTGAGCTTTTCGCTCTGCAATAGCTTGAGCCCTAACTCGGCCAATACCTTTATCAAGTGTGCACAACGCTGTAAATTCATCACTGCCTAGGCGTGCAATGACATCTTTTTTATCAAGATGAGAATGAATACGTTTGGTAAGCTTTTTAAGTATTTTATCTCCGGCAAGTAAACCCAATCCATCATTAATTGAGCGAAAGCTATCAATATCAATAATATAAATATAAGCGTAACTTTTTTCTGCCGTGCAGATCTGAAGCCGTTGCTCTAATTGTTTTAAAAATCCGTTACGATTAGGTAGGCCGGTAAGTTCATCATGCCATGTTAGGTAATCTATTCGCTCTTGAGTAACCTTTAAACTAGATATATCGCTAAATACACCAATGTAATGAACGTTTGTATCTTGTTCGCTTTTAACCATACTCAGTGTTAGTAACTCGGGATAAAGCTCGCCATTTTTACGTCTAGTGACTAGCTCTCCACTCCAGTAGCCTGCTTTATTTGCATGATTCCATACTTGATCAAAACTAATGCTTGGGTGGTTATTTTGCTTTATATCATGTAATTGCATCTGCAGAGAATCAGCCTCACAATAACCAGTAATACGGCAGAATGAGGGGTTTACAGCAATTATTTTACCATTACTGTCTGTAATAACCACGCCATCTGCTGTACCAGTTAAAGCTTGATAAAATAACTTTTGCTTTGATGAAAGCTGCTTTAACTCTTCTTCACGTTGACTTAATTCTAGTGCTAGAGATTCAATTTCGAGGAGCTTATCGTGCAGGTCAAAGTTTTTTTCTATTAATCTATCAAGCATTCCTTGCGCCGTTATGTGGGTGCGAATACGAGCTCTAACTAATGCCAATTTATAAGGCTTGTGTATGTAATCAATTGCGCCCATAGCAAAGCCTTTTTCTTCCGACTCTTCCTCGGTAAGCGCAGTAACAAATATGACGGGGATCCCTTTAGTATTTTGTTTCGCTTTAAGTATATTGCATACTTCGTAGCCGTCCATGCCGGGCATCATTATGTCTAATAAAATCAAGTCAGGCCGAGTTGACTCAATAAAGATCAAAGCCTGCTCACCACTAGTAGAAATACGTACATCGTAATCAGTTAAAAGTCCTTCTACTAATACGTGTAAATTACTAGGTTCGTCATCAACAATAAGAATTAAAGGTTTATGTTTTTGAGCTGTTATTAATCCTGTATTGTTAGCGAGATAATTTGAATGCACTATGTATCCTTTTTTGCGTTCTTTACAATATTAAATCTAGTTCAGGTTAGTGGTTATGCCTAATTTTTATTATCGTTTCTATACTTATCAATAAGCTCAATTACTAACGCGTAGTTAAAATGTTCAATTGCTTTTTTGAGCTTAAATAGAGAGTGGTCTCTATCATATTGATTCATTTCTAGCTGTCTAACCAAATTGCTAGGTACGGGGCGAGCCGTTAATGCTAATGAGTATATATTATCAATAACCGAGTCTTCGTTTTCTAGTTCATGTAGCTGTATATGTTCTTTTTTAAAGCTGTCAGCTATCAAAAATTGTTTTACAGCAAAAAGTGTAAGTATTAATTGTTCATTAAAATGAGATAAGTTAATACTCTGCTCATCTATTAAGCTTTTCTCAACACTTTGCGTGCTTTGTTGCAGTAGCTCCAAGCCTAATGTGCCGGCCAACCCTTTGAGTGTATGTACTAGTCGAATTAAGCTTTCTAACTCTCCATTTTTGATTAATATATCAGCTTCAATCGAAAAGTCATTGTAATCGTTGACAAACTGAGTAAATAATTTAGCTAGCAATTCGTCATTGTTTTCTAGGTTTTCTTTTGCTAAAGGCAGGTTTATAGTGCTCAGAGATTCGCGACTTTGCAGATACTTTTCTATACTTTCGTAAAGCGCATCAAAAATAATCGGTTTTCCTAAAAAGTCATCCATACCCGCTCTAAACGCTGCTTTTTTATCATTAGGATCTGCGGCTGCCGTAATTGCAATTATGGGAGTTTTGTAGCCTCGCTCTCTTAATATGCTTGTTGCTTCTAGTCCGTCCATAACTGGCATTTGAACGTCCATAAAAATAATATCGATGTCATGTTCATCTACTTTTTGTAATGCATCATGCCCATTGTTAGCAATGATCACGGTCATATCTAATCTTGCTAAAAGGGCGGAGGCTATTTCTTGGTTAATTTTATTATCGTCCACAACTAATGCATTAAAACCCGAGAATTTAGGATGAGGCTTTAATTGCTTTTCTTTAAAATTATTTGGTGAAAGTTTTCTTAAAATTTCTACTTCACTATTTTTATTACCAATAATTATAATGTCTATATTTTCATTTTTTTCAATTGGCTCAGGAGACTCTTCATCGGTAATTAATAAAATAAGTGTCAATTTTTCACTAGCGTTTTTATTTTGAGCGTACAGTTGTTGTAAAATAAAGTTATCGTTGAGCTCTTTTTGCTCTATCGACATTATTACAATACTAAATGGGCCACTAGGCTGAGACATTTTTGCAATGGCTCTTAATGGTTCTTGTGTTGTTTCTGTCGTTATATTTATATCACTTAGCAAGTCCATTAATCTTTTAATTTGCTCATTATCGGGGCTAATTAATAAGGCGTGTTTTTTAAGCTTTTGTTGCTCAGATAAAGTAAAGGGTAGAGTAAAGAAAAACTCGCTACCTTGATTAATCGTGCTCCTTACTTGTATATCTCCGCCCAGCAATTTAGTTAATTGTTTGCTTATAGTGAGTCCTAACCCGGTCCCACCATACTTTCTTGTTGTGCTTGAATCACCTTGCGAGAAAGACTGAAATATAATTTTTGATTGCTCTTCAGTCATCCCAATACCCGTGTCTTTTATACTAAAGCGAAGGTTTATTGTTTTTTCGTGTTGAGATGTCGCTTCTATAATTAATGATATTTCACCATGCTCAGTAAACTTAATTGCGTTACCTACACAGTTATTTATTATTTGGCTTAAGTGCATTGGGTCGCCAATAAGTTCAAGTCCTGCATCAACGTGTAAAGTAAAGTTTAATAACAAGCCTTTTTGCTTGGCGTTTGTTGAGAATAAATTTTGAACGTTAGAAACTATAGTATGTAAGGTAAAAGGGATTTGCTCTAACTGGACTTTTTCTGATTCTAGTTTAGAAAAATCCAGAATGTTATTTAAAATCTGTAATAAATTTTGAGCACTTGAAAGAGCTTTATCTGCGTAGTGTTTTTGCCTTGAGGGAAGCTCGCTGCTTTGTAAAAGTTGCAACATACCTAATATGCCATTCATTGGGGTGCGAAGTTCATGACTCATATTGGCTACAAAATCTATTTTTGTTTTATTGGCTTTATCAGTTTGCTCTATAGCACTTGTCAGGTCGGCATTCATTGCCTCCATTTGGGAATTTAATACGCGGGTTTCGTTGAGTAGCTCTTTGGTTTGCTTATTTTTTAAATATAAAGCATTAGCTGCTTTTATTACCGACGCTATTTCAGTTTGATTTTGGCTGTTATTTGAAATAGTTACTGGCTTTTCGCTATTCATATCTTTAAGTAATAAAGTGAGCTGAGTAATTGGTTTTATAACCGATCTAAAAATAAAATAGCTTAAAAATAAAATGATTAACATAATTAAAACGGCAAATATATTTGCCTGTTCTGTATTTTTTGTTAAGTGGTTACTTAGTAGTTTTTCTGTTTTGGTTAGTTTATTTTTTTCTATATTTTTAATTTCATTAGTTAAATACAGCAATTCGTTTTCTATGCCTGTAAGCACTACATTTACAGAAAAAGTGTAGCTACGGGTGAGTAATACAAGTTGGTTATAAGCCTGTTTTAAGCGTGTTGTTTTATTGGAGAGGGATTCATTTATTACAGAGGTGCTCGTTAGTTTTTTATGTAAGTGATTTAGGTTTAGTTTTACATTTTGTGCTTCATCAAAATTAGGTTTATAGAGGTAGCTTATAATTGCGTGTTTTAAATTACTTATTGTGAGTAAAGCATCGTTTAAAATAACTTTATTACTATCGCTTGAAGACCCTTCTAAATTACTAATTGTTACTTGTAAGTCATCTATAGGCTTTTTGAACTGAGTAGTGTAAAGGAGTTCGCGTTTTTGTCTGTTTACGACAACTTGGCCAAATGCAGCTTGGTAATTATTTAAATACTCGCCAAGACGTACTAATGAGTTATTGTACTGTGCTGTGTGGTTTAAATCGTTTTCTTTTAGTTGATTAAGGTTTAGATTTGCCTTATTTAAATAAAAATTAAATTTGGTAATGGTATTTTCATTTGCATGGTCAATAAATGAAATTGCATGCCATTGCAAAGAGATAATATCGTTTTCTAAGAGGTTCACAACTTCACTTTGAATAAGCGCGTTATGCTGCGACTTTTGTAAGTTAAGTAAGAACTTTTGCGAATAGTTAAACAAATAGCTTTGCAAAAGAAGTAATCCAATCAGCGGACACAAAGCTAAAATTATTTTTGATTTTATTGAACGTATTATCATTATCGGCTAATCAACTCATACCATTTTTGCAGACTGTAGTCATAGGTTGGCATAACTGTGTTCCATACTGCTACATTGCTAAAGCGTTTATGGTAACTACCGCCGTTACGTTGCTCACCTGCTTTTACTGCTACGTCACCATTTGTATTTAATAAATCTATGCTTGTTGCTTTTCCACCGTACCAGTAATCCCACTCAGCTGGAGATAGGAGGAGTTTAGATCGTTGTGGGTTACTAATGTAATAACCTTGGCGAGCAATAAATGCACCAGGCCAGCCTGAAAGCCACCAATTCATATAATCGTAAGCTGCATCTTTTACGCTACTTTGT
Organism: Pseudoalteromonas sp. Z9A4; assembly: GCF_011378845.1. Classification (NCBI taxonomy): domain Bacteria; kingdom Pseudomonadati; phylum Pseudomonadota; class Gammaproteobacteria; order Alteromonadales; family Pseudoalteromonadaceae; genus Pseudoalteromonas; species Pseudoalteromonas sp. Z9A4. The sequence goes on from NZ_WTLA01000002.1 coordinate 54,922, forward strand.
GTTTGTGACGATAAACACATAACACCATGCCAGCCTCGGTAGCCTTCTTTTGGCGCAGCAAAACGAACATTAATATTTTGGCTGTTTAACGCAGAGACGGCAGGCGAAAACATACTTTCTATATGGGCTCGCTTACTTTTCATAAATTCAATCGACTCAGGAACCGAGTTCCAATAGCCACTAAAGTGACCTTGGCGTTTAAAGTCGAGTAATATACTAAACAATCTATCAAGTTCTGGGCGAGTCATCGCACCTATATTTTTAAATTTTATAAGCCCTTTACTTTGCGCTGCTAGGGCTAGGTCAAATAGTCCAATGGTAGGCGCATTTACGATAGCTACTTTACCTCTGTTCTCGTCATCAAGCAGCCAACTCCAGCTTTCGGTTTCGTATGCTATACCGGGCTTAATAAAATCGGTGTTGTAACCAAAAGAGTCAACATTATGCACATAAGGTAAAAAGCTAATATGATCGCTTTCTTGTGCGCTTAATGTGCCATCGGGTTGAACATTTAATAATTTATAGGGAGCATCACCTGCACCAATACTTGCAGTTTCGGTTAATTTTCCCGTTTTAGTAAGTGGATTTATCTCGTTAAAGTAGGTGAGTCGTTTTTTTTCTATTGGCTGTATAGAACCTGCATCCCAAAGCACATTAATGCTGTTTGACCATTGTTCGTATAAATCAAAGGAGCTAGGGTCCATTGATGCCTTTTGCAAAACGGCAGCGCTGCCTGCGGGAGTAAATTCTATATTAATACCCAAGTCACTCATCGCTTGTTTGCGGATAGCCTCTTGGAGTGTTACATGCGTACCAAGCACTCTTAATGTGACTTTTTTTCGGGCAAAAACATAAGGCGCATGTGTTATTGCACCAGCTGTTAAACCTATAGCAGCTAGCTTTTTTAGCGTTGAACGCTTAGGGTTGTCCATGTTAAGCCTAAAGTACTAATGTGTGACATTATGTATAGCTAAGAACTTGTAAAGACACAAGTTGAATGGATAAATTTAAAATTATATAGAATGAGAAATTAAAATAGTAGGGTATCAAAAAATAATAAAACAATGGAAAAATAGAAAAGTAGAGCGAATTTGAAAAGGAGTAGGAAAGTGGTGGAGCTAAGCAGGATCGAACTGCTGACCTCCTGCGTGCAAGGCAGGCGCTCTCCCAGCTGAGCTATAGCCCCACATTCCTAAGTTACATATAATGTAACTGCTTGACTGCTGAGTTCCAAGCGGGACGAACTTTAAGTTTTTTTATAAAATTGGTCAAGTATTTTTTCGTAAATTTTCACTGTTTACGTCAATTTTTGTTAGACTCGGCTTAATTCAAAACTAAAACGATAAAAAACAATGAAAAAATGTGTTCTAGCGCTTATGGTTTTACTCGCTGGCTGTGCCTCAAATGATGAGCCGCCTTTTGAAATAAATAATAAACAGTTTCACGAAAAGCAAGATGAGCAAGGCAATAAGCTTTTTGCTTATGTTGTTTCGGTAAAAGCTAAGCATCGTGAAAACTTTAACCTAGACCGTGGTCCTAACAATAGACCAAGCCGTGGTGAGGTTAAGCAGTATATAGAGAAAGAGCATTTTGAAGAGTCGAGCATTCTAAAGTTACAGCTAGAAGACCAAGCAGTTGAATTATTAAATCAAGAGCTAAAAGAGCGTAAATACTGCGATAACAAACATGAAGTTAATGATGTTTTATGGCGAGATTTGAGTGTACAGCTAAGAGGGCGTTGTTTGTAATATGTTGCCTGATAAAACTAAGTTAGCAGAGCTTTTAGCGGACCTAAATATTACTTACGATGCAATAGAACATCCGCCGCTACATACTAGCTTAGCGGCTGATGAGTTTATGATTGAGCGCCCAGGTACTCGTCTTAAAAACCTATTTTTACGCGATAACGAAGGCAAGCGACACTTTTTAGTTATTACAGCGCACAATAAGCAACTCGACTTAAAGGCACTATCAAAGCAACAAGGGCTTTCACGCTTAGGGTTTGCATCGAGTGAGCGGCTAGCTAAATATTTAAAAGTGGCTCCTGGGTGTGTATCTATGTTGGCTCTTTTAAATGATAAGCAAAACGAAGTGAGCTTATGGGTTGACCAAGATATTTGGCACGGTGATTTGTTTCATTGTCATCCGTTTGAAAACACCCAAACATGGTTGCTTAGTAAAGCTGATTTAGAAACATTTTTTAATTACACAAAGCATCAACCGCGCGTTGTATTTTTACCCTCAAAATAAGCCCACATAATTAACGATAAACCACATAAGCAAACTGCAAGCAGCGTAAACATAAACGCTGTTTGCCCATGATGTTGGTATACCACACCGGGTAATAACGACCCCAATGCACCGCCACTGTAATAAAACGATACATATCCGCCATTAGTTACACTTGGCGGGGCTTTACTTATTTTATTAACGAGCGGTGCGGCAGTTGAATGAATCACAAACATAGCACCACAAAACAAAGTAAATGCGATTAAAAATAAGCTAAGCTGGTGGCTCATTAATAAAATAATACTCACACTATAAAAACTAAATACCGCAGTTAATAAATGCCAAGGCGAAGGGACTTTTTTAAGCAACCAAGGTGCAGCAATAGAGGCGAGGGCACCAACTAAATAACCACTGTAAACTAAACCTATGTCACGAGTATTGGTAATTAAAAACGTGTTTTGTAATATAAACGGTAAGTAATTAAGTAATGCAGCAAAACAAAAAAACATACAAAAAACGGCACCGTACACTTTAAGGATAGCGCCTTCTTTAAGTTGTTTAATGTAATCCAGAGGGGAGAGCTGCGACGGTGTAGCTGGGTTTGTAAAGCGAGAATGCTTAATTGTCAAAGCTAAGCAAATAAGCATAAAAGCAATTACGTAATAAAAGCTCTGCCAATTCCATAAGTCGCTAAACAAAGCTGCGAGCACACGTCCAAAGTAACCACCAACTATACTGCTACCAATATATAGGGTCATATTTTTTTGAAGTGTATCAGCGCTATAGCTCATACCTATATAGCTAGTCATTGCTGTTAAAGCTGCAGGGAGCGTTAAACCTTGTAAAAATCTGACTAATAATAAAAGCTCAAAGCTAGGTACATAAATAAAAAGTAAGCAGCTAAGGCCTAAAAGCACCATTGCAATACGTAATATAAGTAGTGGATTTATTGTTGCTAAAAATAAACCATAAACGAGCGGAGCAATGGCTAAGGGCAGCATAGTTGCAGTCATTAAGCTGCCAGCTACCGCAGGTGCTACATTAAATTCGCTCGCAAAAAGGCTAAGTAGGGGTTGCGGTGCATAAAGCACAAAAAATATAAATACCGAGCAAACGAGTAGATGAGGTAAACGCATTATATGGCTTGTGCATTTGCTGATTGGTTGCGTGGTATTGTATTAAAAATTGCTTTTAATTCATAATTAAAACCATAGTCATTGCGCTATATCATGGTTTGTTTTAACTAGTTTGCTAGATTAATGTCGATAGCGCTGTTATTTGAACTCGTTGGTGATTAAAATAGCGATAATATTAGTTTTTAGTGGAACAAAGCCATGGGTTCATTACAAGACCAATTGCTTCAAGCAGGATTAACAACATCGCATAATGCTAAAGTTGCTAAATCAGAAAAGCGTAAGCAACAAAAAAAGCAAAAGAAAGGGGCTACTAGCAACCCAAGTGATCTGCAAAAGCATATTCAACAAACCAAGCTAGAACAGCAAAAAAAAGCTGAAGAGCTTAACCAAACACGCCAAGTGAGCTTAAAGCAGCGTGAACAAGAAGCGCGTGTTAAACAAATTTTAGAGCACCACAACCAAGACGCTATTCGTGGTGAGCGCACATTTAATTTTACTTATCAAAACAAAGTAAAAAATATCGACGTGAACGAGAAAACGCAAAAAGCGTTATCGGGCGGTCGTTTAGCTATTTGTGTACTAGAAGGGCAATTTTACGTATTAGACGACGAACCAGCACGCAAAGTGGCTGAAGTTGACGAAAAGTATATTGTTTTTCATGTAGAGCCAGAAAACAAACCAAAAGATGAAGATGACCCGTACGCAGACTTTGAAGTACCAGATGATATAGTGTGGTAATAGTCTATTAAGGGTAAGCTCATTTTTATTTGCTAAAGTATATAAAAGTGAGACAGAAACGAGTTAGCGGTTTTTGGTTAAGTTGATCGTCTAGCGTCGTTTCGTACGTATGCTTTTTATTTGATTGTTTACTACAATCAATAGAACAGTTTTTCTAACCGTCAAAAAAGAAGAGTAAATACAATGAGCAAGATGAAAACACTACTATTAGGCGCGGGTATTACTTTAGCCGCAAGCTTCTCGTTTAATGCAGCAGCTGCCGATGGCGCTGCACTTTATACCGCTAAAAATTGTCAAACTTGTCATGGCGCTGAAGGTAAAGCACCAATTATGGGTATGTACCCTAAACTAAACGGTCAAAACAAAGACTATTTAGTAGCGCAAATGAAAGATATTAAGTCAGGTGCACGTAATAACGGTATGACCATGGCTATGAAAGCAATGGTTGCAACGGTAACTGATGAAGAGTTTGAAGCAATTGCAGATTACCTAGCTAACGTAAAATAATTTACGCAGTTATACCATTTTAATGCAATTGGTATTTTAGTTTTATAAACAGCCACACAATAGTGTGGCTGTTTTGTTTGGTGTTTGCTATAAAATAGAGACTGCTTTAGACTTCTAAACATCTGTTCGTACAGGTTAATAATGTACGTTTTTAAAAGGCTTATTATGTTTGATTTACCCCAACTCGATTTAAAAAATAAAGTATCGGCACAAGAGTGGCAACTGCGTATTGATTTAGCCGCGTGTTATAGACTGGTAGAGCACTTTCGTTGGGGGGATTTAATCTATACGCATTTATCAGCACGTTTGCCTGGCACCGATCATTACTTAGTGAATGCCTTTGGTTTAACCTTTGATGAAGTAACTGCGTCTAATTTAGTAAAGGTCGACTTAGACGGTAACATTATTGACGATACGCCATTTAGTATTAATCCTGCTGGCTTTACTATTCACAGTGCGATTCATGAGGTACGCGAAGACGCTCATTGTGTTATTCACCTTCATACCAAAGAAACAATCGCTGTCGCTACACAAAAAAATGGTTTATTACCGCTTAGCCAGTATTCAATGTTTTCACTGCCATCGCTTTCTTATCATGGCTACGAAGGGCTTGCAGTAAACGACGACGAGCGAAAAGTGCTGCAAGATGATTTAGGCAACACTAACCATATGTTACTGGTAAACCATGGGGGCTTAACAGTAGGCCCAACGGTAGGTGATGCGTTTATGCGCTTTTATGATTTACAGCGAGCGTGTGAAATTCAATTAGCGCTACAATCAAGCTCGCAAGAGGTGATTGAAGTACCGCAACCTATAATCGACAATATTTATAATCAAGCAAACGTAGTACACAGTGGTAGCACTGGCGGGCAACTTGCGTGGCCTGCTATGTTACGTAAAGCGTATCGACTTGACCCTAGTTTTGCAAAATAACCCATAGCGGTTAATAAGGAATTTTAATGAAAGTAAATCGCGTTGAAGTATTTGATATTCACTGTCCTGATAGACCTTCGTGGACACCTGTGTTTGTACGTATTCATACTGACGAAGGTATTAGTGGTGTTGGTGAAGCGGGCCTTGCATACGATTTAGGTCACAGTGCTGCAGCGGCTATGATTAAGGAAATGGCCGACGCCTTTTTAATCGGCCACGACCCGTTTCAAACAGAAAAACTATGGTCTCGTATGTTACGTGAGAGCTTTTGGGGCTTAGGTGGCGGACCTGTTGTATATGCTGCAATGAGCGCAATTGATACCGCGCTTTGGGATATTAAAGGTAAAGCGCTTGGTTTACCTGTATATCAATTATTAGGTGGTAAAGTTAACGACAAACTACGTACATACGCATCGCAATTACAGTTTGATTGGGATAGCGAATTTAAAGCGCTGGTACAGCCGCAAGAATACGCAGAAGCTGCTTTAAAAGCGATAGCTGAAGGTTACGATGCAGTAAAAGTAGATCCAATTCAGTACGATAAAGACGGTAATACTTATTACGACCGTACAAAAATAATTTCACGCACTGAAATGAAGCTATACCGTGCACGCATGCAAGCTATTCGCGAAGCGGTAGGCGACGAAGTAGATATTATTTTTGAATGCCACAGCTTACCGGGTGTTACAACAGCCATTCAGCTAGGTGAAATTGCAAAAGAGTTTGACTGTATGTATTTTGAAGAGCCAGTTAACTATTTAAACCATTCATTACACGCAAAAGTAGCTGATAAAGTGTCAGTGCCTATTGCTGGTGGTGAACGTTTGTATAATCGCTGGGGTGTACGTCCGTATTTAGAAGATCAAAGTATTGATGTACTACAGCCAGATATTGGTTTGTGTGGTGGTTTTACCGAAACCAAAAAAGTATGTGATTACGCTGATATTTTTGATGTGCGTATTCAAGCTCACGTATGTGGCGGGCCTGTTGCAACAGCAGCATCACTGCACTTAGAAACGGCTATCCCTAACTTTTTGATTCATGAGCACCATACTTATGCGATTAAAAAGTGGAACCGCGAGTTATGTTTACAAGACCCACAACCTAAAAATGGTTTCTTTGAAGTGTCAGAAGAGCCTGGGTTGGGTATTGAATTAAACGATGAGATTGTTATGCGCTCTCAACGCGTAGAAATAAAATAATGGCCTTTTAACCTAACTTTAGGTCATACATTAAAAAGCCGGTAAGTGATTAGTCACTTACCGGCTTTTACTTGTTTTGGCGGAGGTAAAGCTTGTTATAACTCGTTGATTTTACATTCCACGTCTTTAAGTTCAATAGTTGCTTTACTATCAAGGTGGCGTATATAGCACTGATTACCTTTAATCATCAATTCAAATTGATCGGGTGTATTGCGACTTTGCGTGTCGATAATATTATTACCATCCACATTGCTAAGGGTTACTGTACTGCTGGTTGTAAATACATAATCAGCTAATTGAGTCTCTTGCATATGTACAAGTGTTTTAATCGCTTTGCTAACAGCTGCTTTATTTGGCTTTGCTAGTAGAGCATGTTGCAGCTTAGGTGTCGGGTCTGGATTTTGAGATATGCAGCCATTGAGAAGAAGCGCTGAAAATACAACGATTAGTAAAAGGTACATTTTCATAAATTGGCCGTATTATCATAAAAAGAGAGTTTAATATAACTAGTTTTACTTACACTTGGTAGTAGTGCTTAGCGTTTGCATAGCTAAGGTCATGCCATGTCTTATCGTTTGAGCATAACGCCTTATGGCAGTGCCATAAGTTGTTGTAGCTTGTATTTATTTGGCACACAGGGAAGTTGCTAGCAAACATAATACGTTGCTGGCCAAAGTGATTAAAAAGAAAATTAAAACACGCTGCTTGTTGCTCGCTGGTGAGTTGTAGTAATTCAAAACCAGAGAATTTAATTGCTATGTTGTTATGTTGAGCAAGTAACTCAACACCTTGTCGCCAATCATTTAAATTACTCGGCAACCCTGCATGATTAATTATAATTTGAAGTTGCGGTAGCTGCTTAGCGTAGTAAGCTATTTGTTTGGTTATTTCGCTATTTTCAATATCAAACTGAGCTTCAAAATGCAGTCGGGTATCTGATAACGTTGTTAGGTTTTTAAAGCTATTAGCATCTAATAAACGCTTTGCGTCAGTACCTTCGGTTATATCTCTAATGCCACACAAACTCAGATGAGCTAAAGCTTCTAACGAGTTTATAAACTCATCAGCCGATGAGTCAATTTGGTTGTAGCTAATGGCTTTAAATGGAATACCTTTTAAATGCGAGTCTAGCCAGTTTAGCTCGTTAATAGGGGAGGTGTTATCGAATCCGGCTTCTATATGAACAAGCCCTACTAGCTCAAAGTCAGTACTTTTAACAAGTTGCTGTGCACTTACTGGCTGTTTAATTTTTTCTAAATTTGGCCATGCTGGTGGATAAGCGCCTTGTAGCCATGAGTATTGACCCTCTACTAAATTAAAAAAGTGTACGTGTGGGTCAATAATTTTTAGGCTCATTGCAGATTACTCATTGGGCAGTGTAGCCACCGTCAATGCTTTGCAGGCTGCCAGTAATAAAGCTGGCATCGTCGCTTGCTAAAAAGCTCACAAGAGCCGCAACTTCGTCGGCTTGACCTAATCGGTTAAGCGGTTGCAGACTTGCTTCCTCGGCAACTATTTCAGCTTTGTTTGCGCCACTTTTTGCACAGTACGCATCTATTGCGTTATGAAAAAGCGGGGTTTCTATTGTGCCAGGGCATACCGCATTTGCTCTAATATTAAAACTCGCGTAATCAAGCGCTGTTGTTTTAGCCATTGAGGCAAGGGCATGTTTTGTTAGGTTATACGCAAAAGAGTTTTGCTTCCCTATAATTGCCTGATCGGAAGCGATTAATATAATAGCGCCGCCATTTTGCGCTTTCATGCTTGGCAATACGCTTTGTATTGCGGCATAAGCGCCTTTAACATTAAGCGCAAAAAGTGCATCGAGAGTTTGCTCGTCGGTGCTTTCTATATTTGCGCTTAAGTGTTTTCCAGCATTAGAAACAAGTACATCAATACGTTTGCTTTGTTCACAGATAGTGTTGATACAGCTTTGTACCGCCGATACATCACTTACATCACACTGATGAAATATACCTATTTCGCTCAGCTCTATATCAAGGTTATGTACTTCATAGCCATTGTTTAGCAAACGCTTTACTACGGCTAAGCCAATACCTTTTGTACCACCTGTAACAACTGCAACTTTAGACATACTTACTTCCTTTATTGCTAACTAGTGAGAGTGACCACAGCCGCCTTCAGCGTGCACGTGTCCGTGAGAAACTTCTTCACTTGTTGCTTCACGTACCGATATAACTTCAACGTCAAACGCTAGCGTTTTACCAGCAAATGGGTGGTTTAAATCACAATCTGCGTTAAAACGACCAACTTTAACAATAGTAACCTGATGACGACCTTGGTTAGAGCTAACCATTGCTGTCATACCAGGTTTCCATACTTTAACGTCGCCTTGTAGGTGCTTTAACGGAATACGCTGAATTAAGTCATCAACACGCTCGCCGTATGATTCACTTGGCTCTAGAGTTACACTAAATTTTTCGCCAGCTTCTTTGCCTTCAAGTGCTTTTTCTAAACCAGGAAGCATGCCTTCGCTGCCATGAATGTAAGTAAGTGGCGCTTCGTTTTTGCTACTTTCAATTTGCTCGCCCGCTTCGCTAAGGGTGTAATGAAATTCAACTGCTGAATTTTTGCTAATTTGCATGCTTGTCTCTTCAAATAATAACTATGTTAGGGCGCAATTTTACGCGAAATATACTTGTTTATAAACTTAACGTGGCTGATTTAGTGTTTTTTGTAAATTTAGCAGAAAATCTTTTTTTGTTGGGGCTGCTTTTTGCTTCTCAGCCTGTGGTATAAACAGCACTAATTGAGTGCCTGGCTTTAAAATACTTGATGCAGAGAGTTTGTTCCATTTTGCCAAGTCGCTATGAGGTACATCGTAAAGCTGACTTATACTCCAAAGGCTATCGCCCGACTTAACTTCGTAATCTATTTCAATGGTGGGAATCGCAATCTCTTGGTGTTCTAAATAAGGGCTAATTTTGTAATCAACTGTTAATGTGCTTGGCAGGGTTTTAGGTTGTCCAACTAATAACTTTTCTCCAACGCCTATTAAATTATTATTTTTGTTATTAAGTTGTTTTAAAGCTTTTACCGACATACTAAAACGTCTAGCAATACCGTAAAGCGTGTCGTTTTGTTTAACGATGTACTCTCCAGCAAAGTTTGATTTAAAAAACTGACTTTTTAATAAGGCCTCTTGCCCTATAGGCAGCAGTAAAGTATGCGGCCCGTTAGGTGAGCTTTGATTTTTTAAATATCCCTGATTAATCGCGTGTAACTGCTTTGAACCTATACCAGAGAGCTTAGCTATAACCGAAAAGTCGAACTGCTGGCCTATATTCATCTGTGTTGTAAATGGCTTATATGCAAGCTTTGGGCGTTTAATGCCCTTTTGTGGATGCTTAACTAAATAGCTTAAAGCGAGTAACTTGGGTACGTAGTCGGCGGTTTCTTTTGGCAGGCTAAGCGACCAGTAATCGGTGCTTTTACCGCGTTTTTTGTTTTTTTCGATTGCGCGTTTAACGCGGCCCTCACCGCTGTTATAAGCGGCCAAAGCATGTAGCCAATTACCATCAAAGCGTTTATGTAAGTAGCTTAAGTAATCAAGTGCTGCATCGGTTGAAGCAAGTACGTCTTGGCGACCGTCGTACCATTGGTCTGACTTAACTCCAAAGTGATGCGCTGTTGCGCCAACTAACTGCCAAACACCAACAGCTTGCTGTGATGAGGCTATCGTTGGTCTAAAATCGCTTTCTACAAATGGTAGTAATGCGAGCTCCATAGGTAATTGCTTTTGCTCAATTTTTTTTACGATGTGATACAGGTAAGGCGCTGCGCGCTTACTCACAGTTTGTAAGTAGTTAGGTTGCTTTGCATACCAGCTGATACGCTTTTTTAAAGCGCGATTTTGATAAACCGTAAAGTATAGATTGTTGGCTATATGCACCCACAGATCGGTGGTTTTTGGTGGGCGCTTTTTTACGATTGTTTTTTTGAATTGAAGTGGCGTAACGTGCTCATTAACTTGGGGCGTTTGAGCTACTTCATCATCAATATCATAAGTATAGTCAGGCTCAAAATGAGTAAATATTTGTGGAGCTTCTTGTGGTTCTTGCTCCGTTGATTGACAACCAAATAACAAAATACCCAAACAACATAAAACCAAACTGCGCATAGTGATCACTTTTGTAAATTCCTTTTATTATTTTAACACAATCCGTTGTGTTGAGTTATTCTGCGTTTTTTGCGCGATTTAGACCAGCTTGTAAAAAGAAGTTGCTCGATTTTATATTAAGCGCTTCCTGTTTATAAGGCTCAATAACTGATTCAGGAAACGCCAGCATTAACTGCTCAATACTTTGATTTTTATTGTTTTTAACGTGCTCTGTTATGGCTGTTAAAAATGATAGTGGCTGTTTCAGCTGCTCTTTTGTTAATGTGCCGCCGTGCCCAGGTAAAATAATAGTGAGCTTTTCGTCGTTAATATATTGCTTAAGCAACGTTTGCCAACTTTTAAGTTCACCGTGTCCAGGGTAAGGAAGCCAGTCAACGATATCGCCACCAATAAGCACACTGCCATTATTAGCGGTAATAGTTAAATCGCCGTTAGTGTGGGCTTGATGCGGCTCAATGGTTACCTCAAAACCACCAAGGTCGATGGTTTTATGATTATCGATTATTATTTCGGGTTTGCTAAGCTGATACTCCTGCCAGCGAAAAAGTCGTTTTTTTGCAAGCTCTAACTTATTTCGCCATTTAGCTTGCTCTTCTTTGGGCACATTCGCTAATCGTTGGTAGCTCAGCTCAATGCTCTTTTCATAGGTGTCTAGTTTGTCGGTATATGCTGTTTGATAAAGGTTAAAATTTTTATTTACCTGCTGGTGAACAATGAGCTTGGCATCAGGATAAAAATTTTGCATAACCGCCATACCTAGCAAGTGATCGTCATGGTGGTGGGTAGCCATTAAATAGCATAAAGGTGTTTTAAGGCGTTTCTTTAAATCTTCAGCAAGTTGTTCAACTGCGGCAAAATTGGCGCTCGTATCAACAAGTAGGGCACATTTTTCGCCTTCAATTAATACTTGGTTAGAGTCGTAAAAGCGAAGCTTGTCTTGTTGCTTCAAAAACTGAATATGAGGGTTTATTGTATTCCAAGTGACGGCAGCATAGGTGCTAGGTACTATTGATAATAAAGTGCATACTAATAGTAAGTACTTACATGAAGTGGCTATGTTTGAAAGTTTTAACTTCATTTATTATCTCTACGCTAATATTAAATTACTTTAATAATAAATAAAAAGCGCAGAATGCGCTTTTTATTTTTGGTGTTTGGGGTCATTTGTCAAATGCAGACTGAGTTTATCAATCATTTGGTCTTGATGCTGTTGTTCAACAGTAGCCTGTGTTTTTGCTTCTAGCAATTCATGGCTCAAGTTTAATGCTGCCATTAATAGGGCTTTCTGATCGCTTCTAACAGTTGAGCGCTGTTTCATTTTCTCAACTAAGTCATTTAGATTTTTAGCTGCTGCTATTAATGCATCTTCCTGCCCTTCGGGGCAAGCAAATTGCTGCTCTTTACCTAGCAACTCAACAGTGACCCGCTGGTTTTGCAGCTCAGACATTAGCTAGCCTGTTGTGCGCTTTGTAACTTATCAAGAAGACCAGATAAAGTAGTGCTGGTATCTTTCTGTTTTTCTTCATTTTCTAGTGCTTCAAGCTGAAGTAATTCGTTGTCGTCGCTTAGTTTGGTATTCTGTTCTTTTAAAGTAACAACATCTGTTTGTAATTGGTTATTACGTTCGATTAAAGAATCGATCAGTTGTTCGAGTTGTTGAAGAGTAGTGTTATTCATAAAGACGCTCATATAACTGTAATTAATGTCATGCAAATGTAAAGCAAAGTGTGTTGATTTGCCAGCATTTACGGTGGTTTTAGCTGATTTTTCTTTTGCGTTAAGGGATAATTCAGCAGATGTGCTTTTTTGTTCAGAAATGGTTCACTTAAACACTCTCTTATCTTGGTGTAAGTTGCCAAAGCCTAGTGCTTATGGTTCACTTACGATATTAAATTGCGTATGGCGAAAATAAATAATGCTTAGTTACAGACACTCATTTCATGCGGGTAATCCTGCCGATGTACTTAAACACTTAGTACTGGCACAAGTGCTAAATTATCAAACAATTAAAGATAAACCGCTTGATTATATAGACACACATTCAGGTGCTGGCTTTTTTGAACTTGCAGCTGCCGATGCGCAAAAAACGCAAGAGTATCAAGATGGTATTGAAAAACTTTGGCATCATAAAAGTGAGCATGCTGAGCTTAATGAATACATTGAATTAATTAAGTCATTTAACGACACTGACGAACTTGCGTTTTATCCAGGTTCACCAAAAATTGCAGAGCACTACTTACGCCGCCAAGATAAGGGTTGGTTTTTTGAACTGCACCCGCGCGATTTATTATTACTTGAAGAAAACATGCAAGGTAAGCGATCTATTCGTGTACGTGGAGAGGATGGTTTTGCAGGTTTAGTTGGTTTATTACCACCAGCATCTCGCAGAGCGTGTGTGTTAATTGATCCTCCATACGAAATTAAAGATGACTACGAAACGGTTGTAAAAACCTTAGTTAAAGCTCATCAGCGTTTTGCTACAGGTACTTACATGATTTGGTATCCGGTTGTAGATAGAGAACGCATTGATAATATGGAGCAGGGCTTAATTAATTCAGGAATGCGCAACATTCAGTTATTTGAATTAGGCACTGAAGCGGATACTGACGTACACGGTATGACAGCATCGGGCATGATTGTAATTAATCCTCCATGGAAGCTAAAGCAAACAATGGATGCGATAATGCCTGAACTTGTTAGTTTGTTAAGTGAGCCAAGTGGTTTTTACCGAAGTGAACAACTCGTTGATGAGTAACTTTAAATAGCGCTTATAACGAATAATAAAATGCCCAGCTTTGCTGGGCATTTTATTTAAAATTAATACGAATGTGTTAGGTAATATATATAAGGGAGCTAAATATTAATTAAAATAAACCGCACTAAAAGTAGCAAGCGTATTACCGCGACTGTTTTTAAGTTTTAGTGATTCACCTGTTATTTCCCACTTTGAAGTTTTGCTAAGTACGTCAGACATAGCCGCTTCTTGGCTCATATTATCCGAGCACATCTTTTTTGTACTTGCTAGCTGACTAAGTGTAATTGTTTGCTGCTCGGTACTATAGCTTCCGCTAAAATTATTACAGCCTAAAAAGCCATTAACGCGGTGGTCTTTATTGAACTGAATGAATGGTTCTTTAGTTGTAACATTCACAGTTTGAGCATTTATTGTTATTGCTTTCCAGTAAGTATTTGTGAGTGTTACATCGGGTTTTTGAGTCGACACTTTTGAAAGCTCAATTTTATAGGGGGTAGTTAACTGTGATTCTGCAAACGGGTCATGATTTGTTGTACTTGTGTAAAGCACTTTGTCTTTATTTATAATTCTGGCGCTTAGGCTATAGCGATGTTTATCGCTAATTTTGCTGGCATCATAAATTAGCTCAACGGTAAATGGCGGGGCTTGGGTTACATCAATCACTTCTTGTGTGATTATATCGGCTTTTACATCCATTTTAGATACATTGGAAAGCGTAACTATTAATTGCGAGCCAGGGCGAAGCATACTGCGATCTTTGTAGCTAGCTTGGATAGTTAGGCTGGTTATTGCTTCTGCAATTTCTGTGTTTTCAGTCGATTTAGTTTGCTCACCGCAGCCAGTTACTGCAAAAGCGCTAAGCGCCAATAAGCCAATCCCTGCAACTGCCTTTTTACGCGAAGATACTGCTTGATGCTTTTCCATGTTGGTTATCCTTACTCAATATTATGTCCTTAGTGTATTACCTAGTTACTTAATCATTCCTTAACTTATTTTAAACATAAAAAAAGGCGCATTAGCGCCTTTAATAATTAAAAACAAACGATTATTTTTTAACAAACTTAGTTAAAATAACAATGCGCTGGCCGTCAACTCGCCCTTCAATATGTTCAGGGTTGCTGGTTAGGCCAATATTACGAACAGCTGTTCCACGTTTAGCGGTAAGGCTACTGCCTTTAACGTCTAAGTCTTTAATTAGGGTAACAGTATCGCCTGCTTGAAGTACTACACCGTTGCTATCTACATGCTTTAAATCGTCATCTTCAGCAAGTGATTTTTTAGCCCAGGTTAGCGTGTCTTCTTCAAGGTAAATCATGTCTAGCGCATCTTGTGCCCAGCCATTATCAGGCGCTAAACGCGAAAGCATTCTGTAAGCTACAACTTGTACTGCAGGAGTTTGGCTCCACATGCTATCGTTTAAACAGTGCCAATGTGTAGGCGTTATTTCGCTGTTATTCTCGATTTGATCTTTACATGTTTGACACGTGTAAATACATTTATCTGAGTGGGTTTCAGTTACCGGTGGTACTTCATAAACAGATAAGTTCTCGGTGGCTGCACACAATTCACATTGATTATTACTACGTTCGATTAAGGCTTTTTCAATACTCATGGGGCTCTTTCTGGTTCTGGTCGAGTTAACATTTGCTGCTATTATACTCCAAAACACGAGCTCTGTGCCATTAGTCCCTTAATTTTGTGTGGGTATATGCATAATTTAAATATTTCAATTTTGTCTATACGTAGATCTACTACTATAGTTATCGACTAGGTTTGGTTAATGTATTTAAAGAGGTTGTATCATTGAAACCATCGAGTAAAGTTCACGAAGACAAGTTACTAAAGCATCATGTTGCCAGACAGCCTATTCTTAATATTAAAAAAGAGCTTTTTGCATATGAATTGCTTTACAGAGATTCTGAAGAAAATGTATATCCTATAAATATTTCAGATGAGCAGGCAACTAGTCGACTTTTTTTCAATACCTTAATGCTTGTGGATTTTGAGAAGCTAACTGCTAAGCAGCGCGCTTTTATTAATTTATCTACGGATGCTTTGCTAAATGACTTTCCTAAGTTACTCAACCCGGCCGATACGGTGATAGAAATAGTTGAAAGGGCAAGTAATATTAGTTTGATTGCCCAAAGAGTGAAAGACTTAAAAAAGGATGGCTATGTATTTGCTTTAGATGATTATGATGGCGACGTTAAATGGCTTCCTTTACTAAAGCTTGTTACTTATGTAAAACTTGAAATTGATGCTCCTATCGAAAAAACAAATGTACGTATTAAAGAGTTAAAGTGCGAGTTCCCAGACATAAAAATCATTGTTGAACGAATAGAAACTTATGAACAATTTAAGGTGCTTGAAGGTTCAGGATGTGATTACTTCCAAGGATATTTTTTTGCTCGACCAGAAATGGTCGTTTACAGTGGTATTGAACCATCTAAAGTTACTGTATTTGAGCTTTTACGTTGTACTGCGAAAGAGCACCTTTGCTTTGAAGAGGTACATCAGCGCGTAGCTAAGGATGTAGCAATTACTGCTAGAATTTTAAAGCTGGCTAATTTTCGTATTGGTAATGCTAATTTACATATTACTTCTATCCCTCAAGCTGTGGTTTATTTAGGTGAGGATACAATTAGGCAATTTGTTCGAGTATTAGCGCTCAGTGAGCTTGGGCTCGAGAAACCGTCGGAATTAACAAAGTTAGCTTTGATGCGCGCGCAATCAATGTTGCTAATATTAAAGAAAGTAGATAAGAATTTAAGTCAGCAAGGTTACTTAGTCGGACTATTTTCAGTACTAGACGCTATTTTAGATGCCGAGTTAAGTATAATAATTAAAGAGTTTACCTTCGATTCAATTATTACAGACGCTCTTCTTTTTTCAAAAGGCAGCTTAGGTGAGTGCCTAAAGTTAGTTAGGCTTATTGAGAAAAAAGAATATAGCCAATTAAAGCCCATAGTATTAAAAATGAACTCTGATTTAACAGTAGAAGATGTTTATAGTTTCACTTTAGATGCAATGCTTTATAGTGATGAAGTTTTAGAGGCTATTGCAGAATAAATATGCGTAATTGGTTGTCGGTTATAAGTGTAGTGGTTGCTCTTTGTTTATTGTTTCCTGGTATTACAAAACCAGTATTAACAATAGAGGGCAACATAGATAAATCAAAACTAGCGCAAGCGGGTATTGAAATGCTGGCTGAAGAGGGCGATGGTCGAACTCGCAGTATGCTAATGATGTTCTCGAACATGCTAGGGCTTGATAAGTTAGAAGGCGAGATTAGCGCCTATAACAAAACACAAAGTATTTTAGGCACAGTTAAAGAGCTTGCTAGCAATAATAATTTATTTGTAGCCGCTTTAGTGGGTTTGTTTTCTATTGTTATTCCAAGCTTGAAGCTGCTATTACAATTGCTTTATTGTTGCCTACCTTTGAATGGGTTTAAGCAAAAGCTCGGTCTGGTTATTTGTGCATTAAGTAAGTGGAGCATGGTTGATGTATTTGTTATTGCATTAATAGTGACTTACTTAGCAGGTAACGCCCATGGTAAAAGTGGTGAGCTACTTGTTATGAATGCACGATTTGGTGAAGGGTTTTGGTATTTTAGCGCATATTGTATATTTGCAATTATCGCGAGTAACTTAATTAAAACACCTGCTAAACCGCAGTCTACATAATTAAAGTATTTGTGGTTGCCGTTAGGTTACCTTACAATCATTTTAAAGTTTATTAAAAGGCATAATGTTGCAACGTTTTTACTCTAGTTTACTCATGATAACTTTACTGCTCACTTTTGTGGGTCAGGCAGTTGCGTCTGTAGCTATGGTATGCGAAATGCCACATATGCCAACTAAAACAGCAACGCATGCCCAAATGCCAATGATACAAAGTAGTGATGCAACAGCTGTCGTTAGCATGTCTGAAAATATGATGCAGATGGATTGTTGCGACGACGAAAGTACGCCACAAAATGACTGTAAATGCCCTATGAGTGGCTGCGCTGCTAACTCAATGCTTAATGTTGATACTTTATTTAGCGTTACTTTACTTGAATCTGAAAAAGTAAATGTACGTGTATTTACTACACAAATTAATATACCTCGTTCACTCTACCGCCCTCCTATGTCTGCTTAATAGCAGGATAGGTGTATGTAAAAATTGCGGTAACCCCGCTTATTGGTAACTCCTAAAACACCTTTTTTGCTTCCTAATTTAAGATTTTCTTTTATTTTTTAGATGGAGCCGGTGATGAACCACGCTGTAAGTATTAAAGTCGTATTATGTAGTGTTGTGTTATTTAGCACCGCTGTTAATGCGCAAAATAACCTAAATACCGAAATACTAAAGCAAACTAGTAATGAGCAAACGCTTAGCTTAACGCAAGCGCTTAATTATGCGCTAACGTATGAGCCATGGCTAAAAGCGAGTGGCTACCAAGAAGATGCAGCAATAGCGCAAAGCATTGCCGCTGGCACCTTACCCGATCCTGTTTTAACGGTTGGCTTACTCAACTTACCTACTAACGGTTATGCGTTTGATCAAGAAGGGATGACGCAGCTTAAAGTTGATTTGAGCCAAAAGTTTAGCCGAGGGAATAGTTTAGCGCTTAGACAAAAAGCATTAGCACAGTCTGCTCAACAATACCCTTGGCAGCGCGCCGATCGCTTAGCACAAGTAAAAGCAATTGTGATTGAGTCGTGGTTAAACGCGTATCGTGCTCAGCGAAGTATTGCTTTAATTGAGCAAGATAAAGGGCTATTTACTCAACTTATTGACATTACCGAAGCAAGCTACGCAAGCACCTTAGGTAAAACACGTCAGCAAGATATTATTCGTGCGCAATTAGAACTCACCCGTCTTGAAGATAAGCTGGTTATGCTTGAGCAGCAATTTGAAAGTGCTAAAAACCGTTTAGCACAGTGGTTACCTATAAATATGCTTATGCAGCCTTTAAATACTGAGTTTACTAAAACCGCAGGGCTGGTTGATTTTGCGAGCCTTGAATTTAATGAGCTAATACAGTTGCTTATGGCGCATCCCGCAATTATTGCGATAGATAAAACCGTAACGGCAAAGCAAACCGAAGTTGCACTCGCTAAGCAAAGCTACAAACCTCAGATGGGCGTTAATGTGGGTTATGGTTACCGAGATGATACCCCGATGGGTGAGTCGCGAGCTGATTTACTCTCTGTAGGATTTAGCATTGATTTGCCATTGTTTACTGATAACAGACAAGATCAACAAGTTAAATCGGCTATTGCGAGTGCAGAAGCTATTAAAACACAAAAGCTGGTGGCGCTTCAAAAACTCAAAGGCATGTACTTTAAGGAGTTTAGCCAACTCGCTCGTTTGCAAAAACGCGATGCGCTTTATCAAAATACGTTATTACCGCAAATGTCAGAGCAATCTCAGGCAACACTAAATGCTTATACACGCGACGACGGGGATTTTTCTGACGTGATGCGCGCGCGTATTAGTGAACTTAACGCCAAAATTGATGCACTGAATATTCAAGTAGATCAACATATTATTACCGCCCGCCTAAATTATTATGCAAGTAGCTTAGACCCCCAAGTAATGAGCGAGCAAACTGGAGAATTACACAATGAATACTAATTTAAAGTTACTTGTTGCCGCCTTAGTTGGCGCAGGCGCCTTTGGGTTAATAGGCGGCTTAGTAATGCAGTTTTCACCTAGCAACTCGGCAATGAATGAACAACAAAGCGCTGACAAACAGCCCTTATATTGGGTAGCCCCTATGGATAGTAATTACAGGCGTGACGCGCCAGGGCTTTCGCCAATGGGAATGGATTTAGTACCTGTGTATGAAAACGCTAGCAACGCTCAGGATGGACCAGGTGCTGTAACTATTTCGCCTGCAGTCGTTAATAACTTTGGTGTAAGAACTGCCAAAGTAGAGCTTAAAACACTTCACAGCGATATAAATACTGTGGGTTATGTGCAGTATAACCAAGACCAACTTATTCACATTCATCCGCGTGTAGAAGGCTGGATTGAAAGTTTATATGTTAAAGCACAAGGCGCAGAAGTTAAAGCCGGTGAGCCTTTATATACATTGTATTCACCACAATTGGTGAACGCACAGGAAGAGCTTTTATTGGCAGTTAATCGTAATAATACCGTGTTAATTCGCGCTGCAAAGGCGCGTTTAGAGTCGTTAAATGTGTCTGATGGATTTATCGAGCGCTTACAAAAAAATAAAAAGATAATGCAAAATATAACTTTTTACGCAAAGCAAAGTGGTGTGGTAGATGAGCTAACAGTACGAGAAGGCTTTTATGTTAAACCAGGTACATCAATGATGAGCATTGCCCAGCTAGATGAAATATGGGTAGAGGCGGAAGTGTTCGAGCGCCAATCAGAACAAGTGAGCGTTGGTTTACCTGTAACGATGACGCTTGATTACTTAAAAGGTCAAAAGTGGGAAGGTAAGGTTGATTACATTTACCCCGCGCTTGATGCTAAAAACCGGACTCTGCGTGTAAGGCTCAGGTTTGAAAATGCAGATCATCGGTTAAAACCAAATATGTTTGCACAAGTGAGCATTCACGTTAAAGCGAGTAAGGCGCAATTTACAGTCCCTAAAGAAGCGGTAATTCGCACGCAGCATCAAAATCGTGTGGTTATTGCATTAGGTGAGGGTCGTTTTAAATCGGTAGAAGTTGAAGTTGGGCAAATTAATAGTAATGAAGCGGTCATTTTGTCAGGCGTAATGACAGGTGACACGGTAGTGACCTCAGCACAATTTTTAATAGACTCTGAGTCGAGTAAAAGCTCTGACTTTAAACGAATGGAAATACCTAGTTCTGGTATCAGCTCGGATTCTGGTTCAGACTCAAATATGAACATGGATATGCAGCCACAAAGCGCCACGGTTAACGGCACTATTAACGCCATAGACATACAAAATCGCATTATTAATATTAGCCGAGAAGCCATTGAAAAATGGAATCGAGAACCCGCCACAATGGACTTTGTATTAGCGCCAGATATTGATATTAGTCAGTTTGAAAATGCCCAGTATATTAATTTTACTTTTAGCATTATTAACGATGAATTTGTAATTACTAAAGCGCAAAACGCAGAGCCGATTGATCATTCTACTATGCAACATAGTTCTCACTAGGAGCCATTATGATAACAGCCATTATTCGCTGGTCTGTTAGCAATCGCTTTTTTGTGTTGTTGCTTACATTAATTTTATTGGGTGGAGGATTGTTTGCGGTAAAAAATACTCCCGTGGATGCCTTGCCTGACTTATCTGATGTTCAGGTCATTATAAAAACCACTTACCCGGGGCAAGCGCCGCAAGTAGTGCAAGACCAAGTTACATTTCCGCTCACCACAGCAATGCTTTCTGTGCCGGGTGCACAAACTGTAAGGGGTTTTTCGTTTTTTGGAGACTCGTACGTTTACGTTATTTTTGACGAAAAAACCGATTTGTATTGGGCGCGTAGCCGAGTACAAGAATACCTAAGCCAAGTAGCAAGTAGATTACCCGATAGCGCTACGCCAGAGCTTGGCCCTGATGCAACAGGCGTAGGTTGGATTTACTTATACGCACTAATTGATAAAACAAATAAACACGATATTAGTCAGCTACGAAGCTTACAAGATTGGTTTTTAAAGTTTGAGCTACAAACTGTGCCCGGTGTATCTGAAGTGGCTGCTGTTGGTGGCATGGTTAAGCAATACCAAGTCAATGTAGAGCCCGATAAATTACGCGCATATGGTATTCCGCTTAGCCTCATTCAAACCGCTATTCAACAAGGCAACCAAGAGATGGGCGCCTCAGTAGTTGAAATGGCTGAAGCAGAATACATGGTAACAAGCACAGGCTACATTAAGAGTGTTGCCGACTTGGAAGCTATTCCGCTTGGTATAAACGCTAACGGTACTGCGCTGCAATTACGTGATGTAGCCGATATTAGAGTCGGACCGCAAATGCGCCGTGGTATTGCAGAACTGAATGGTGAAGGCGAGGTAACCGGCGGCATTGTTATTATGCGCTATGGCGAAAATGCACAAAAAACCATTGAGCTTGTAAAAGCAAAATTAGAATCGCTTAAAAAGGGATTGCCAGAAGGCGTTGAAATAGTCCCTGTGTACGATCGCTCCAACTTAATAAATAACGCGGTAGATAATTTAACAAGTAAGCTAATTGAAGAGCTTATTGTAGTTGCCTTAGTGTGTGTGGTGTTTTTGTTTCATGTGCGCTCATCGCTGGTGGCGATTATTACGTTACCGCTTGGAATTTTAACGGCATTTATAATTATGTATTGGCAGGGGATTAACGCCAACATTATGTCTTTAGGAGGAATTGCAATAGCGATAGGCGCAATGACCGATGGCGCTATCGTCATGATTGAAAATATGCATAAACATATGGAAAAAACGCCCCTTACCAACGAAAACCGCTGGGAAGTTGTGGCTAAATCGGCGAGTGAAGTGGGTCCTGCATTATTTTTTAGTTTATTAATTATTACCGTCAGTTTTATGCCGGTATTTATTTTAGAAGCGCAAGAAGGGCGTATGTTTGCGCCACTGGCTTACACTAAAACCTATGCTATGGCAGCGTCTGCTGGGCTTGCGATTACCTTAGTGCCGGTATTAATGGGTTACTTTATTAGAGGTAAAGTCATTTCGGAGCAAAAAAATCCAGTTAACCGATTACTCGTCGCAGCGTATCGTCCACTACTTAACTGGGTGCTTAAATTTCCAAAAATGACATTGGTACTCGCGGTGGTTGTTTCTGTTATTGGCTTTTACCCGGTAAACAAAATAGGCAGTGAATTTATTCCGCCACTCGATGAGGGCGATTTAATGTATATGCCCACAACGTATCCAGGTTTATCGGTAGGTAAAGCGCGCGAAATCCTACAGCAAACCGACAAGTTAATTGCCACAGTACCCGAGGTTAAAACGGTATTTGGTAAAGTTGGGCGAGCAGAAACTGCAACAGATCCTGCGCCGCTTACAATGATAGAGACGTTCATTCAGTTAAAACCAAAAGACGAATGGCGCGAGGGTATGACTCTTGAAAAACTTAAAAAAGAACTCGACGGTTTGGTTAAGTTTCCGGGGCTAACTAATGCGTGGGTAATGCCAATTAAAACACGTATTGATATGCTCGCAACCGGTATTAAAACTCCCGTGGGCATTAAAGTTGCGGGACCAAAGTTGAGTGAAATTCAAAAAATTGGTCAGCAAATAGAAGTGCTTTTAAAAGATGTGCAAGGCACCGCATCGGTTTACTCAGAGCGAGTAGCCGGTGGACGTTATATAAAAGTAGATATAAATCGTGAAAAAGCCGCGCGTTATAGCTTAAACATTAGCGACGTACAGCAAGTTGTATCTACTGCAATAGGTGGTACAAACGTAACACAAACGGTAGAAGGGCAAGAGCGTTACCCTGTTAATTTACGTTATCCGCAAGCATACAGAGACTCGCCAGAAGAGTTAATGTTGTTACCTATTGTAACGCCTACAGGGCAGCGTATAGCACTTGGTGATGTAGCCGATGTATTTATTGAAGATGGACCGCCTGGTATAAAAAGCGAAAATGCACGTTTAAACGGTTGGAGTTTTATTGATATAGATGGCGTTGATATTGGTACTTACGTTGATCACGCTCAGCAAGTACTCGATAAAGACCTAATACTACCTGCTGGCTACTCAATTACGTGGGCTGGGCAGTATGAATACATGCAGCGCGCTAAAGACAAACTGATTTATGTATTACCACTTACATTAGCGATTATTATTGTATTGCTTTACCTTAATTTTAGAAGCTTTGCTGAGGTCACTATTATTATGGCTACGTTGCCACTGGCAATGATTGGTGGCGTATGGCTAATGTATTTAGAGGGCTTTAACTTTTCAGTTGCAGTAGGTGTAGGCTTTATTGCCTTAGCTGGGGTAGCGGTAGAAATTGGGGTCATTATGTTGGTGTATTTAAACCAAGCCTATCAAGAAAAGTGCCTCGAAGCAGAGCAAGCCGGAAAACCGCTTAGCTTAGTGCAATTACAGCAAGCTATCATTGAAGGAGCAGGGCTTCGAGTACGCCCGGTTATGATGACTGTCGCGACCATTATTATAGGTTTATTACCTGTACTTTATGGCACGGGCACCGGAAGCGAAGTAATGAGCCGAATAGCAGCGCCTATGGTTGGCGGTATGGGCAGTGCAATTGTACTCACCTTACTTGTTATTCCTGCGGTTTACTTGCTGTGGCGCAAACAAGGACTTAAATAATATAAAACAACAAGACTATAGAGCAATGCCGTTACTACCCACGCATTGCTCTATAAAAATTACCTATAATTTGTAAGTTGTTCTGTTAAAGAGCTAGTTATTATTAATATTTAAATTAACTAACTGTTTTTAAATAGCTTTTTAATTGGCACGCTTTACGCAGTGTATTACCTATACAGTCAACTAAGTAAGGAATGCACATGCAAGTTAAAACAATTAAAGAGGTATACGATTGGACCGTTTTGTTTCATACGCAAATGGCGGCTAATTTTTATAGCGTAAAGGACTTACTCGATGAACATAATGCAATGCTGGTGGACTACTACCTAGATTACGAAAAAAAACTCGCCGAAGATTTAGTCGGGTTTAAAGCGATAACTGAAATAAATACGCTCGATACGTACAGTTATGAATACTTTGCTAAAAATCCTGAGCTAATTACTTTTGAAGACATTAGTAAAGATCAGCAATTCGATGAAGAAGTCATTCAAGGCTATTTAGCACAGCAACATCAAAAAGTGATTGAGTTATATGAATACTTACTTGAACGCGCCGAAACCGAAAGTGGGCAAGAAAAGCTTCAACAAATACTAGAGCTTGAAAAGCAAGGTATAAAGCAAATGATGCAAAGTACTAATCGTCATATGGATATGTAGCTTTATAAAAGAGCGGGATTACTGAGTTTATCTCGCTCTTATTAGCTTTAAGGTGATTATTTAAAATAGCTGATGCTTGCATCGGCTTATTTTATGTCTGTGTTAAATAATCTGCAGAGCATTTTGATGGACTAAAGTGGTATGCGTGTCAGTTGTATGGCACGCATAAATGGAGGTTAAACTTCTTCCGTATCTACAATTAAATCACTTGTAATTGATTCCAATGCTTCAATAACTTCGTCTTTATCCATACCATTTGGCAAAGTAACGGTAGCAACAGCGCTAAAAATAGGCACTCCCCAATTAGGTGCACTTTGTTGTCTTGAATTTAAGTGAGTAATATTAGCGCCTTTATGACGTATTACACTTGCCAGTTCTTGAACAATACCAGGACGGTCGTTACCTGTTATAACTAGATTAATTTGCTCTAGTGTTGATGGTTCAATCTCTGTGTTTCCAGTTTCAATACGTACGTCTAACTTAGGTAACTTATTTAAAGCACTTTGTAATGATTGAAAATGCTCCTCAGCAACTTCAAGTTGAATAATACCTGCAAAATGACCTAATAAATGGCTTAAGTTACTACTAAGCCAGTTGCCATGATTTTGTAATACGACTGATGAGATGCTCTCTACTAAACCAGGGCGATCTTTCCCTAAAATAGTTATAACCAACTGCTTCATAAATAATTCTCTTTTTAAGCCCAAAGAAAGTAAATGCATAGGCATTAAGTATGCTGTCTAATTTAAATTGTGTGTTGTTGCACTTTTTATAAATCTTTGATTATAAATTAAAAAAATGAATATAGTTGTGTTGACTATACGCAGTATTAATAGTCATTATTATTTACTAAGTACTCTTTTAGTATTGACCTCGATAAATACTTTGTCCAATTATTTTATAATTTAGTTCACTTATAAATCACCTATTTGAAGCTAATTTAGACTTTTCCCTCGTTAGTTTTATTTAAAGCTGTTTTAGAGTGCTTATTATTACTGCTGTAACATTACTGTCATCTTGATGAAATATAATTTATGCAACGTTAAGATTTAAGGGTGTTTTGATGACTTCAAATCCGAATAAGCCGACTTTTAATACGGATCGAAGCCGTCTATTTAAAGATCGGTTTGCTAAATTTGGGATAACCGCAGGTGGGATAATGGTATTGGTAGCGCTGCTATTAATATTCTTTTACCTTCTTTATGTAGTACAGCCAATTTTTGAATCAGCAAAAGTAGAAAAGCGCGATAGCTTTCATGTTGCTAATTCACAGCAAATAGTAGGTTTAGGCGTAGAAGAGCAAACTGAAGTAGCTTATTTACTAAGTCAGCAGGGTCAGGTTGATTTTTACAGTGTTGAGTCAGGTAGTTTTGGTAAAAAACTCAAAACACTTAATGCAGATTTACCAAGTGATGCAACAAGCTTTGCAACAAGCGCGCCTTTTCAAGGGCATTATGCGTTTGGTTTAGAAGATGGCACCGTAATGGTTGTTGCACCTAAATTTTTAGTTACCTTTCCAAATAACGAGCGTAAATTAACACCTCGCTTAGGTTTTCCTCTAGGGGAAATGGCTTTAGAAGTAGATGAACAAGGTGCAGCTATTAAACGCTTTGCATTTAGTCACTATGAAGACAAAACAGCGGTTGTAGCTCTTACAGAAGATAAGCGTGTATTATTTAGCAGCTTTATTGCTGAAGAGAATATGTTTACCGGTGAAGTAGAGTGGGTTGTTGAGCGTACAGAACTTGATGTTAATGGACGTGTAGACGAGTTATTAATGTCGCCAGATACAACACGTACTTTTGTACGTTCTGCTAATCAAGTGTATGTATACGATACACGTGACCCAAGTGATGTAGAGCAAATTCAGTTGCTTTCGGCTAACGAAGAAAATGCAAATATTGTATCTGCACAACTGCTAGCGGGCGCAAATTCACTCATGCTTGCTAATGATAACGGTGAGGTTTCGCAGTGGTTTGAAGTAAACACTGACACAGGCCGTGAATATCAAAAAATTCGCTCATTTGAAACAACTAAGCAAAGTAAATTAAATGTATTTACTGAGTTTTACCGTCGTACTTTTTTTACTACCGGCAATAATGGTGAGCTAGGCGTGTACTACACAACCAGCGAAGCAAAACTTTGGCAGGGGAAAGTAAGTGAAGGCGCAATAGAAAACTTTGCAATTGCACCACGTTCAAATGCTGCGTTAATTTTAGCGGATAATAAGCTAACAGTATTAGACATTCATAACGAGCACCCAGAAGTTACTTGGTCAGCACTTTGGCAAGAAGTGTGGTACGAAGGTTACCCAGAGCCAGGTTATATTTGGCAGTCAACATCAGCCAGTGATGACTTTGAATCTAAGTTTTCACTTGTGCCAATTTCGTTCGGTACATTAAAAGCAGCACTTTATGCGATGTTGTTTGCCGTACCAATCGCGCTTTCGGCGGCTATTTACACGGCATACTTTATGTCGAGCAAATTACGTAAAGTGGTTAAGCCTACCGTTGAAATAATGGAAGCATTACCAACCGTTATTTTAGGTTTTTTAGCGGGTCTTTGGTTAGCCCCATTAATAGAAGAGCACTTACCTGCCATTGTTGGGTTACTCATATTATTACCTTTAGGTATGTTAGCGACAGGTTTAGCCTGGACTAAATTACCAACAAAAATACGCCATAGAATTCCTGATGGTTCGCATTCAATCATCCTTATTCCGGTCGTTTTACTTATTGGTTGGTTTTCGTTTGCTATGAGCGAATTTGTTGAACTTTGGATGTTTGACGGCAATGTACGTCAGTACTTAACAAATGAGCTAGGTATGACATTCGATCAACGTAACTCGCTTGTTGTAGGTATTGCGATGGGCTTTGCGGTTATTCCTACTATATTCTCAATTGCAGAAGACGCGGTATTTAGTGTTCCAAAGCATTTATCAAATGGCTCATTAGCATTAGGTGCAACGCAGTGGCAAACACTAATACGTGTTGTATTACTAACAGCAAGCCCAGGTATTTTCTCTGCGGTAATGATGGGACTTGGCCGAGCAGTTGGTGAAACCATGATTGTACTTATGGCAACCGGTAATACACCGATTATGGATTGGAGCATTTTCCAAGGTATGCGTACGCTTGCAGCAAATATTGCAGTTGAAATGCCAGAGTCAGAAGTAGGTAGTTCGCACTATAGAATATTATTCTTAGCGGCCTTTGTATTATTCATATTCACATTCATTTTTAACACAGTCGCTGAGTTTGTTCGCCAGCAACTGCGTGAAAAATACAGCTCAATGTAAGCGGAGAGACACGACATGGTAAAGCAGTGGTTTAAGTCTGGTTCTCCTTGGATTTGGATGACCGGTGGTGCAGTGAGCATCAGTTTGATTTCAGTTTTAGGCTTATTAGCAATGATAGCCTGGAAAGGGTTAAGCTTTTTCTGGCCTTCAGAAGTTGTACAGTTTGAACTTGAAGGGTCGATTGCAAAGCAAACTGTTATTGGCGAAGTTTACGACCGTGAATTAGTACCAAAAACGCGTTTAGCCGCCACAGGTATTGATGTTAGCGGATTTGAAAAAGAAGAAATAGAGCGCTTACTTATTAAAACAGGTAACCGCGAATATGTAGATTTAGATTTTCGTTGGATATTAGAAACCGACATAACAAATAAAACAGCACCAGCGGCGCTTGCAGTATTTGAGCGTAGTAAAAACGGTAACTTTTATGGTTATGTGCAAAACGTTATTAAAGACGGTCAACCGGTTAATGGCGATAAAATAGAAGCGCTACATGAGCTTGTAGAGCGTGCGGTTGATTTAAATGACGAAGCACTTGATTTGCAAAATGGTGACATTGGGCATATTAACTACGCACTTGAACGCTTACGTTTAAAAGAAAAAGGCTACTTACTTGATAACGCTCTCACTGATGAGCGTGTTGCTGAGCTTGCTCAAGCACGTGCTGAATTACGTGCAGAGTATGGTGTACTTGAAAAAGATTTATTTTCACTACGCAAACAAGCTAAACGTGACCACGTAACTGTAAAAGATATGCGCGGTGAAGTTGTTACAATTCCTATGTATCAAGTACTTGATGTTTGGTTTCCAAACGATATGGGCTTTTTTGCAAAGCTAGGCCACTACTTTGTGCAACTAGGTAAGTTTGTATCCGATGATCCACGTGAAGCAAATACAGAAGGCGGTGTTTTCCCTGCTATATTTGGTACTGTATTTATGGTTATGCTGATGGCTGTAATTGTGACGCCGTTTGGCGTTGTTGCTGCAATTTACTTACACGAGTACGCCGCCAAAAATGCAATCACTAAAATGATTCGTATCGCAGTGATTAACTTGGCCGGTGTTCCTTCAATTGTATACGGTGTATTTGGCCTCGGCTTTTTTGTATACATGTTAGGTGGTAGCTTAGACCAATTATTTTATCCAGAATCGTCGCCAACGCCAGTATTTGGTACGCCAGGTGTAATGTGGTCGGCATTAACGCTCGCTATACTAACGCTGCCAGTTGTTATTGTATCGACTGAAGAAGGTTTATCTCGTATTCCAAGTACCGTACGTGATGGTTCACTAGCGCTTGGCGCAACAAAAGTTGAAACGTTATGGCGCATAATTATTCCAATGGCAAGCCCTGCAATTATGACAGGTTTAATACTGGCAGTTGCGCGTGCTGCAGGTGAAGTTGCACCGTTAATGCTAGTAGGCGTTGTAAAAATGGCCCCTACATTACCACTTGATGGCAACTTCCCGTATTTTCACTTAGATAGAAAGTTCATGCATTTAGGCTTTCATATATACGATGTTGGCTTCCAAAGCCCTAATGTTGAAGCGGCACGCCCGCTGGTATACGCAACGGCCTTTTTATTGGTGTCGGTGATTATTACCCTAAACATAACGGCCATTGGTATACGTAACCATTTACG
Organism: Pseudoalteromonas sp. Z9A4; assembly: GCF_011378845.1. Lineage (NCBI taxonomy): Bacteria > Pseudomonadati > Pseudomonadota > Gammaproteobacteria > Alteromonadales > Pseudoalteromonadaceae > Pseudoalteromonas > Pseudoalteromonas sp. Z9A4. Next base: position 84,438 of record NZ_WTLA01000002.1, read on the forward strand.
TGAAAAGTACAGATCGCTTGAACACTAATTAGTAAAGATTTTATAGGTAACAAAAATGATTACAGTCGCTCCAAAAGTAAACCAAGCTAATATAGGCCAGAAGTTAGACTTAGAAAATTTAACGGATGACCAAAAAGCGCTAGAGATTAAAGATCTCGATCTTTACTACGGTGATAAGCAAGCGCTTAATAAAGTAAATATGAACATTCCAAAAGGCCAAGTAACTGCGTTTATTGGACCATCGGGCTGTGGTAAATCAACTCTATTACGTTGTATTAACCGCATGAACGATTTGGTTGATATTTGTCGTATTGAAGGTGAAATATTACTTCACGGTCAAAATATTTACGATAAGAGCGTAGATGTAGCAGCACTTCGTCGTAATGTAGGTATGGTGTTTCAGCGTCCTAACCCATTTCCTAAATCAATTTATGAAAATGTGGTTTATGGCCTACGCTTACAAGGCATTAAAGAGAAGCGTAAGTTAGATGAAGTGGTAGAGCAATCACTTCGTGGTGCTGCTTTATGGGATGAAGTAAAAGATAGATTACACGATAGCGCGTTTGGCTTATCGGGTGGTCAGCAACAGCGTTTAGTTATTGCTCGCTCAATTGCAATTGAGCCAGAAGTTCTTTTATTAGATGAACCTACATCAGCACTTGACCCTATTTCTACTTTGGTAATAGAAGAGCTAATAAACGATTTAAAAAACCAATTTACCGTTGTTATTGTTACACATAACATGCAACAAGCAGCACGTGTATCTGATCAAACAGCCTTTATGTATATGGGTGAATTGATTGAGTACTCAGACACAAATACCTTATTTACTACACCAACGAAGAAAAAGACCGAAGATTATATTACCGGTCGTTACGGTTAATTAGCCCGTTGTAGCGTGTTGTGCAAGATTAAGAGAGAAGGTAACTATGGAACATAATATTAATAAACATATTTCTGGGCGTTTTAACCAAGAACTAGAAAATGTACGTAATCATGTATTAAGTATGGGTGGCTTAGTTGAGCAGCAGTTAAATAGTGCGCTTGATGCGGTGAGTCGTAACGATGCAGAGCTTGCTCAAAAGGTACGTCAGAACGATTATAAAGTGAATGCAATGGAAGTAAGCATTGATGAAGAGTGTACGCGTATTATTGCTCGTCGTCAGCCTGCAGCAAGTGACCTGCGTTTAGTGATTGCAATTGCTAAAACAATTGCTGATTTAGAGCGTATTGGCGATGAAGCTGAGCGAATTGCTAAAGTTGCATTAGACTCATTTACCAAAGATCAGCAAGATTTATTAGTAAATATTGAAAATATGGGCCGCCAGGTTTTAAAAATGCTACACGACGTACTAGATGCATTTGCCCGTATGGATGTGCAACGTGCATTTCAAGTACATAAAGAAGATGCAAAGGTTGACCGCGAATATGAAGCCATCACACGTCAAATAATGACTTACATGATGGAAGATCCACGCTCAATACCTAAAATCATGGACTTAGTCTGGTCTGTTCGCTCATTAGAGCGTATTGGTGATCGCTGTCAGAACATTGCTGAATACATTATTTATTTTGTTAATGGCAAAGATATTCGCCATACATCTCAAGAAGATATAGAAAAGTCACTATGATTTTTTATCTATCATTCTTTTTCATTAAAGCGGCTTAGTGCCGCTTTGTGTATTGCAAGCTTGAGTGAAGTAATAAAAAGCGTTCACAATCTTGGTTAATACTGTAAAATTCATGCTGCAAAGCATATCAATTTGATTAAAGGGTCAGTTATGCCTACAAACGCGTTTTTAGGGGTATTTGCAAAATCTCCTATCAAACCAATGGAAGAACACATCAAGAAGGTTCATCAAGCAAGTAAATCTTTGATACCTTTTTTTAATCACGTATTTAAAGAAGAGTGGGTACAAGCAGAAGAGCTTCGCATCACGATTCGCAATTTAGAGCGTGAAGCTGATGACATGAAAAGAGATATACGTTTACAATTACCACGTGGTTTATTCATGCCGGTAGAGCGTACAGATCTTCTCGAATTAGTAACCCAACAAGATAAGATTGCTAATAAAGCGAAAGACATTGCAGGGCGAGTGATTGGTCGTGAAATGACCATACCAAAAGTTATGCAAACTGATTTCTTAGCTTACTTAACTCGTTGTGTAGATGCGACTAAACAAGCATCTAAAGCAATTAACGAATTAGAAGAATTGCTAGAAACGGGTTTTAAAGGTAGAGAAGTCACCTTAGTAGAAAAAATGTTAGTTGAATTGGATGCCATAGAACAAGACACGGATGAAATGCAGATAAAAGTACGCCGCCAGCTACGTGATGTAGAGGGTGAGTTAAATCCAATTGATGTGATGTTTTTATACAAAATCATTGAATGGGTTGGCGAGCTTGCAGATATTGCAGAGCGCGTAGGATCACGTCTTGAGCTGATGTTGGCTCGTTAATTTAAAATCAGTTCAAACACGAAAGATTAAGGTTTTACAATGGATATCATTGCATCTTACGGCACGGTATTAATTTTAATTGCCGCAGCAGTCGGCTTTTTTATGGCTTATGGTATTGGCGCGAACGACGTAGCGAACGCCATGGGTACATCTGTAGGTTCAAAAGCGCTAACAATCAAACAAGCTATTTTTATAGCGATGATTTTTGAATTTGCAGGCGCTTACTTAGCTGGTGGCGAGGTTACCTCAACAATTCGTAAAGGGATTATTGACGCAGCACCATTTGCTGATCTCCCTGACCTAATGGTTTTGGGTATGATTTCGTCTTTATTTGCAGCGGGTGCTTGGTTATTAATGGCCTCGTTCTTAGGTTGGCCAGTATCAACGACTCACTCAATCATTGGTGCAATCATTGGTTTTGCGTTAGTTGCTGTGGGTACCGAAGCGATTCAGTGGGATAAAGTAGGTGGTATTGTAGGTAGTTGGATTATAACGCCCGCCATATCAGGCTTTATTGCATACTTAATATTTATGAGTGCGCAAAAACTTATTTTCAATACAGATGCACCACTTAAAAATGCCAAACGTTATGTCCCCCTTTATATGGGCTTAGCTGGTTTTATTATGGCATTGGTTACAATTAAAAAGGGCTTAAAGCATGTTGGTATAGACCTCGGCGCAGCCGAAGGCTATGCACTTGCAGTAGGTGTTGCAATAATTGTTGCTGTAATTGGTAAAATTGCCATATCTCGCTTAAATATTGATCCAAAAGCAGATAAACAAATGCAGTTCAACAATGTTGAAAAAGTGTTTGCTGTATTAATGGTATTAACAGCATGTTGTATGGCTTTTGCACATGGCTCTAATGACGTTGCAAATGCAATTGGTCCACTAGCTGCCGTTGTAAACATTGTTGAAAACAATGGTGAAATTGCTAAAAAAGCGGCTATTGCTTGGTGGATTCTACCTTTAGGTGGTTTTGGTATTGTTGCGGGTCTTGCCATTTTGGGCAAAAAAGTAATTAAAACAATTGGTGAAGGTATTACGCATTTAACACCTAGCCGTGGTTTTGCTGCTGAACTAGCTGCTGCTTCTACCGTTGTTATTGCATCAGGTACTGGTATGCCAATCTCTACTACTCAAACCTTAGTGGGTGCGGTATTAGGTGTAGGTATGGCACGTGGAATCGGTGCACTTAACATGGGTGTTATCAGAAACATCGTAGTTTCTTGGGTAATTACATTGCCAGTTGGCGCTGCCCTTGCTATTGTTATTTTCTACGTACTAAGAACCGCATTTGGGGTTTAACAAAAAAGTACTCAAAGACTTTTAGCTTGAAAAGATCTCAATGCCCTAGGTGTTGGGGTCTTTTTATTTGTGGAAAGAAAAAATGACTAATCTTCCAAGTATCAAACAGCTACAGTATTTATTAGCTGTTCATCAACATCAGCACTTTGGCAGAGCTGCCAGTGCCTGTTTTATTGGACAATCTACTTTAAGCAGTGCTATTCAAAATCTTGAAGAAACTTTGGGTTGCCAGCTTATTGAACGCGAAAATCGCAGCCTTATGTTTACCAGTATTGGTGAAGAAGTTGTTGAGCGCTCTCGTAAAATAATTAACGATACAATTAGTTTAAAAGAGCTCACTAAAAGCTTTTTAACACCACTGAGTGGTAAATTAACAGTGGGTGTTATACCTACAATTGCTAGCTTTATAGCGGCTCCCCTGTATCACTTTTGTAAAGAAACCTTCTGTGATTTAGAGCTGGTTTTAATAGAAGATACGAGTGATAAGCTACTGGATAAGCTTGAGCATGGGCATATTGATTTAGCGCTACTTGCACTGCCATACGAAACCGATAAATTTCATACACAAGTATTAGCAAAAGATCAGTTTAGTTTAGTGCACCATAAGGATTACAGCGCTGCAAAGGGCGTAGTCGACTTTAATCTATTACCAGAGGCTAGCGTATTCTTACTCGAGCGTGAGCACTGTATGACAGGCCATGCGCTTAGTGCATGTCATTTAAACCGTGCTAGTTGTATTAACCCATTTGAAGCAGCAAGCTTGCATACATTATTGAGTATGGTTGAGCATCAGCTCGGGGTGACTTTTTTACCACAAATGGCGATTAACGCCGGAATTTTAGATAATAAAAATATGGTGGCAACACCATCACAAAGTGATGCATATAGAGATATTGGCATATTGTGGCGTAAAACTACGGGGCGGATCCGCGACTTTAAATTATTTAGTCAACAGCTTGAGGTATTTTTAAAGCGCCAATGCAGTTTAGATTTTTCTAAATAAGAATAGGAAATGAATGAAAGCAGCCTATAAAGGCTGCTTTTGATTTTGAAGATGGCTTTCAAAAGGCTCAAGTTCGGGTAAAAATAGTAAATAAATCCATACCACCAAGTTAAAGTAAGGCACGCAGCCTAATACAGTAAAAACCTTAACTGGGTAGCCTTTAATATTTGCGTAACGATAACACTGATACGCGATTGCAAAATGTATAATCAGTAATAACATAACTAGCTGTGTCATACCTTTCTCCTTAAAAGCTTAAATAGCTTTGAAACCCACTATAAATATCAGTACTACGCCGCCAAAAGGTAATGTCATGTTTTTAAAGTGAAATGCATTAAAACGCGCGACATTTTTTATTTGATACTGAAAGTATAGGCAAGAAAGGTAATATTGGTAGTAACAAATTGTTTAATTTTGTTTATTTTGGGCTAGCTTGTTGTTGGTAAAACGTTTTATTTTTTGAAATTTTTTCAAGTTCACTTTTTACTTTTTCAACAGGTACTGGGCGTGCAATAAAGTAGCCTTGTCCATAATCAACACCTATCTCTTTTAGTGCAAAAAATATCTTTTCGTTTTCAACGTACTCAGCTACAGAAAGCTTACCGAGAGACCGACTAATATCATTTATTGCTTTTACTAACGCTAAGTCTATAGGGTCATTAAGCATGTCGCTTACAAATGAGCCATCAATTTTTACATGCTGTGCCGGAAGCTGCTTTAAATAGTTAAATGTACTAAAGCCAGTTCCAAAATCATCAATAGAAAAATGACAGCCTAAGCTATTAAGCTTCTCAATCATTTTACGAGTGGCTTTTAAGTTATTAATACTCGCAGATTCAGTTATTTCAAAAATTATCCGCGAAGGGGGCACGTTATACTTTTCAAGGTTTGATTCAATTAATGGCAATAAGCGTTCATCTAAAAATGATTGTGCTGACAAATTAATAGCAACTTGGTTTAACTCAGGGTGCTTAGATACACAAGCAACGGCATTACGTATAACGCATTGATCCATCAAAAATGTGTCGTTAAGCATTTCTAAAGAGGGAATAAACTGATTTGGATATACGAGTTCACCTTTGAGTTTTAAGCGTAAGAGCGCTTCAAAGTAAGCAACTTTACACTCTTTAAAATCCCAAATAGGTTGGTAATGCAGCTCAATGTTATCTTGCTGCAATGCTTGTCGAATTTCGTGACCCCATTCAAGCCCTGTTTGAAGCGTATTGTTTTGAGCATCTTCTTTCGAGTAGCAGTGTACTAAATTACGCCCTAGGTTTTTAGCAATATACAAAGCAATATCGGCTTGTTTTAAGCACTCATTAGGGTCATTGTTTTGTGTTGTAATTTGAGTTAAACCAATAGAGCAGCTAATTGTGTATATTTGATCTTCTGATTTAAAAGCATGTTTTTCTATCGCACTACACACACCTTCAGCAATGAGGTGGGCATCCAATAAATTCATATCAGTAAGTATGACTGCAAACTCATCACCGCCTATTCTGCACACTAGGTGATCGTCGCCAATATTTGCTTTAAATAATTGCGCCACTTCTTTTAATACTATGTCACCTTGGTGGTGACCTTTGCTGTCGTTTATTATTTTAAAATGATCGAGGTCAATATAAATAACAGCATGCTCTATGCCATCATACGTGTATTTATCTTGGCATATTTTATTAAGCTGTTGATCAAAGTAATAACGGTTATGTAAACCAGTTAATGGGTCATGGTGTGCTAAATGACGTAGTTGGATCTCTGCTTGCTTTCGTTCGTGTATATTGTCGATAGTGGCGGTTATGGTCGCGTTATTACGACTATTTTTGATTAGCTGTAATCTGCATTCGACCCAAATTAAGTTGCCATTTTTATGGGTGAGCTTTACTTCTATTTGTTGCTGTTGCTCGCCACCATGTAAAATGTCATTAATAGTATAATTTAGTCTTCCTTTATCTTCGTTATTACAATAAGCGCTTAATGGGGTTTGTAGTGATGATTTAACACCAAAACCGCTTAATGTCTCCCATGCAGGGTTAATAAAACGAATATGCCCTTGTTGATCAAGCTCTAAAACAACCGTATTTAAATGCAATAAAATACGCTGATGAGCCGAAAATAACTCTTTGTAACGCACTTCGCTCACGCTTAGCTGCTCTACTTTGTAAGCAAACTCAGCATAACTCACCATAAAATCTTCACGTCGTGCGGCGTGGTCACACACTTTGTTTAAAAATGAAGGGTCATATGGGGCTCTAATAAAATCGGTAACACCAGACAGCAAAAGCTGCTCAGCGTAATCAGCATCATCACTTTCTATAATCGTAACAATAGCTTGTTTAGAATTGTGCTGTAGTATTTCTTCAACGAGTACACTCGAGCTCCCTGCACTTGATGTAGTGGCATCGAGTAGCACAATTGAAAACTGCTGTTGGTTGTAAGCGTTTAGTGCTGCTTTAGCTGAGGTAACGTGAGTAATAGCAAAGTTTAACTTTAACTGTTCACTAATTTTGTCGGCCGTATTTTGAAGTGGCTCTAATAGCAATAAATTTAGTCGGCTACTTTTTTCTAGGTGCGTAGATAAAACATTCGCAAGCACTTGAGGAAGCATATCTTTATGTTCAAACGGCAGTACAGCATCTATCCCGTAGCTTCTGGCTGTTGTTTCGGCAATACGCTCACAGTAAATTGGCGGAATAAGTAAAATTGGGGTGTTTTTTGGTGTTTTTAATAATCCTGAGCGGATCATCCTCGAAAAGCGCCAGCCGTCAATTTTTCCAACATTAATGCCCGTTATTATAATATCAACAGGGTGTTGTTTTAAAAGCTTTAAAGCTTGTTGGCTATCTTGCGCATCAATAAAGGTAAATACATTTAAGCTATCTAAAGTGCCTTTAATCGCGCGACGTTCAGCACTACTTGCGTTTAATATTAGCAATTTAAGCTGGTTTGGCACGTGTTGAACACCCCTAATGTAACTTATAATAATTCAGCCGAACAAGAATAGTGACATTTAACCATAAGAACAAGAAAATTAAATGACAAACACGCAAACAAGACATTATAAGTTTGGCTGATTTCTTGAGCTTAATATCCGATACATATACACTTGGCGCGATTTTAAATGATGTGGATTACTAATTATGCGCGTGGCTGACTTTAGCTTTGACTTACCTGATGAATTAATAGCTCGTTTTCCTAAAGCGGACAGAACTAGCAGCCGTTTACTTACTTTAGATGGCCCAAGCGGAACTCTAGAACATAAAGTGTTTAGCGACATACTTGATTTAGTAAACGAAGGCGATTTGTTAGTCTTTAACAATACACGCGTAATTCCAGCACGTATGTTTGGTCAAAAAGCCTCTGGTGGCAAAGTTGAAGTGCTTGTAGAGCGAGTGCTAGATGAACATAGAGTATTAGCACATGTTCGCGCGAGTAAATCACTCAAGGTTGGTAACGAAGTTATTCTTGAAGGCAAAGCCAAGGCAATAATGGTTGCGCGCCACGATACCCTATTTGAGCTTGAATTTGATCATAGCCAAAACGTGCTAGATATACTTAATGATATTGGCCATATGCCACTGCCTCCTTATATTGACCGACCTGATACCGAAGCTGATCGCGAACGTTACCAAACTGTTTATGGAGAAAAGCCAGGTGCAGTTGCTGCGCCAACAGCGGGCTTACATTTTGACGATAAGCTAATGAATGCACTGAAAGAGAAAGGTGTAAACATGGCTTTTGTTACGTTGCACGTAGGTGCAGGTACTTTTCAGCCAGTACGAGTAGATAGTGTTGATGAGCATGTAATGCATTCAGAGTACATTGAGGTGCCTGATGACGTAGTGCAAGCCGTTGCACAAACCAAAGCAAATGGCGGGCGAGTAATTGCGGTTGGTACAACTTCAGTACGTTCATTAGAGTCGGCAGCTAAAGTTCACGGCGGCAAATTAGATACGTATTTCGGTGATACTGATATATTTATTTTTCCGGGCTATCAGTTTAATGTTGTGGATGCCATGGTCACTAACTTTCACTTACCAGAATCAACTCTAATAATGTTAGTCAGCGCTTTTAGCGGACAAGACAATATTATGGGTGCATATAATACGGCAATTGAACAAAAGTACCGCTTTTTTAGTTACGGTGATGCGATGTTTTTAACACGCAAGTAACAGCTTATTATTTATTACTCAGTAAATAATACTGAAAATCCCAGCGACAAAGCTGGGATTTTTGTTTACGTAATAAGTAAAACTGAATTTATCGCAGCTAATAGTATTAATGAGGTAAAAAGGGTAGAATCGAGCGGTTAAATTATAGCTTGTTGGACTGTTTTTCTGACATTGAGGATGATATGAAATTTGAATTAGATTGTACTGACGGAAAAGCGCGCCGCGGCCGCTTAATTTTTGACCGTGGTGTAATAGAAACACCTGCATTTATGCCTGTTGGTACTTACGGTACTGTAAAAGGTATGACGCCAGATGAAGTAAAAGCCACTGGTGCGCAAATATGTTTAGGTAATACCTTTCATTTAATGCTTCGTCCAGGTACTGAAATCATTAAGCAACATGGTGATTTACACGACTTTATGAATTGGGATTTCCCAATTTTAACTGACTCAGGCGGTTTTCAAGTATTTAGCTTAGGCGCAATGCGTAAAATCACTGAAGAAGGCGTGTTATTTCAATCTCCAGTAAATGGTGATGAAATTATGATGTCGCCTGAAAAGTCGATGGAAGTACAGCGCGACTTAGGCTCAGACATCGTTATGATTTTTGACGAGTGTACGCCATATCCAGCAACTGAAAAAGAAGCTAAAGATTCTATGGAGTTATCTCTTCGTTGGGCTAAGCGCTCAAAAGAAGGGCATGGCGACAATCCATCTGCTTTGTTTGGTATTATTCAAGGTGGTATGTACCCAGAATTACGTGCACAATCGCAAGCAGGCTTAGAAGAAATTGGCTTTGATGGCTATGCATTAGGTGGTCTATCAGTAGGCGAGCCTAAAAACGAAATGATGAATATTCTTGATCATTGTGCGTTTAAAATGCCAGAAGACAAACCACGCTACCTTATGGGTGTAGGCAAGCCAGAGGATTTAGTTGAGTCTGTTCGCCGTGGTATTGATATGTTTGACTGTGTTATGCCAACACGTAATGCGCGTAACGGCCATTTATTCATTACCACGGGTGTAGTAAAAATACGTAACGCAGTACATAAAACAGACACAGGGCCACTTGACCCTGAGTGTGATTGTCATACGTGTGGAAACTATTCACGAGCTTATTTGCATCACCTTGATAAATGTAACGAAATTTTAGGTGCGCGACTAAACACAATTCATAACTTACGTTACTATCAACGTGTTATGGAAGGTTTACGTAATGCAATTAGCGAAGGTAAATTAGAAGAATTTGTACAAGATTTTTATGCTCGCCGAGGCCAAGACGTGCCAGAGCTAGTAGATATAAAAAATTAAACTTTAAAATTAAAGAGGAAGTATCATGAGTTTATTTATTTCAAATGCACACGCAGCAGCTGGTCAACCTGCGGCAAGCGGTGGTTGGGAAATGCTAATAATGTTAGCTATTTTCGGTTTGGTTTTTTACTTTTTAATCTACCGCCCGCAAGCTAAGCGCGTTAAAGAGCACAAAAGCTTAATGAGTATGATGGCTAAAGGCGATGAAGTACTTACCCAAGGCGGTTTAGTGGGTAAAATTGTGAAGATTTCTGAAGAGAAAGATTTCATCGTTATCTCTTTAAACGAGCAGGCAGAAGTAACAGTACAAAAATCTGCAGTATCTGCAGTATTGCCAAAAGGCACAATGAAGTCGCTATAAAAATAATAAGGACGACCCCGTGTTAAACAAGTTTCCAGTTTGGAAGTATTTACTTGTTTTAGCTGTGGTAGCCATTGGCCTTTTATATGCCTCTCCAAACTTGTATGGTCGCGATCCGGCTATACAAGTTTCAGGTGCTAAAGGCGCTGATGTCGATCTCAGTGTTGTAGACAAAGTAAACGCAATCCTTGAAAAAAATAATGTAACCGCTAAATCGACAATACTTGAAGATGGACAAATTTTAGTTCGTTTAAAAAATGTTGAAGAACAGCTTAAAGCGCATGACTTACTGCGTGATTCGCTTAACGACGATTATATTTCTGCCATTAATATGGCACCAGCTCAACCAGCTTGGTTAAAAGCGGTTGGTGGCAACCCTATGAAGCTAGGTCTTGATTTAAGTGGTGGCGTACATTTCACCATGGAAATCGACATGGCAACAGCGGTTGATAACCAGCTTGAGCAAATGGAACAAGATTTTCGTAGCGACCTGCGCGAAGAAAAACTACGTTACCGTAGTGTTCGCCGCGTAGCAGGCTCCGATCGTATGCGTGTAGAAATGCGTACTGAAGAAGACAAAAATGCAGCAGAGAGCTTCTTAGAAACTCGCTACCCGCTAAATGTCTACATTGATGACAGCAGTAACGATAAAGCATTTTTTGCGACAATGAGTGAACAAAAACTCAAAGAAATTCGTGACTACGCTATCAAGCAAAATGAAACGATTATTCGTAACCGTATCAACCAAATTGGTGTTGCAGAACCTAACGTACAACGCCAAGGCGCTGAGCGTATTATTGTTCAACTACCTGGTATTCAAGACACAGCACGCGCTAAAGAAATTTTAGGCGCAACAGCAACACTTGAATTTCGTGAAGTAGACGAAAACGCTGATATTAGCGCTGCTGCTCAAGGTCGTATCCCTGCGGGTACTGAAATGATCATGAGCCGCGACGGTTACCCTGTTGTACTTAAAAAGCGTATTATTCTAGAAGGCAGCCATATAACTGGCGCGCAATCTGGCGCTGATGAATACCAACGCCCGCAAGTGAGTATTACGCTAGATAGCAAAGGTGGGGCAAAAATGAATGCCTTTACCAAACGTGCTATTGGTAAGCGTATGGCAACGGTATTTATTGAGTACAAGCCATCAGGTAAAAAAGATGCAGACGGTAAAGCGCTTCCGCCTATTAAGGTTGAAGAAGTTATTAACGTAGCAACAATTCAAGCACGTCTTGATCGCTCGTTCCGTATTACAGGTATCGATAACCCAGCTGAAGCACATAACTTAAGTTTGCTACTTCGTGCAGGTGCGCTTGTAGCACCAATTCAAATTGTTGAAGAGCGCACTGTAGGTCCAAGCTTAGGCCAAGAAAATATTGAAGCGGGTATGACTGCGGTTGCACTTGGTTTTGCGTTTGTACTTGTGTTTATGCTTGTGTACTACAAAGGCTTTGGTATGGTTGCAAACCTTGCGCTTGCGGCTAACTTAGTACTGATTGTTGGTGTTATGTCTTTAATTCCAGGCGCGACACTTACGCTACCTGGTATTGCAGGTATTGTATTAACCGTAGGTATGGCAGTTGATGCTAACGTACTTATTTTTGAACGTATTCGTGAAGAGCTGGCCGATGGCCGCAGCCCTCAACAAGCGATTCATTTCGGTTACGATAGCGCATTTAGCACTATATTTGATGCTAACATCACCACGTTAATCGCTGCCATTATACTGTTTGCAGTAGGCACAGGTCCGATTGCGGGCTTTGCAGTGACACTTGCGATTGGTATTTTAACTTCAATGTTTACAGCCATTGTTGGTACCCGTGCGGTAATCAACTTATTTGTTGGTGGTAAACGTATTGATAAACTTTCGATTTAAGGAGCTGACATGCAAATTTTAAGTTTGGGTAGTAGAACCCTTCGTTTCATGTCTCTTCGTAAAGTGGCTATGGGTTTTTCGACGTTATTAATTTTAGCGTCGTTTGCATCAGTTTTTGTTAAAGGTCTAAATTTTGGTTTAGATTTTACCGGCGGTACTGCGGTAGAAGTTGGTTTTTCACAGCCAGCAGACCTTAAAAAAGTACGTGCTGCGCTAGCTGATAATGGTTTTGCTGATGCATCAGTACAACTATTTGGTTCAAGCCAAGAGATTTTAGTTCGTTTAGCACCGCGCGGTAGTGATGTTAAAGCTGAAGTAATTGGTAACCAAGTAATCGATGCGCTTAAAAAAGCTGATGACAGCGTAGTAATGCGCCGTATTGAGTTTGTGGGCCCAAGTGTAGGTGAAGACTTAAAAGAGCAGGGTGGCCTTGCCATGTTAACTGCACTTATTTGTATCTTAATCTACGTTGCATTTCGTTTTGAATGGCGCTTTGCTGTGGGTGCGGTAGGTGCACTACTACACGATGTTATTATTACTGTGGGTTTATTTTCGATATTAGGTTTAGAGTTTGATTTAACTATATTAGCGGCAATTCTTGCGGTAATAGGTTATTCACTTAACGATACGATTGTTGTATCTGACCGTATTCGTGAAAATTTCCGTAAAGTACGCATTGACGATACAGTAGAAATTATTGATATTTCACTTACGCAAACACTTAACCGTACACTTGTAACCTCAATCACGACTATTTTAGTATTGATTGCTTTGTTTGCATGGGGCGGACAAACCATTCATGGCTTTGCAACTGCATTGCTGTTTGGTGTGTTTATTGGTACTTATTCTTCGATTTATGTTGCGAGTTCTGTTGCTATAGCAATGGGCGTAAGCAAAGAAGACTTAATACCAGAAGTAATTGAAAAAGAAGGTGCAGACCTAGACGCAATGCCGTAGTAGAGTCTCATTAAATAAAAACCGCTCCTATGAGCGGTTTTTTTATACCTGCAATTTATTAATTGTTCAGGCGTCTAAGTTTTCATTAGCGGATGTAACAGTGCAAGCTTACGAAAACAGTGCTAACTTTGTAGTGTGAATCGGTAGGACCTTTTTGCAATAATATATAAATCGCCATAGGTTAAGTCACCGGCCACTGAGGCTAAAATAAGCCAAGTGTTATCGCTCTAGTTATCTATTTATTTATGTGCTCAAGGGATGCTTTAGAAGTGTTTAGCCTTTCAGCCAATAATAGGTAATTTAAACAAAGCAGGTAATTATTATGTTACCAATAAAAGTTTCTATCAGTGTATTTAGTTTGTTTGTAAGTTTTTCACTTATGGCGCAAGAGCAAATAATTAATGTTGCTCAAAAGCAAGATACCCAAAACGCACGAGAAGAATACCTCAATGAGTTATTAGTACGTGCACTTGAAAGTGTTAACTACTCCGGTGTTATCCGAATGACCCCCATATCAGAACTGCAAAAGCGTAAGTTAATAAACCTAGATGATAACGAATTAGATATGTATTGGAGTATGAGCAGTCCAGAGCGAGAGGCGCTTGCTTTGGCGATAAAAATACCACTATTTAAAGGCTATATAGGTAAGCGAGCTTTATTAACTAATAAGCAAAACTTGGCGCGCTTTAAAAAGGTAAAAAATATTGAGCAGCTAGCTACGTTTTCGGCTGTACAAGGGCACAACTGGCCAGATACAAGAATAATGTCCTATAACGGATTACATGTAAGACCGCTTACTAACTACCAAGCCATGTTCACTTTAACGAGCCGTGGACGAATAGATTACTTTCCTCGTTCGTTTATTGAGGTTAACTCTGAGCTTGTTGAAAACAAACAAAGTAATTTAGTAATCGTGCCTAATTTATACATAAGTTATCCAACCGGTATTTATTACTTTGTGACTAAGAGTAAACCTGAATTAGCAAAGGCTGTTGAAGAGGGATTAATAGTGATGCAGGAAAGCGGTGAATTTGACGCATTATTTAATGAATACTTCGCAAAGGATTTAAATACACTACCTTATACAAAAGGCAAAACGATAGAGATTAAGCTCGATAACCCTTATTTTTAGGCACAAAAAAAGGAGCCTGAGCTCCTTTTTAGCATGCTATTAATAGCATCAAATTAGCGAAGTAACGACTCAGTTAATACTGGACGAATTTCACGAATAATTGCTTGAGTCAATTTTGGTGAACCACAGATAATATTGCCGCTGTGGTTATAGTTATTACCACCAGCGAAATCTACAACCATACCGCCCGCTTCTTTAACCATAAGTTCGCCTGCAGCAGAGTTCCAAGGTTTTAAACCAATTTCAAAAAATCCATCAACACGGCCAGCTGCAACGTATGCCATATCTAAAGCAGAACAACCTGCACGGCGAATGTCTGCAGTGTGTACAAACAATGCTTTAAACGCTTCAGTGTATGCATCCATGTGGTTTTTGTTTTTGAAAGGGAAACCAGTAGCAAGTACAGTGCCTGCAAGAACCGTAGTTTTGCTAACACGTAGACGTTTGCTGTTTAACTGAGTGCCTTGACCGCGAGATGCAGTGAAAAGCTCACCACGAATTGGATCATAAATAACAGCTTGGTCTAAACGACCTTTAACTTTAAGTGCGATAGAAACCGCGTAATGAGGGATACCTTTGATGAAGTTAGTTGTTCCATCGATAGGATCTACAATCCATTGGTAATCATCATCCTTGCCTTTATGCTCACCTAATTCTTCACCAACAATAGAGTGAGTAGGGTAAGACTGTAAAATAGTGTCACGAATTACGGCTTCGGCTTCTTTATCAATGTTAGTTACTAAGTCGTTAGCGCCTTTTTGTTGCACTTCAACTTTTGATAAATCTTCACTTGCGCGAAGTAAAATTTTGCCTGCGTTGCGCGCAGCGCGAACCGCAATGTTTAACATTGGATGCATGGTATTACCTTTGGGTTGTAAAAGAACGTTTATATATTTCAGCCGGCGTATTTTAGCGACTTTTGACATAAAGTAAACAATAAACCCCAAATACTTATGTTTGTTTTTTATACAAGATTGAAAAGTGTCTATATTTTTTCAAGATAATAATTAAGTCAACAGGCCCTAATTAAATCGAATTAATTTTAAATAACTCTTTACCTAAAGTTAGCTTGAGGTTTTATCGTGCTCCTAACTTAATTGATAGGACAACATTATGTATTTAGAGCACGTAAACTTAGTCGCGAGTGATATAGATAGTATGCTTAAATTTTACCAAGCTGTATTTCCGCATTGGTCAGTCAGAAGTGAGGGCAGAGGCGATTGGCACGGAAAACCAAGACGCTGGGTACACTTTGGAGATGACACGCATTACATTGCGATAAGCGACCATGGTGAAGGTGAAAACAGAAACTTATCGGGCCATCAAATTGGTTTTGCACACTTTGCTTATGTGACTAATCACTTAAATGAGGTAGTGATACGCTTAAATAAAGCGGGTTTTGGGATAAGTAAGCAAGGTAGTGAGAACCCGTTTAGAAAAAATGTTTACTTTATTGATCCCGCCGGGTTTGAGGTGGAATTTGTAGAGTATTTAAGTGATATACCAAGCGAGCGAAATAACGATTTATAATAAAATACTAAGCAGCACGCTAAAGTGCTGCTACTCAATTATAGTGAGCGGTTATTATTACCCGTGCCAAACTGGGTTTTTAGCTCATTTGCAAAGCTCATAAATTTTTCTTTAATTGTGCGCTTTATTTTTACTTCAACCGATCCCATAACTGCCTTTCCTTCAATATGAATAGTAGGACCTTGGCGTTTGTTAAGTGATACCGATTTATTTTCAAGGCTACTTAAAATACAAAACATTTTAGACACTACATTTACATGCTCTGGTACGTAAATCTCATCGCTACCAAAAATACAGTTAACGTGAATAGTTACATTTTGATGCGCAAAAATGGCATCAGTAAAATCAAGTACCACCGATCCCATAAAGTTACTTAAATATATATTTTTTGGGACAACCCACTGACCGCTTCGTTCGTTAGAGCCTAAAATACTGCGTAATGTAAAATCATCATCACTGTTTTGCTGTGCACTATAATGTGGTTTAAATTGCGATTGTTTTTCTGCTTTATATTGCTGATCGGTATTAAGTGTTAAGTCTTCTACTAAGGCTAAAAGAGCGTCGTTATTAGGTGCATCCATCGCGCTATCGAGTCGTCTCTCAAATGCATCAACAGAAATAACCCCATGACTGTAATTATAAATTAATTGGTCAATTACTTGTTCGCGTACTTGCTCTATTGGGCGGTCTTCAACTTTTACAGACATGGGGCATTCCTTATTGTATTTACTATTGATACTGCTCTTGATGTTTGTATGCAAAGCACGCACCAAATATAATCACCCTAATTATCAGTAGGTTAATTTATAATGATGTTTTTTATTTTGTTATATTAACGATAGATTAACCAAAAATGCAATTATCTAGCTATTTTCACTATTTGAGAAATTTTTACCGAGTAGCCTGTAAATAGTTACACAACTATAGATAATGCCTCACTCCAAAGTAAACTCAACCTATTGAAATTTAAGTATAAATAAAGTTGGCCCAAAGCTCGCATTAGTTAAAGTGTCTTTAATCAAAAGGAGAAAGATTATGAAAACATTTAACAAGTCTATTATCGCAGCTCTAGTTCTTGGTACTACGGCTATGGGTGCCCAAGCAAACAGCTGGGAAAACGAAAGTAAAGATGCTTGGATTGATGGTAAGGCAGAAACAGTTCTACTTATGAACACTAATCTAAACAACTTTGACATTAACACTGATGTAAAAAATGGCAAAGTAGTACTTACAGGTAAAGTTAATAGCGAGCTTGATAAAGAGCTAGCAGAAGAACTTGTACTTAGCCTAGATGGTGTATCTGATGTTGATAACAGCCTTACTGTTGTTAAAAGCATGGATACCAAAGATAAAAGCAATGACATGATGGACGATGATGATAACGACCTAACGGACGCTAAAATCACCACTGTAATCACAACTCGCTTCCTGTTTGACTCAGAAGTAGGTGGTACAGACATTGATGTTGATACCGACAACGGTATTGTAACTCTGAACGGTTCAGTAGAGTCTGAAGCTGAAAAACAACTAGCAGTTAAAATTGCTAAAAATGCTGAAGATGTTCGTGACGTAGTTGATAAACTAGCTATTGTTGCTGAATAGTACAGTATAGTTAAGGCCCACTAACACTGGGCTTTACGCCTTTTTAATGCTTAATTTAAATGGAGTTTAGTCATGGATATTATTCGTATAATACTTTCAGTTTTATTACCGCCATTAGGTGTATTTTTGCAAGTTGGCTTAGGTATGCACTTTTGGTTAAATATTTTATTAACACTGCTAGGTTATTTCCCAGGGTTAATACATGCAATCTACATTATTGCGAAAAAATAATGACAGATTATATATTGTGTAAGCCGACTACTGAGGCCTAATGATAAAAGTGCCCCAGTACTGTTCGGCTCACAATATTAATTTTTAAAGTAAATATTTTTTATCAAAATCTAATTTTTAATTTACTCAAACTAAGTGATTTATTTCTTGTAACTCACTCCCAACATTCCCTCAGCCAAACCATTGTTTACTTCAATTAAGCTTTCTAACTAACAGTAGTGTTCTGATTCTGTATTGATGCCATTTAGGAAATCTTTAATATTAGTTTGTTTATATCTACAATACGCGGTTAATTACTCTATTATTTAGTGACAATATTACCATCACTTCTAGTGTTATCATTACACCAAGCTTTTACGCATATTGAGGTAGCTAATTGAATATTCGACTTATACTGTCAGGCGTTGTGTCATTCGTTTTTTATTTTAGCTGGGCCTACTGGGCAAACAGTTCGGCAGATATTGCTAAATCGGTCACGCTTCAAGCTGCATTAGTACAAGGTTTGTATAGTGGATTTGTAACGCTGTTTTTTACTTTTATTTTAGAAAAGGTCGTCAACAAGTATAAGTCTAGTTATGTAACGCTTGCGTTTGTAACTCCAATTATTTGTATGTTTCATTCTAAAACACCACAAAACGTAGCAATACGACAAAGCTTCAATAATGCAATTAACTCTAGCGCATCGTATTTAGGTAACAAAAAAATAGCAGGTGTACTTTTTGCGCCTATTATTCCGATTACTGTTCAATCGAGCTTAGTGATTATGGTGAATGTAATTAATCAGACACCTAATTTGGCACTTACAGTAGCCCCAAGCATATTTTTTACAGCCTTGTATGCCTACACATATATGTTAGCTTTACTTAAAAAGTAGAGCGTTAAATATAAAAGACTACATGTGGGAGGGGGGGGTTATAATTTAATGCAGAGAATATCATGGGAAATATCTTGTATTTTATGCTTATACCCACCTAAAAGATTACTATTTAAGCAGTTAGCTTACTGATTGTTAAAATAAAGGTGTTTGGTAGTGACAAGCACCTAAAAAGTTTTTATACTGCAACCCGCTTTAGTCGCTCTGTGACTGAACGCTTCAAAAATTAACTGCCTAGCAGTTATATAAAAGTTGGCCCCTTAGCTCAGTTGGTTAGAGCACACGACTCATAATCGTTAGGTCCCCAGTTCGAGTCTGGGAGGGGCCACCACTTTCCAAAAAATACCTATTCAAATTATTTAATGCTATATGAATTTAATATCGTGTAATTTATTATTCTTTATCTACCCCTAATAATAAGTATAATTTAAATAAAGTTAATCCATAGATTAAGCTAAGCTTTCTTAAATTTGAAAGAGTGCGAATGCACTATTAAATTCCAGCGTTAGATCGGACGCTATTCATGCTCTGTCTTGTAAATAATAATGAGCTGCATCTGATTTCAGAATACAAAAAAAGCCCCTATTGGGGCTTTTTACTTGCTAGTGTTTACTTCTATTGCTCAAAACTACAAGAGTTAACTAATTTTTACGGTATATCTCATGCTCAATATCGTAAATATTTACGCTTAAACTGTCTGATGCTCTGCAGTATGTTTTTAAGCATGAAAGTAATAGTTCGCTTAACATTTGTTTTTGCTCAATTGAGCGTCCCGCTAAAATATGTACCGCGATATGTATAAACCCTGATTTTCCTGCGCCAAGTTGATATTGCTGATAAGCAATAGCGCGTGTTTTGATGGTTTCTAATTCAAATAAGTTACTTTCGAAAGCGGTAGTGTGAATTTTTTCTACCAGTACTTGTGGTAAAACAGGGAGGTCTTCTGAGTGTTCAATAATAATGTGCGGCATTTAGGCGTTTCCTATTATGAGTTACTGCATGAGCGAGAGTTAATTGTATCAAATACAACAGGGTTCGCTAAACCCTGAGCTATCTAAAATCTTTACTTTAAACTAATTTAGTCGTATTTATTTTTGATGTTAGTATAAAAACAAACAGGTGAACCTTCGCTTAGTAACGTAGGTGCCAAGTTACTTATATATTAATTAAGGATAAGTATGAAATTACCACAAAAATTTAAACGTTTAGCTTTACTTACAGGTGCAGTTATTACATTAAGTGCTTGCTCTGACGATGTTGCATCGGTAAGTTTGGGGTTATTTACAACTAAAGATGTTGTGGTTAATTCGCAGCAAGATCCAATCCTTGAAGGCGTTACTTGTCATATTAGTCATATAGAGGCTAATTTGGACTTTTCTGATCCGTCTGATATGTCTATAGCATGTCGTCAAACGGGTCCTATTACAGCGCAGCAGCTACAAAAAATAGACCGCAGCAAGTCGGGCGAGGTGATATTCAAATCATCTAAAAGTATATTATTTAAATCACTAAAAGTGCGCCGTATTTACGATGCTGAGAATCGTACTTTATTATATTTATCGTATTCAACTAAAGAATCCAGTGGTAGCCACCACCATGCACTATCAACAGTGCCGCTATACAATACTCAAGCGTGGGATTGGGCGCTTACACAAAAAAACTAAACTAGTACTAAAACTTATAAGAGCACCTTATGTTAGCTTTATTTAAATCGGCACCTTTATTGGAAGATCAAGAGCAGCAATGGCTTATTGATACATTTATTTGGGCTGTAGAAAATTTTGATGCTGAGTTTTTTACAAAGCACACTCAAATAATACTGCCAACGGCCACTTTTTTCCCTGATTCGGTATCGAGCATTGAGGAAATGGCGAGTAATGTTTTTACCCGCGTTACTAATTACGCGGGTATGAATGCATGGCCTATTCAATTAGTCGCACCTCAGCAGTTACAACCGCAAGTTTTTCCGCACTTTGAATTTAGTGATGAAATACGTGGCGAAGGCAGCCATCTAATTGTGCCGCCAAGCCATAAGGTCAGTATCTCTTTTAATCCTAATCAGATTAATCAGCCACAAGATTTAGTGGCTAGTTATGCGGGTACTCTGGCCACCATACTTATCCATCACGTTGGGGTGCTACCGCCAGGCGGTAGGGAGTATTTACCACAAGCTGCCGATGCACTTGCCTGTTTTTTAGGATTTGGTGTGATGATGAGCAACACGGTGTATCAGTTTAAAGGCGGTTGTGGCTCTTGTTATAATCCATACGCTAACCGTGAAGCTAAGTTAAGTGAAACACATACGGTATTTATGCATGCCCTGATTAGTTACTTTAAAAACGATAAAGTGTCTAAAAAACATTTAAAGCCGCATTTACGTGGTCAGTTCAAAAAAGCACAAAAAGAAATTAAAGCATTGGTAAATAACTCGGCTAACCCGCTGTTATTAGCTTATTCGCCAAACTAGCAAGGATCTGCGTGGAATACTTAGATGAATTTTTACTGATTGTTATTGCTCATTTTTTTGCAGTAGCAAGCCCAGGGCCTGACTTTGCCGTAGTACTTAAGCAAAGTGTGCAACAAGGAAGGCGCAATGCATTGTGGACAAGCGCCGGTGTTGGCGCTGCTATTTTACTGCACGTTGCCTATTGCGTTTTAGGTGTTGCGCTTATTTTAACGCAATCGCCTAGTTTATTTATGGCGCTTAAGTATCTTGCCGGTGCATATTTAGCTTATTTAGGCGTACAAGCACTCAGAGCTGCAAAACCTCCAGCAAGTAATGAAGGCGAGGCTGCAAAAGATGTTGAAAACAAAACCGTCCAAGAAGAATCCGTTTGGCTTGCTTTTAGGCGCGGCTTTTTCACAAATGCATTAAACCCAAAAGCCACGTTATTTTTTATGTCGTTATTTACACTCGTGATTAGCCCAACAACACCGACTAGCGTACAGGTCGGTTACGGTGTGTACATGGCATTGGCTACTTGGGCGTGGTTTTCAATGCTTTCAATAATACTTTCTAGAAATAATGTAAGGGGTTTTTTCCAACAACGCGGTTATTGGTTTGACCGTGGAATTGGCGTTATTTTAATTGCTCTTGCAGTACGTGTTGTTATTTAACTTATTTAAAAAGTACAGGAGATAAAATGCCGTTATATAATTTTTCGTTTGGCTCTAATCGTTTGTTAGCGCGCTTACCTAATGTAAAGCGTGTAGGAACAGCGGTACTTAAAGGTTACGAGCTAACTTTTGATATGCTATTTAAAGATGGCTCTGGCAAATGCAGTATTTGCCCAAGCGATAAAGAAGGCGCGCTGGTTTACGGCGTTATTTATGAGCTTAATGAAGATGAAAAAGTTATTTTAGATGGTATTGAGGGCGTAGGTTACGACTGCGTAGATATAGCCCCAACGCTTCTAACGGGTGAGACTGTAACTGCACATTGTTATATAGCTAATACCCACGGCAGCGATGTACTCCCATACGATTGGTACATAAAACACGTTCATCGCGGATCACTTGAAGCGGGCGTACCAAAAGAATACAGTGATGCGATATTAAATCGCGCACAAAAAAGCGATACCAATCAAGAGCGCGCAGCAATTGAATTTGCAGTTCATCAAAAATAATAAAATAGGATTGATATGAAATTAACCAAACTTGCCGCAATTGCACTACTAGCAGGCACTTCGTTTAGTAGCTGGGCACAAGTTGATACCAACAAAATTGACGACGTTATTAAAGCGTCAATGGCGCGTTTTGACGTACCCGGTATGGCAGTCGCCATTGTTGAAAACGATAAAGTAATATTTGCTAAAGGCTTTGGTGTAACTAATCTCGATACCAACAAAAAAGTAAACAAAGACACCTTGTTTGGTATTGCTTCAAACACGAAAGCGTTTACAACAGCAGCGCTTGCCAAGTTGGTTGATGAGGGGAAGTTAAGCTGGGATGACCGCGTAATTGATCATTTACCAGAGTTTAGATTATACGACTCATACGTAACACGCGAAATGCGTATTCGTGATTTATTAAGTCACCGCAGTGGGCTAGGGCTTGGGCAGGGCGATTTAATGATTTGGCCAAGTACTGACAAGTCAGTTGATGAAATTTTAGCGGGATTACAGTATTTAAAACCAGCGAGCAGTTTTCGTAGTAAATACGCTTATAACAACTTGATGTTTGTTACCGCTGGTGAGGTGGTTGCACGTGTATCGGGTATCAGCTGGAACGATTACATCGAAAAAAATATATTACAGCCGCTGCACATGGATAACTCACGCGCGGGATTTTCACGTATTCCAAAAAGTAATAAAAACTGGGCGACAGGTCATATTCCTATGGATGGCACGCTTCATCCATTTTTTGTGAATTACTTAGAAGATTTTAGAGGCGCAGGTGCCATTGCTTCAAGTGTAAGCGACATGAGCCAATGGCTTCGTACGCAATTAGCGGGCGGTAAAATGCCAAGTGGCGAGCAGCTGTTTAGCGAAAAGCAACAAGCGCAAATGTGGCACCCACATATTACGTCTATGGCGTCTAAAAGTGCGTTTGAATCGTATCATCAGCAGTTTAGGGGTTATGGGTTAGGTTGGAGTATTGAAGACTACCACGGCTTTAAAAAGCTAGGTCATGGCGGTGGTATTTTAGGGATGGTATCGCAAGTTACTTTATTGCCTGAGAAAAAACTCGGTATTGTTATTTTATCTAATCAACAAGCTTTCGGTGCACTTTCGGCAGTAACCCATGAAGTACTTGAAGATGCACTTGAGCTCGAAGATAAAGACTGGGTAGAGGATTTAGCTAAAAGTCATTTTGAAGGTAAACAACAGGCGTACGCTAATGCAAAACCAGAAGCCCCCGCTGACTACCAACCACAATTACCAAACATTAATTACACCGGTACATTACACGATGATTGGTATGGCGATGTAATTATTGAACAACTTGATAGTAAATTGCATATTGATTTTACGCATACTAAGCGCTTAAAGGGCACACTTGAGCATTACACTGGAAATACATTTATAGTTAAGTGGGATGAAAAGCTACTTGAGGCGGATGCGTTTATTCGTTTTGAAATGAGCTCACAAAACCGTGTAAACAGCGCTAAAATGCGTGCAGTATCAACACAAATTACCGACTTTAGCTTTGATTTTAGAAACCTACATTTAAAAGCAAAATAGCTAATAACATTGATATTCAAGGTATCGATATTTAAAGTATCGATATACACCAAAGTCGCAAAGCCACCCGTCGGTGGCTTTGTTATATTAAGCATTCAATTTACTTTGGCTAGGAGCATTTTATGCGTACTGCAGTTATTTCACACCCTCATTGCCGTAAACATAAAATGATAGACGACCATCCTGAGTGCCCAGAGCGCTTAGATGCAATTACCGACAGGTTATTAGCCAGCGGTGTAGATGTTGGCTTAACACACCTGCAGGCACCTAAGGCCGAGCGTGAGCATTATTTACTTGCTCACGATGAGGCTTTAGTTAAACACGTAGAAACTACACTACCAACCGAAGGACTCGCTAATTTAGATGGCGATACGTGGTTGTGCCCCGATTCGTTTAAAGCGATTGAGCGGGCAGTAGGTGCCGGATTGTTAGCTGTTGACGAAATACTTGCTGATAAACTCGATGCTGCTTTTTGTTCTGTGCGCCCGCCAGGGCATCATGCTAATAAAGATTCATCATCTGGGTTTTGTGTGTTTAATAACTTAGCTATTGCCGTTAAGTACGCTCAAAGCAAAGGGGTTAAGCGCATTGCGATTGCTGACTTTGATGTACACCATGGGAATGGCACACAAGACATTTTTATTGATGACGAAAACGTACTGCTTTGTTCGTTATTTCAGTATCCGTTTTACCCAAATACAGCGGTTAAAAATAATAGTCATATAGTTAATTCACCTCTGCCAATTGCTAGTAATGGCGACGACCTAAAAGAGGTGTTTACTGGGCAATGGTTACCAAAATTAAAAGCGTTTAAGCCTGAATTACTTTTTATAAGCGCAGGGTTTGATGCACACCTAGAAGATGATATGGCGAGCTTAAAGTTTGTAGAGGATGACTACATTTGGCTTACCGAGCAACTATGTGGTGTTGCTAAAGAGGGCGGCTGCAAAGGTGTTATTTCGTACTTAGAAGGTGGCTATGCGCTATCAGCTTTAGGTCGCAGTGCTGTAGCGCATATAAAAGTGCTTACTGAGGTTTAAATAAAGAGAGTGTTTATAGCCCTAATAAATCAAACGCCTGCGCTGTGCTTAGGGTTTTGATTTTACCAAGGCAGCATTGTCCTTCATTTAATAAGTAAGCTGTAACAAACTGTGCTAGTTGCTCGCCATTCAATTCAGGGCAAGCAGTGCCTTGTAAATTAAGGTAGTCACCTTGCTTATTAAGTACTCGCACATCGCTTAGTTCACTTTGCATAACGCTGTGTAAGCACTCTTGTTGCTCTTGTTGGTTATGGGCTATCTCAAGCTCATTATAAATAACCAATAACTGTGGATAGCTGTTTAACATAGCCCGTTAGCCTACGGTTACTTCATAAGACGTAAATTTACGAATATTAATAACGCCTTTTTCAAAAATTAAGTACTGGCCTTTAATACCTTGTAAAACACCACTTACAACAGGGTCTTTATCAAAGTTAAATGAGCTGATTTTTGTTGGGTATTCGGTTACTGGAAAGTTTAAATCAACTACATCTTCATCAAGTTGTTCTATTGCTGTTGCGCCAAATAATTCACTGAGCTCGTTTAGCTTTTCACTAATTTGTGGGATCAGCTCGGCTGCAGCTGCTTTTAAGTCAATTGCTTCGTTTTGACCTTTTAGCATATTGCGCCAATTCGTTTTATCGGCAATAAATTCAGCCAATGCAACTTCCACTAAACCTGATTGCAGGCGAGTTTGCACTTTAAAAATAGGTAATGCCTGAGTCGCGCCTTGATCAACCCAACGAGTCGGTATTTGTGTGTGGCGGGTAATACCTACTTTTAACCCAGAGGTGTTAGCGAGATATACATAGTGTGGGATCATGCAGTTTTCTTCGCCCCACTGTGGCTCTCGGCAAGTGCCTTGATCGTAGTGGCAGGTTTCTGGTTTCATAATACACATATCGCAACTAGCGAGCTTGCGCATGCATACAAAACAGTGACCTTGAGAATAGCTTTTTTTGGTTTTTTTACCGCAGTTAGAACATAAAATAGTGCCACTAAAGGTAAGCGTAAGCTCCTTACCTATAAATGCATTTAAGTCTACTAGGTGTTCACCTACAGGTAAGTGATATTGTACTGGTTCGGTTAAGCTCGATTTTAATTTACGCAGTGTGCCTTGCATCTTTACTTGGCCCCTAAAGATGTTAAAAAGAGGAGTCTAACATTTTTAAGCTATATTGGCTTTTTAAGAAGTGTAAATAGTCGGTGTAAGGCAGTGCTTTTGCGTATAAGTAACCTTGGGCGCAATCAGCGTTCATATCCTTGAGTAAGTGATGGATTTCTTGGGTTTCTACCCCCTCAATTGTTATTGATAAATTGAGATTATGCGCCATATCAATGGCTGTTTGTACAATAACTTGATGAGTTGGATTATTAGGTAAATCAAAAACAAATGACTTATCTATTTTAAGTTCACTAAAGTGGTAAGTAACTAAGTAGCTAAGTGATGCGTAGCCGGTCCCAAAGTCATCCAATACCACTTTAATACCCAACGCTGTTAACTCATCAACTAATTTTATAAGTGCATCTTGGCTATCTACGAAGGCTGACTCTGTTAGCTCAAATTTAAGTAAGTAAGCCGGTACTTGATATTTAATTAAAATGTTTTCTACTTTTTCTGCCAAGTTATTTATAGTTAGATTTTTAGCACTTAAATTTACGCTAATTGTATGCTCGTTATAACCATCTTTTATAAGCTCAACAATGTCTTTACAAGCTTGTTCTATTATCCACAGTGTTAGCTCGTTAATAATACCGGTATGCTCAGCAAGTATTATTAGCTCTTCAATTGATAAGTTACTGTAAGTTGGGTCGGGCCAACGCAATAAAGCTTCAGCGCCACTTACTTGGTTACTCAATAAGTTTATTTGCGGTTGGTAGTAAAGAGCTAGTTGATTTGTTTTGATGGCTAGTTGCAACTTAGCGGCTAAAGCAACGTCCATCATTAGATTATTACCGTTTGACGATGACCCAACTTGATTAATGCTACCTTTTGCTCTTTTAAGCGCTAAATAACCTCGCTTTAACCAATATTCAAAATCGTTACTCTTACCAGCATTACTAATACCTATGCTGTAGCTAAGCTGCAGGTTCAACCCTTTAATTTCATATTTTTTTGGTAGGCTACTAATAATTTTAGTTAGTAGTGTTTCTAGCATTTCTTGGTTTTGTGTTTTTGTAGAAATACAGGCAAATACACCACTGCTTAAATCGGCTAAGCGAGGACTGGTGTTTAAATCTGTTTCGAGGTTTGTAAATTCACGTTCATGGCTGAGTTCTAATTCAAGCTCTTTGGCTACATGCTTTATAAGTGTGTAGCCCTGAGAAGAGGTAATAATCGTATTGAGCGAATTAAAGTGACGTATTTTTATTAAGCATAAAGTTGTTGAGCGATTTTGGCTTTGTAGTGCCATAAATGCCTGCTTTAGCTTGGAGCTATTAAGTAACCTTGTTTGTTGTGTGTGCGTTGCATGGTAAAGCGCACGTTCTCGCTGATACCTTACCCGATCTGCTAATGCCATTGCCATCAAAATAACTTCACACAAAATAGCAACTAAAAAGGCATGGCGAGTTGTAAAGGTATACGGTAAAACGCCAGTGAGTTCCATGGGTTGAATTGCCGCACCAAAAATTAGCGGTATCCATGATAAAACATAAAACTTAGCCCATCTAAAACCACTGCGTAACTTGTTATATATTAAAATAATACAGGTAATGTAAAGCAGTACCATTACACCAAAAAATATAGGAGCCGCTATATTTTCAGGAATAAACAAGCTACATACAGCAAGAACAAACATAAGCCAAAGTAGAGCTATGCTCATTTTGTAACGCCAACATTTATCTTTATGATAGCGTAAAAACATGGTGCAAAAAGCAAGGGTGAAAAAGGCGACCCCATAATTACTAAACACAACTTGTTCGTGAATAAAGAGCTGCCATTGCTTAGGCCATAAATAAAAACCAAAGCCCAGCACTGCACCCATTAGTGTAATAGCACTAATGATATATCCAATATAAATTAAATAAACACGGTCTTTTATGCCAAAATAAAGCACCAAGTTATAAAGCGCAGCCATCAATAGCACGCCTACAAAAATACCCCAGATCCCAGTTTGAGAGCGCACTAAGTCAATAAACTCTTTATCACGATATAAGTTTACAGGTGTTTTACTTATGCCGACTGTGTCTATTTTCATTACTAGGCGCTGTGACGATTTTCTTTCTACTAAAAAACGAATATGCGGTACGCTGTATTCAAATAAAGATAGGGCTTCTTCTTTATCGCCGAGTTTGTATGTTTCAATTAGTTTGTTGTTTTTATCGAGGCGATAAACCGTAAGGTGATCGACCATAGGGTTGTCAAAATGTGCCACAACATTTTGCTTGTTAAGGCTTTTATTTTCTAAATCAAGAAACAACCAATAGTTTTGCTGGCTAAAACTCCATGGAACATCTGAAAATGGTTGATGAGTAAGTAATTCAGGCTGGTTGATGATGGTATCGAATGTTTTAGTTTTAGTTTCGTCAATATAGTAGGCGTAATCGAGGTACATTGGAGCCGTTTTATCAATTGTATATCGTGTAGGCACGACTAAGTTTGATGCCAATGTACTGATTATAAAAAATATAAATATCAGTATGGCAACAGCAATTGCATGATAACGTAAAGTTCTTAGTTCCAACGTTTATGTACTTTTTAAAAATATTTTAATTAGTGTAGCACTAAAAAAGCGCAGGGAAACTGCGCTTTTTCAGTTAAATTAGCTGGTTATACCAATGAATAGGTATTATAGGCTACTGCTCGCGTGCAATAGCACGGTAAGCGATATCAGTACGATATTCCATACCATCCCAGCTAATTTGTTTAACAAGCTCATAGGCGCGCTGCTGCGCTTGCGTAACTGTATTACCAAGTGCTGTTGCGCATAATACGCGACCGCCTGCGGTTACAACGTCATTGCCACTTTGCTTAGTACCCGCATGAAACACTTTCTCACCCGCAGGGTAATCAACTTTTAGCCCCGAAATAGCATCACCTTTAGGGTAATCACCAGGGTAGCCTTTAGCTGCAAGTACAACACCAACGGCTGCGCGTGGGTCAAACTTAATTGTTGTTTTATCAAGTTCTACACGGTTAGCAGCTTCAATCAATTCAACTAGGTCTGATTGTAAACGTAGCATCATTGGTTGGGTTTCAGGGTCGCCAAAGCGACAGTTGTACTCAATTACTTTAGGGGTACCTGTTTCGTCAATCATCAAACCTGCGTATAAAAAGCCGGTGTACGGATGGCCTTCGCTTGCCATGCCTTCTACCGTAGGGTAGATCACTTCGTTCATAATACGCTGGTGGATTTCATCCGTAACAACTGGCGCAGGTGAGTATGCACCCATGCCACCCGTGTTAGGACCGGCATCGCCATTGTAAGCGCGTTTATGGTCCTGGCTGGTAGCAAATGGTAATACATTTTTGCCATCAACCATTACAATGAAAGACGCTTCTTCACCATCTAAAAATTCTTCAATAACAACACGACTTCCCGCATCGCCAAAAGCATTACCCGCAAGCATATCGCGAATAGCATCTTCGGCATCGGCTTCCGTCATGGCTACAATTACGCCTTTACCCGCAGCTAAACCATCTGCTTTTACAACAATTGGCGCGCCTTTTTCTTTTAAATAAGCAAGGGCTGGGTCAATCTGTTCAAACGTTTGATAATCGCCCGATGGAATATTGTGGCGTGCTAAAAAATCTTTAGTAAACGATTTAGAGCCTTCAAGCTGGGCTGCGCCCGCTGTAGGGCCAAAAATAGCCATGTTATGTTCACGAAACTTATCAACAACACCCAGTACTAACGGTATTTCTGGACCTACAATAGTAAGCTCTACATTGTTTTGCTGTGCAAAACTAAGTAAACCCTCTAAGTCGTCAACGTTTATTGCTACGTTTTCAAGTTTTGGTTCAAGTGCAGTACCTGCATTACCAGGGGCTACAAATACAGTATTTACTTTGGTGTTTTGAGCGGCTTTAAACGCAAGTGCGTGTTCGCGGCCGCCGCTGCCAATGACTAAAACATTCATGGCGAAAATTCCTATTTAAAGCGGTTTCTTAAATTTCAGCGTCATGCGGTCGCTTTCACCAATGGCTTTATATTTGTCAGCATCTTGTTCGCCGAGTCTTAAGCTTGGTGGTAGCGTCCATACACCTTTAGGGTGATCGGCTGTATCTTTTGGATTTGCATTTATTTCACTGCTTGCTACTAATTCAAACCCAGCTTGTTTAGCAAGGTCTACTACGTAGCTCTGCTTCATATAACCTGATGTTTTTTGATCTTCGTCAGCACGTTCTTCAGCTAAACGGTGTTCAACTAAACCTAATGTACCACCTGGTTTAAGGGCTTTATAAAAAGCTTGAAAAGCACTTAATGCACCGCTTTTATCTTTGCCCATATACCAGTTATGCACATTACGGAAAGTTAAAACCATATCGGCACTGCCAGCTGGCGCAATATCTAAATGTGTTACAGGTGCAAACTCAGTAATTTTAACGCTACTAAAGCGCTCATCTTCAGCTACTTTTTGTTTAAAGCCCGCAAGAGAGCGTTGGTAGTAGCCAACTGATGAATCAGCAGGAAAGTGCGCGGCATAATAAGTGCCTTGCTCTTTTAGTGCTGGCGCTAAAATTTCACTATACCAACCACCGCCTGGCGCAATTTCAACAACTGTCATGTCTGGTTTAAAGCCAAAAAATGCCAGTGTTTGAGCCGGGTGACGATATTCGTCACGAACGCTGTTTTTAGCGCTACGTTCGCTTGATTGAAGTGCATGCTCAAGGCTCGATTCGTGGTTATGGCTAAGCGCCATAGTCGATGTCATCGTTAGTGTGGCTACAAGTAGCGATTTTAGCGCAAATTTCATTGTTTGTTCCTTCACATTATAATTTTAAATAGGTTATTGAATAATCAGAATACGTGAATTTATAGCAAACAAAAAGGGTTAAACCAACGTTTAACCCTTTGTGTGATTAGTGGCGGAAATGGCGCATACCAGTAAGTACCATTGCCATGCCAGCTTCATCAGCAGCTGCAATCACTTCTTCATCACGCATTGATCCACCTGGCTGAATTACCGCAGTAATACCAGCGGCTGCGGCTGCGTCAATGCCATCACGGAATGGGAAGAACGCATCAGACGCCATAACTGAACCTTTAACTTCAAGGTTTTCGTCTGCAGCTTTTATGCCTGCAATTTTAGCTGAGTATACGCGGCTCATTTGGCCTGCGCCTACACCAATGGTCATACCGTCACGGGCATAAACAATTGCGTTTGATTTAACAAACTTAGCTACTTTCCAGCAAAATAGTAAATCTTTAAGTTCTTGCTCTGTAGGTTGACGTTTAGAAACAACTTTTAAGTCGCCTTGCGTTACCATGCCTAAATCGCGGTCTTGAACTAAAATACCGCCGTTAACGCGTTTAATATCTTGGCCAGCTGCTTTACCTGTCCACTGTCCACATTCTAATAAACGAACGTTCTTTTTAGCTTCAACAATTTTTGCAGCGTCGCTCGAAATACTAGGTGCGATAATTACTTCAACAAACTGACGATCAACAATTGCTTGTGCAGTTGCTGCATCTAGCTCTCGGTTAAAGGCAATAATGCCACCAAATGCTGATGTAGGGTCTGTTTTAAAAGCGCGCTCGTATGCTTGTAGAATATTGTCCCCAATTGAAACACCACACGGGTTAGCATGTTTTACAATCACGCACGCAGGTACGTTAAATTCTTTAACACATTCAAGTGCTGCATCGGTATCTGCAATGTTGTTAAACGAAAGGGCCTTACCTTGCAATTGAGTTGCTGTTGCAACTGATGCTTCAGCAATGTCACTTTCAACATAAAAAGCAGCATCTTGATGTGAGTTTTCACCGTAACGCATATCTTGCTTTTTAGTGAACTGCATATTGATAGTACGTGGGAATTTAGTCTCTACAGCAGCTTCCTCGGTGTAATCAGGAACCATTTTACCGAAGTAGTTAGCAATCATGCCATCGTATTGTGCAGTATGCTCGTAAGCAGCAATCGCTAAGTCAAAACGTGTTTTATACGTAGTAGAGCCATTGTTGTTTTGCATTTCGCTAATAACACGGTCGTAGTCGCTCGCGTTTACCACGATTGTTACGTCTTTGTGGTTTTTAGCGGCTGCACGAACCATTGTAGGGCCGCCAATATCAATATTTTCAATAGCATCTTCAAGGCTGCAGTTTTCTTGAGCGACTGTATTCGCAAAGGGGTATAAGTTAACTACAACTATGTCGATAGCAGAAATGTTGTTATCTGCCATTACGCTTTCATCTTGTCCGCGACGGGCTAATATGCCGCCGTGAATTTTTGGGTGAAGAGTTTTTACGCGACCATCCATGATTTCAGGGTGGCCTGTGTGATCTGATACTTCAGTCACTTTTATGCCGTTATCAGCAAGTAGTTTACATGTGCCGCCAGTTGATAATATATCAACGCCTTGCGCTTCTAGTGCGCGGGCAAATTCAACAATACCGGTTTTATCAGACACACTTAATAGTGCGCGACGAATGGGACGATGAGTATCCATTGTAGTTTGATTTCCTCAGTTAATGAGCTAGCTTAGAAGCGGGCATTTTAACTGATTACAACTCAAAAAACGACTTATAAAGCGCCGATGAGGGTGAGCATTTTGCAACACGGCTATTAAACTACGGGCATAAAAAAAGCACCCTAGGGTGCTTTTTTAATAATTAGCTGTGATAAATCACAGCCAGCATATTAGTTCATGCCGTATTTTTTAAGCTTTTTACGTAAAGTACCACGGTTGATACCTAGTAAAATTGCTGCACGAGTTTGGTTACCACGTGTATATGTCATCACTTCTTCAAGTAATGGCGCTTCTAGCTCTGAAAGAACAAGGTCGTAAACGTCTTGCACATCTTGACCGTTAAGCTGCTTTAAATAGTGGTGAACAGCTTTTTTTACTGCATCACGCAATGGCTGCGGTTTCTCGTGTGACTGAACATGAGGGTTAGTGATAAATGGAGAAGTCACGTTTTGTTCGAACATTATTAAGTCTCTTTCTTTCTTAGTTAGCTGCTAGTGTTTTAAAGTATTGCTCTAATGCGACGACCTGTGCCTGTGGGTTGTCGAGCGCATTAAATACTCGCCTAAACTGACCATCACTGTCATGGGTTTGCAAATACCAAGATACATGTTTGCGAGCAATTCGCGCTCCCATTGGCTCACCGTAAAACATATGGAGGTTTGTTAAATGCTCCATTAATATACTGCGCACCTCTGCAATAGCAGGTGGCTGTAAATGTTCCCCAGTTCGCAAATAGTGGTCTATCTCCCTAAATATCCAAGGGCGACCTTGGGCGGCTCGGCCAATCATAATGGCATCTGCACCCGTATAGTCTAAAACCTGTTTTGCTTTTTCTGGTGATGTAATATCACCATTGGCAACAACAGGAATCGACACTGAACGTTTTATATCCCTAATCGTGGCGTACTCAGCATCACCTTTGTACATACATGCGCGCGTACGCCCATGTACAGCAAGTGATGCAATGCCATAACGTTCAGCTATTCTCGCAATCTCTACACCATTACGGTTATCCGGATCCCATCCTGTACGGATTTTAAGTGTCACAGGTATATCAACAGCATTAACGACTGCATCAATAATCTCTTCCACAAGTTCAGGAAACTGTAATAAGGCAGAGCCTGCGAGTTTCTTGTTCACTTTTTTTGCTGGGCACCCCATATTGATATCTATGATCTGTGCACCGTTAGCAAGATTGAATTGTGCGGCCTGCGCCATAAGCTCAGGATCTGCTCCTGCAATTTGCACAGCGCGTATACCCGACTCACCGCTGTGATCCATACGGTTCATCGACTTTTCCGTTTTCCAAACCTTAGGATTAGACGATAGCATTTCAGAAACAGCTAGCCCTGCGCCTAAACGACGGCAAAGTTGTCTAAATGGTCTGTCTGTAATGCCAGCCATTGGCGCGACAATTACATTATTCTCAAGTTGGTATTTACCGATACGCACTATATTCAATAGGCCTCTTTTCAAGGGGCGCTAAGTTTACGGTTTTTTTCACAAAAATCAAAGGCTATAAATTGAACAAAAGTAACTTTTTTTTGCCCTTTTCGTATTGACATTTGATAACCACATGACAAGTAGGTTGATTTGTTTGAAATTTATACAAGTTTTATTTTTTACAGAATAATCAGAAAACTTTTAATATGTAAAAAAATAGTAAAGCCTGTTAAATACAGGCTTTACATGCAGGTTTTGAGTTAATGCTCTAAATTTGGTTGTGCAGTTTATTACGCTTTTTTAGTGCCACTTACTCGAGTCCAATCACCTTCAACGGCAATGTCATCTAGTTCAATAAACGGTGCATAAATATCAGCAACTGATTGTGCTTGTTCTTCTAAAATACCCGACATTGCAATCTTGCCGCCAGGCTTTAATAAACCTAAAATTACACTGTGCAATTCGCGAAGTGGCTGGGCTAATATATTTGCCACTACTATGTCGGCGGTAAACTCAGGTTGGTTTTCTGGAAGGTATACTTCAAGTTTGTCTGCAACGCCATTACGGTTAGCATTATCGAGGCTTGCCTCAAGCGCTTGAGGATCAATATCAATCCCAATCATGCGCTCTGCGCCTAGTTTTATAGCTGCAATACCTAAAATGCCTGAGCCACAACCAAAATCAACAACCGTTTTACCTGTTAGATCTTGGCTTTCTAACCACTTAAGACATAAGGCCGTTGTTGCATGTGTGCCCGTACCAAAGGCAAGGCCAGGGTCAAGCAGTACATTTACTGCATCAGGATCTGGAATGTCGCGCCAGCTTGGACAAATCCATAGCCTTTCACCAAATTGAATAGGGTGGAAGTTATCCATCCATTCACGTTCCCAGTCTTTATCCTCAAGCTGCTCTATTTTGTATACTAAATTGTCTTTTAGTTCATCATGGCGTTTCAATAACGCAACGACTTCATTCATATCGTGATTAGCTTCAAACAAGCCAATTACTGTTGTATCAGCCCAAAATACAACGGTGCCAATTTTGGGTTCGTAAATAGGGGTGTCTTTTGCGTCAATAAAGGTTACTGAAGCACTACCCGCTTCCATTAATAGGTCACTTACTGCATCTGCTGTTGCAGCATTGGCGTTAATACGAATTTGGATCCAAGCCATGATTATTTCCTTCAAATAGAAAAAAGGCCGCTATAGCGGCCTTTTTAGTTTATATAGTAGCGCTAAATTATTTAGCGTCTAAAAAGCTTTTCAGTAAATCTGAGCGAGAAGGGTGGCGTAATTTACGCAGCGCTTTCGCTTCTATTTGACGAATACGTTCACGTGTTACGTCAAACTGTTTACCTACTTCTTCTAAGGTGTGGTCGGTATTCATATCAATACCAAAACGCATACGTAGTACTTTAGCTTCACGGGCTGTTAGGCCTGCAAGTACATCGTTAGTTGCGCCACGAAGAGACTCCATTGTTGCCGAATCGATTGGCGAATCAATAGTTGTATCTTCGATAAAGTCACCTAAGTGAGAATCTTCATCATCACCGATTGGTGTTTCCATTGAAATTGGCTCTTTAGCAATCTTAAGTACCTTACGGATTTTATCCTCAGGCATCATCATGCGTTCTGCTAATTCTTCTGGATTTGGCTCACGACCCATTTCCTGTAACATTTGACGAGAAATACGGTTAAGTTTATTAATCGTTTCAATCATATGTACTGGAATACGGATTGTTCTTGCTTGGTCAGCAATAGAGCGAGTGATTGCTTGACGTATCCACCACGTAGCATAAGTAGAGAACTTATAACCACGGCGATATTCAAACTTATCAACTGCTTTCATCAGACCAATGTTACCTTCTTGAATTAAATCCAAGAATTGTAAGCCACGGTTTGTATATTTTTTAGCAATTGAGATTACAAGACGTAAGTTAGCTTCAACCATTTCTTTTTTCGCACGGCGTGCTTTCGCTTCACCAATGCTCATTCGACGGTTAATGTCTTTAATACGCTCAATGCTTAAACCTGTTGTTTGTTCAATAACAGATAATTTATTAATGCTACGAATGATTTCTGGCTTAACTTCTTCAAGTTTAGCTGAATACTTTTCGTTACCCGAAATTTCTAAATCAACCCATGAAGCGTCAGTTTCGTTATTAGCAAAATGCTTAACGAATGTTTTCTTCGGTAATTTAGCAATTTGTACAGCTTGTTTCATGATTAGACGTTCTTGAACGCGAACACGATCCATCATTTCACGCATGTTATTTACCATGCGGTCAAACTGTTTAGGTATTAATTTAAAGGTTCTGAAAAGCTCACCAATTTCAAAAATGGCGGCTTGTGATTCAGGATGCGAACGACCTTTAGCTTCAAACGTATCACGTGCTTTATTGTATAAATCACGTAAATTTTCAAAATGAATGCGCGCTTCTTCAGGATCTGGCCCTGTGTCTACTTCTTCTTCATCTTCGTCATCGCTATCAGCATCATCTTTGTCATCTTTATCGTCATCAAGTTGCTTAGCACTTAATTCTGAACCGATATTAGTTGCTGAAATTGGCGCTGTATCTTCATTAGGATCGATAAATCCAACGATGATATCGCTTAAACGCATTTCTTCAGCTTCAAACTTATCCCACTGCTCTAGCAGGTAAGTGATTGCTTCAGGGTACTCTGCAACAGAAATCTGTACTTGGTTAATGCCTTCTTCGATACGTTTAGCGATTACAATTTCGCCTTCACGTGTAAGAAGTTCAACAGTACCCATTTCACGCATGTACATGCGAACCGGATCCGTTGTACGGCCGATTTCTTTTTCTACAGTCGCAAGGGCTGCAGCGGCAGCTTCAGCTGCGTCTTCGTCTGTCGTTGTTTCTTGCATCATTAATTCATCAGCATCAGGCGCGTTTTCGCTAACCTTGATACCCATATCATTAATCATGCTTATGATATCTTCTACTTGATCTGAGTCTATAA
The DNA here is from genome assembly GCF_011378845.1 of Pseudoalteromonas sp. Z9A4. Taxonomy (NCBI): domain Bacteria; kingdom Pseudomonadati; phylum Pseudomonadota; class Gammaproteobacteria; order Alteromonadales; family Pseudoalteromonadaceae; genus Pseudoalteromonas; species Pseudoalteromonas sp. Z9A4. The sequence continues at coordinate 121,536 of NZ_WTLA01000002.1, forward strand.
TGTCTTGTGGAAGGTGATCATTTACTTCTGCAAAAGTTAAGTAGCCTTGCTCTTTACCTTTTTGAATCAGAAGTTTTAATTGTGACTGAGGAGTTGGATCCATAGAGATTGTTTCTTCCACTCTGATAAGTTGATACAACAGGCGCCATCATGTAGTTTGCATTAAAGCCAACTAGAATAATGTGACGCAGTGAATAGCACAGTATAACAGTTTAAATCAATTTTGACTAGCTGTTAGTGGCTTTTAACGCTGTCATTAACAAATGACACTCAAGTCTTTCGTCGCTACTAAGGCCTTGAGTCTTGTCCTTTATTAATAGGGTCTCGAGTCGATAATTTAAACACTGATCTTCAATAAACTTGAAAGTATTTTTAAAAACCGTCTCTAAACGCTCTTCATTTATGTCGTGTTGCCACGTTGCAAGCTTGATTAAGGGCTCGTAATCTTCAGTTCCTCTAAAAAATTCGAGTAGTTGCGCTGTGGTAATGCTTTCTTTTTCTAAAGCTTGCTCTTGTAAGCGTAATAATAGCCCTATACCAGCAATATTCATTTGTGCGAGTTCAGGTAAATATGGCACATTTTTAGCTAAGTTAGGGTGTTGAATTAAAATACCAATCGCTTGACGCATTGGTGTTATTTTAAACTTACGTTCAATCGAATGCTGTTGCTTTGGTGTTTTCAAACGGTTATTTAATTGCTCACGTGTTCTTCCGATTAAACGCCCTAATTGTTCAAGAATGTTTTCTTGATAAAATTCACTTGGGATTTTTTCAATTAATGGAAGTGCTGCACTGAGTAATTTAGCTTTTCCTGAGTCGAGTGTTAAATCAACTTCTTGGCTTAATTTATTAAACAATACCTTGGTAAAGTCATCTGCTTGGCTTAGGCGCAATTCGAATTGCTCCTTACCTTCTTTTTGTACAAGAGAGTCTGGGTCTTCGCCATCGGGTAAAAAAGTAAATTGCAGTGCTTTACCATCATTTAAATAAGGAAGTGCGTTTTCAAGCGCTCTCCAAGCTGCATCACGGCCAGCTCTGTCGCCATCGTAACAACAGATTACTTTATCTGTTGTTCTAAACAGCGTATGCATGTGCTCGCTTGTTGTTGCGGTACCTAGTGATGCAACGGCATATTCAATCCCTTGCTCGGCTAGGGCAACAACATCCATGTAACCTTCCACAACCATTACATGCTCAAGTTTTTTATGGGCTTGCTTTGCTTCATAAAGTCCGTATAGCTCAAAGCCTTTATGAAAAATTCGGGTCTCTGGCGAATTTAAATATTTTGGCCCTTGGTCGGCTTGCATTACACGCCCACCAAATGCAATAACGCGTCCGCGTTTATCGCGAATAGGAAACATTAATCGGTCGCGGAAAAAATCAAATTGTCTGCCTGGTGTTTTTTCTGAAGCTAGCTTTAATTCAACTAATTGCTCTTTTTGTTCTTTATTACGGCCAAGCTGAAGACATAATCCATCCCATTCGCTGGGAGCGTAGCCAATCATAAACTTTTTAACTGTTTCACCACTTAAACCACGGCCTTTTACATATTCAATAACGGCGGCAGAATTACTGTGGTGTTTTAATTGGTGCTGATAAAAGCGCGCAGTATGAAGCATTAAATCGTAATCAGAGCGCTTTTGCGCAGCAGTACGTTCTGGTGCTGAGTTTGTGCCCTGTTCTCGAGGTACTTCTAAGTTAAGCATGCTTGCTATTTCTTCAATAGCATCTACAAACTCAAGCTTTTCATACTCCATTACAAACGAAATAGCATTACCATTAGCACCACAACCAAAGCAATGATAAAACTGTTTGTCTTGCGATACGGTAAATGAGGGCGATTTTTCGTTATGAAATGGGCAGCAAGCTTGATAATCCTTACCTGCTTTTTTTAGACCTACTTTTGAGTCTATCAGGTCGACAATATCGGTTCTGGCAAGTAAATCGTCTATAAAGTTACGTGGGATATTTCCAGCCATTAGTAAAATACAGTCCTGAAATAATAAGAAGAATAACGAATATGAAATTTACTTTTTTATACTTGCTTGATGCAAAGTATAGCGTGCTTTAACTTACCAAAATGATAGCAAAATAAATAGGGAAGCTATAAAAAATTTCATTTTAAAGTAACCTAGTAGGTGTACTTTTTATCAAAGTTAAAAACAAAGAAACCGAGCGCAAGGCTCGGTTCACTTCAATCATACTTTAATGTATGTGGGAGTATTAGGCAGTTAATCGTTGCTTAATTAAACCAGAGATTTTGCCCATATCGGCACGACCTTCGGCTTTACTTTTGATTATACCCATTACTTTACCCATGTCTTGCATACCTGCTGCGTTAGTATCAGCAATAGCCGCATCAATGAGAGCAATGATTTCTTCTTCACTCAATTTTTGAGGTAAGAAAGTTTCAAGTGCCACTATTTCATTGGCTTCAATATCAGCTAAATCATCACGCCCAGCATCTTTGTACTGAGTGTAAGAGTCACGACGTTGTTTAACAAGCTTCACTATAACGGAGGTAATACCTGCGTCGTCTAGTTCTATACGCTCGTCAATTTCACGTTGCTTGATTGCAGCAAGTACCATACGAATAGGGTTAAGACGTAATTTGTCTTTAGCTCTCATCGCATCTTTTTGCGCATCTTTTAGCGTTATTAAAAGGCTCATTTATACAAGACCTAATATATTAGTATAATTTAACGCGACGTGCGTTATCACGAGAAAGTTTTTTCATGTGACGTTTTACTGCAGCAGCTTTTTTACGCTTACGCTCAGCTGTTGGTTTTTCATAGTGCTCGCGACGACGAACTTCTGAAAGGATTCCTGCTTTTTCACATGAACGCTTGAAGCGACGAAGTGCTACGTCAAACGGTTCGTTCTCTCTTACTTTAATTACTGGCATTAAAAATTCACCTACCTAAATTATGAGCGTTGCTCAAGTTGATCAAACATTGATCAAGTGGTTCAAAAATGGTGCGGTATTGTAATCCGAAGCAACACCACATGTAAAGGACAATATTAACAGAAACGCATCATGTAAAACAGTATTAATTTGATTGGCGCTGGTAGAGTTTGCAAAACACTTGGCCTGCCTTTTTTTCTTTAATTAACAACCAGTTGCTCGGGTTCTTGAAGGTGGTTAACTCTGTTTCTACTTCAACATAAATTAATGCATCATCGCTTAACCATTGGTTTTTTTCTAATAAATCGCAGGTTGTTTGCGCTAAATCTTTACGAAATGGTGGGTCAACAAATACAAGATTAAACGCTTCGTTTGTGTTTTTTTGCTCTAAAAAGGAGAGTGAATTAGTATGTTTAACGTATGCGTTGTCGAGCTTTAAAGTGCTAATGTTTTGTTCTAATTGCTTGGCAGCTGACGAGTCGAGCTCGATAAATGTGGCGTTTTTAGCAAATCGAGATAGCGCTTCAAATCCTAACCCACCAGAACCTGCAAAACAATCAAGTACATTTGTGTCACGCGTATCTTGCATTAGCCAATTAAATACAGTTTCTTTAATTCGATCGGTAGTAGGTCTTAAGCCCTCTACATTTTTAACAGGGAGTTTTCGGCCTCGAAATTGGCCACTAATCACTCTAATAAAGCCATCACTGGGCTTGTTAGTAGCTTTATTTTGCGTTGTTTTTTTTCTCATTTAGCTCACTAAAAAATGGTATATGGTATCTAGCTCAGATAATATTATGGGTGATTACGTGTAGCTTCATTTTTCAACCGTATTAAAAGTGTTACTATTGAACACTTACGTTTTGAATGGTTGTATTTATTAGCAACTATTGCTGGGCATTGCCAAGCTATTTCAAATTTTAGTTTATCAGATTTTTATAAGTGGTTATTAGCAAGTATGACAAAAAAAAGTAAATTCATGTCGTGGCTCGGTTTTGGCAAGTCAGATAAAAAAGAAGCAGAGCAAAAAGCAGCCGCTGATAAACAACAAGCATTAGCGCAAGAAGAAGCGCAGAAGCTAGAGCAAGAAAAGCTTGCGCAGCAGGCTGAAACTGAACGCTTACAAGCAGAAGCCGAAGCAGAGCGCTTAGAGCAGGAGCGTATTGCTGCTGAACAAATTGAAGCTAAACGTTTAGAGCAAGAAAAGCTAGCACAGGAGCAAGCTGAAGCTGAACGTTTAAAAGCAGAGGCCGAAACAGAGCGCTTAGAGCAGGAGCGTATTGCTGCTGAAAAAATTGAAGCTAAACGTTCAGAGCAAGAAAAGCTAGCACAGGAGCAAGCTGAAGCTGAACGTTTAAAAGCAGAAGCCGAAACAGAGCGCTTAGAGCTGGAGCGTATTGCTTCTGAACAAATTGAAGCAAAACGTTTAGAGCAAGAGCGTGCTGAAAACGCAGAAAAGATTGCCATTGAGCAGGCCAATGCTGAATTACTTGCAAAACAACAAGCTGATGCAGAAGCGCAAAGACAAGAACACGCACAACGTTTAGCCGATCAAGAAACGCAGATGCTGTTAGAGCAAGAGCGATTGGCTGCAGAAAAAATAGAGGCTGAGCGACTAGAGCAAATACGCCTTGAAAAAAAGGATGAAGCTGTAAAGGCTGAAAAGCTTGCAATAGAGCAAGCGAATGCTGAGTTATTAGCAAAAGAACAAGCAGATGCTGAAGCACAAAGACAAGATCAAGCAAAACGTTTAGCAGAACAAGAAGCGCAAATGCGTTTAGAGCAAGAACGCATTGCTGCTGATAAAGCAGAAAGCGAGCGCTTAGAACAAGAACGTATTACTGCTGAGAAAGCTCAGAACGAGCGTTTAGAACAAGAACGTATTGCGGCTGAAAAAACTCAGAGTGAGCGTTTAGAGCAAGAACGCATTACTGCTGAAAAAGTAGAAAATGAGCGTTTAGAGCAAGAACGTATTGCTGCTGAAAAAGCTCAGAATGAGCGCTTAGAGCAAGAACGCATTGCAGCTGAAAAAGTAGAAAATGAACGTTTAGAGCAAGAGCGCATTGCGGCTGAAAAAGTAGAAAACGAACGTTTAGAGCAAGAGCGCATTGCAGCGGAAAAAGCAGAAAACGAGCGTTTAGAGCAAGAGCGCATTACTGCTGAAAAAGTAGAAAATGAGCGTTTAGAGCAAGAACGCATTGCAGAAGAACTTGCAATAGAAGAAGCTAAAAAAGCAGAAAAGCCGAAAAAAGAAGGGTTTTTCTCTCGTCTTAAAAAGGGCTTGTTAAAAACTCGCGTTAATATAGGTTCTGGTTTTGCATCTATTTTTAGTGGTAAAAAAATAGATGACGAATTATTTGAAGATCTTGAAACACAGCTGCTCACCGCCGATTTAGGCGTTGATACCACCATGAAGTTGATTGATAGCTTAACTGATGCTGCAAACCGTAAGCAGTTAAAAGATGGTGATGCGCTTTATGAGTTAATGAAACAAGAAATGGCGGCGATGCTAAAAACGGCTGAACAGCCTTTAGTAATTACCAAAGATAAAAAGCCATTTGTTATTTTAATGGTGGGCGTAAATGGCGTTGGTAAAACAACGACTATTGGTAAGATGGCTAAGCAATTTCAAAGCGAAGGTAAGTCGGTTATGCTGGCTGCTGGCGATACGTTTAGAGCGGCTGCTGTTGAGCAACTTCAGGTTTGGGGTGAACGTAACAGCATTCCTGTTATTGCACAGCATACGGGTGCAGATAGTGCATCGGTTGTTTTTGATGCATTCCAAGCTGCAAAAGCACGTAATATAGATGTGTTAATTGCAGATACAGCGGGTCGCTTGCAAAATAAAGATAACTTAATGCAGGAGCTTGAAAAAATAGCTCGTGTTATGAAAAAAATTGATCCTGATGCGCCGCACGAAGTGATGCTAACCATTGATGCTGGCACAGGTCAAAATGCAATTAGCCAAGTGAACTTATTTAATCAATGCGTTGGCTTAACTGGTATTACGCTTTCAAAACTTGATGGAACTGCAAAGGGTGGTGTTATTTTTGCGGTTGCAGATAAGTTTAATATTCCAATTCGTTACATTGGTGTTGGTGAAGGTATTGATGATTTACGCGCTTTTAAAAGCGATGACTTTATTGATGCGTTATTTAGCCAAGATGAGGACGACGTTTAATTTACCAAAAGAGGGAGCTTGCTCCCTTTTTAATTGCGAGGAATACCAATTTTATTAGTAAACTAATTGAATTGGCATAATAAAAAAATGATAAATTTTCAGCAAGTAAGTAAGACTTATCCTGGAGGGCACCGCGCCCTCGAAAAAGTTAATTTTCATGTTAAACCGGGTGAACTTGCCTTTTTAACCGGCCACAGTGGTGCGGGTAAAAGTACGTTGCTTAAGTTAATTAGCTTAATGGAACGTCCATCGGCAGGCAGTGTATTTATCAACGGTGTTGATTTAAATAAAGTAAACTCGCGTCAAATTCCTTATGCTCGCCGTGATATAGGTATTATTTTTCAAAACCACCGTTTACTAGAGCGCTATACTATTTTTGATAACGTGGCACTGCCTCTTATTATTGAGGGTACTCACCATAAGCAAATAGCTAAACGTGTTCATGGTGCGCTTGATAAAGTAGGCCTGATAGACAAAATAAAATGTCATCCGTCTATGCTCTCTGGAGGCGAGCAGCAACGTGTTGGTATTGCCAGAGCAATCGTAAATTCCCCGCCAATTCTGTTAGCCGATGAGCCTACAGGTAACCTAGACCCTGAGCTTTCAATGGAAATCCTAAAGCTGTTTGAGGACTTTAATAAACACGGCACCACTGTTCTTATAGCGACGCATGACTTAGGTTTGGTTGCACGTATGAAGTACCGCAGTCTAACCTTAAAAGATGGCCGCATGCTTCAAGATCCGCTCGCTGAGGGAGCACTATGAGTTTACTTTTTAAAAGTCGTCAAAATAGTAACGACAAGCAAAAAAAATCAGTATTAGCTGGCAGCTATTTTTTCATTATTAATATTTTTCGCCAAGGTGTTCATAGCTTAGGTGAAATGTGGCGTACGCCGCTTGCATCTATGATGACTATTGCTGTACTTGGTTTGAGCCTAACGTTACCTGCAACACTTTATCTCGTTGTTAAAAACGTACAGCAAGTAAGTAGTGGTTTTGAAGAAGCGAGTGAAATATCGTTGTTTGTAAAAGAAAGTATGAACGAGCAAGAAACGCAAACATTAGTAAAGCGTTTAGCACTTTATCCAGAAGTGGAAAGCGTTGAATTTATATCAAAGCAAAAAGCACTAACAGAATTTAAAGACGTATCTGGCTTTGGGCAAGCTTTAGAGTACTTAGATAAAAACCCATTACCTGATGTGGTACTTGTTACTCCTACAAAACGTCACAGACACCCAAATGCCGCTAAAGTACTGCTAACTAAATTAGAAAGTGAACGTGAAGTTGATTTTGGTAAGCTCGATATAGCGTGGCTAGAGCGTTTAAATGCATTACTAGATTTACTGAAAGAAAGTGTAATAACCATCGCATTATTACTGCTTACCTCAGTGACGCTTATTATTGGTAACACCATCCGTTTGTCGATCATGGATAAAAAAGAAGAAATACAAGTAATGAAGCTAGTCGGCGCAACTAACACCTTTATACATGCCCCATTTTTGTGGACCGGTATTTGGTATGGTGTAATAGGTGGTTTATTCGCCTTTATATGCGTAGGATTAATGATGTGGTGGCTTTCAAGCGCTGTGAGTAGTGTAGCGGGGGTGTATCAAACAAGCTTCTCGTTAATTGGATTATCGCTTAATGAGCTCGGCTTTTTAGTGTTACTTGCAACAAGCTTAGGATTTGTAGGCTCGTACCTTTCTGTAAATCGATATATTAAAGAAATAGAACCCGATAAAGTATAAACAATCCTGCAAACTATAAGTGAACCAACCCAGCTTGATATGCGTATCGTACCGAACTGGGTTGTACCTCCTGTTATTAAAACTGTCATATTTATGTACTATCCTCCCATGAAGTAATGAGTTGTAAATAAGGTGATGCAGCGAGGTTAACCTGCTGCAGCCCCTCAATTCATCACTTATTCAGTCGCTTGTAGTAGACTAAACACATACTAAAAACTGCTTGATTTATACTTTAAAAAAGTTTTAAATTGGGGTTAGCACTCTTAAAGAAAGAGTGCTAAGATAGTTTCAAATGTTTATCACCGAGGTGAAAAATGAGTAAAGATTTATACGCAATGGCACTTACAGTCGGACAACAAAGCGCAAGCATGGACGGTTACCTTCAAGCGGTAAGCACTATCCCTATGCTTAAGGTTGAACAAGAGCAAGAACTTGCTAAAAAGCTTCAGGAAGAAGGCGATCTTAGTGCTGCCAAGCAACTCATTATGTCGCATTTACGCTTTGTAGCACATATTGCTAAAGGCTACTCGGGATACGGCTTACCACAAGCTGACCTTATTCAAGAAGGTAATATAGGCCTGATGAAAGCGGTTAAACGTTTTGACCCTTCAGTGGGTGTACGTTTGGTATCGTTTGCAGTGCATTGGATTAAAGCCGAAATTCACGAGTTTGTGCTTAAAAACTGGCGCATAGTTAAAGTTGCAACCACTAAAGCGCAACGTAAATTGTTTTTTAATCTTCGTAAAAACAAAAAGCGTTTAGGTTGGTTTAATCAAGCTGAGGTTAGCACTGTTGCTAGTGAGCTAGGTGTGAGTGAGAAAGAAGTTCGTGAAATGGAATCGCGCATGAGTGGCCAAGACATGGGCTTTGACCTAACGGGCGACGATAACGACGACGCACCAACAAGTACGTACTCTCCAGTGCAATATTTAACAGATGGCGCAGCTGATTTAGCTGACGACGTCGAACAAGAACAATGGAAAGAGCAAGCGCATACTCGTTTATTTAGCGCACTTAAAACACTAGACGAACGTTCACAAGATATTGTTAGCGCACGTTGGTTGTCGGATGATAAAGCGACTCTTCAAGAGCTTGCACACAAGTACAGTGTATCTGCTGAACGTGTTCGCCAGCTTGAAAAAACAGCAATGAAAAAATTACAAAGCGCTATGAGCTAAACACAGTTCAAGCAGCAAAATTTAAAAGCCCTGCATGAAAATGTGGGGCTTTTTGCTTTAGATAGGCGCTTTAAGTGAATTATTCACAAAGAGATTTAGAGGCGCTGCGCTTTAGAGCTATTAATGTAGGTTGGTTTGAGCGCAGCGAAACCCAACGGGGTCCAACGAAAAAATACCCGACCAATTAGCGTCAGTATTTTCTATTATCGGTTGTCTGAAAACAAGCTTTAACCCTCTGGATTTATTTGCCTCTACTCAATATTAGAGGCGACAGCTATCATGATTTGGAGGAAGCTGTATTGAGAAATTTATTTTATTAGTGGTGCAATGAAACACCAAACCTAGCATTAATATCATCCCAATCAACATTATTACGCTTAAATATAGCTTTAACTTCTTCGGTTTCTTCGTCCAACCCAAAAGTTATATAGGTATTCGGGTAAGCTACTTCAAAATATTTACTGTAATCAGCAAGAATCATACTAATCCTAATAACGCCAATTTCAGAGATATATTCTCCGTCAATCATTAAAAAATATAGCTCTTTAACATCTTCTGTGAAAATGCGGGAGAAATTGTCTAACATACTTATTCCAAAAAGCTCTAATTCATTAATACCTTCGGCTTCATGATCGGCATTAAATGTATAGCCTTCCGATAGTTTTTCAGAAAATACATTTTGTAAAAACTGTGACATTGAAACCGATGTGATTGGAATATCTAAATTTCCAGAGTTTGTAGCCTCTTTTGTATTTTCTGAAATAATATCTATTTCTTGGGAGATATTGTTAAATTCTCGGTCCGCCATTTCTAGAACGCCGGCTACGATTTTAAAGCGTCTACTAATATCGTCAGGGAGTTTCCCTGAAAACTTATAATTTCGATCATGCTCAATTTCAGCCCAAGCATGTTGTAAGATAGTTCGTATTTGTATTTCAAATACTTTGTCTTGAAATTGTTTATATTCAGGTAGTTTCATTCGGTCTGTTTTTAAACTAGCTACGTAATGAACTGATTTGTAGCCAACTTTATCGATTCCTAATGCATCACTTTTATTTGAGCTATTGGCAGGGTCAATAGCAAAATTTTCTTCTATTAATTGACATATAACTGATATTTCGTCTTCAACATATGTGATAATTCTCACACCAGAAAAGTCTTGAATTTCTTTTATTGGATCTGTGTATTTATCATTTTTCCCTTTATGCCTAACACTATCGATCGTTTTAGTTCTAGAGCTAACTAAATGGTAAGGGGTATTGTTTATCTCAAAGACTTCTGACAATAACGACTCAACTTTTTTTGATAATCTTTTGTAGATAGGTTCATTTTTTATATACCAATCAACTAACTTATTTTCCATTGATTTCCAATGTTCAGTGCAAAGCTCGTAGCTTATTCAGTCCGCTTTACTTGTGGTGTATAACATCTCAAAACGGTTGATTTTACAGGTTGTAATAATTTCACCAACAGGTACATTTGTAAACAAGTAATTAAAATAACAAAAACTCAAAGCTTCTTATTTTGTATCAAAACGGCGGGTAGTAATGTATCGAACAAAATTGTAAACTCTATACTTATAGAGCTAAGTTTTAAGCTATGTGAATGTCGGGTAATCGATGCAAACTGTCACTCAATTTTACTCTTATATCGTTGGTTTTTATTGCTTTAACCCACAACCTACGGTAGTTAATATAACGACGGCCTATGCTGTTCTCCTAGTACCTGTTCTCTTGCAACTTGTCGCTTTTAACTTACAATTTGACAGCTGACTGATCTGACCGTTTTACCGCGCACTTATACCTTTATGCTCGGCCTGTGCGAGCTGTATATATTTTCTTTCTACTAATTGCGAAACCGGCACGAGCTCAAAACCTTGCTTAGTTAGCTCGGGTAAGGCATGACGTAAAAATTCGATTGTTTCTGGATAGGGATGAGCAATTGCAATAGCGGAATTATGAGTGATGGCTAGTTGTTTTAATTCTTCAAGCCTTAGCTGCAGTTGTTCTGGTGTAGTTATATTGTCTAAGAACACTTGGCGACTAATATTGGCAACACCTAAAAAGTTAGCAGCATTTTGTGCTTGGCTTAAATCTGTTGTACGGCTATCTAAAAAATATAAATGGCGCTTTTTAAGCACTTCCATTGTCCACTTCATAGCTTGGCTTTGCTGCGTAAGCGCTGAGCCCATGTGGTTATTAACGCCTTTAACTTGCGGTAAACTAGCGAGAGCGGTTCCTAGAGTTTGCTGAAGCTGCTCTTTATTCATATTTAAAGTAAGCGCGCCAGGTCCGAGTTCTTTACCGTTAAGTGCCTGCATAGGTACATGAAGTAATAGTTCTTTATTTGATTGACTAGCAAGCGTTGCAAAAATTTGCGAATAAGGAGTATGGGGCAAAATTGAATACGACAATTGCCCTGGTAAGGAAAGGAACTCTAAGTCCCGTTGATGATAGCCTATATCGTCTATCACTATTGCTATTTGTTTAGCGCTAATTGTTGCTGAGCTAAAACAAATAGCTAATATTAGCCATTTTGTTATTTTCACGTTTATAGTTTTTATTATCTTTTTAGCTTTGTTTAACAGCTTATACAAGCTACTGCATGCTGAGTAATTGTTTGGCTTTAACTAACTGTAAGTCGGCTAAGTTACCAGTAAGTAATTGCGCGTTACTGTTAGTGTGTTCATTTTTTATTATAACGGCTTTATTACTTTGTGAAAGGTTTGTTTGATTAACCGCCACATCTGGGGTTATTCCTATTCCATCAATCGATTTACCTAGCGGCGTAAAGTATTTAGCTGTGGTGAGCTTTAATGCAGTGTTGCCGTCACCTAGCGGAATGAGCGATTGTACAGAACCCTTCCCAAAAGACTGACTGCCAACAACGGTTGCTCGTTTATTATCTTTAAGTGCTGCTGCAAGTATTTCGGCTGCAGAGGCTGAGTTTTCATTTATAAGTACAACAATGGGGGCATTTTTTAGAATGTCTCCACGCTTTGCATAAAATGCTTGGTTGGCATCGTAAAAACGTCCTTTAGTAGTCACTATAGTGCCACTTTGTAAAAATAGGTCTGATACCGCTACTGCGCTTTGTAATGTACCCCCTGGGTTATCACGTAAATCAATTACTAAGCCTTTAAGTGGGTAACCAAAGTGGCTTTGCAGGGCAGCAACTTGCAGAGCAACCTCATGTAATGTGTGGTTAGAGAAGTTATTGATAGCTATATAACCAGTACCAAAATCTAGAAGTTCGCTTGTTACGCTTTCGAGGTTTATTTGGCGGCGTGCTACATGAAACGTGAGTGGGTTTTTATTGTTATCACGACTTATAATTAGGTCTATATTTGAAAATTTACTGTCTCTTATTAGTGTTGCTACTTCATCGATTGTAAGGTTTTGGGCTGCTTGGTTGTTTACACTTACAATAATATCGCCTGGCAAAATACCCGCTGCTTTTGCGGGGGAGTTATTAACCACATTAACAATAGTCATATTCTCGTCGATATTTTTAACCTCAATACCGATACCGGTGTAACGTCCATTTGTGTTATCAAATAATGAGGTTAGTTCGTGCTCATTTAAGTACTTAGAGTAAGAGTCGAGCTTTGAATATAAACGCTCAAACTGTTGGCTATTATATTTAATGTGGTGGCTATTTTGTAAGGTGAGATCTTCAACATAGTAGGCATGAATGTTAAAGAGTATTTCGTCTATTTGTTGTCTTTTAAGATCTTTAATCGAGCTTGCTAGTGCGTTACTAGAAAAAGCGATTAAGGTTAGTAATACAAGCAAATACAGACTTATATAAAAGCCTGTATTTTTTTGATCAATGGTAGTTACTACAGTTTTTTTAGTTGTCATCAGCTGCTCCAGAGCGGTGCAGCGATTTATTTAATTAAATGCGTTTGCACCATTTTACAGGATTTACTGCGCGTCCTTTGTGGCGTATTTCAAAGTATAGACCAGAACTAGCTTGTCCGCCGCTTTGGCCAACTAAAGCAAGGGTTTCGCCTTCGCGTACCATGTCGCCTACATCTCTTAGCAGTGTTTGGGCATGACCATATAGGCTCATAAAACCTTCACCATGGTCTACAACAATTACCCAACCATAGCCCTTTAGCCAATCGGCAAATACAACTTGGCCGTTATGTACGCTATTAATATTAGTGCCTTCTTTTGCACCAATTAATACGCCTTTCCAATCAATACCACCATGTTTACGTTGGCCGAATGTGTGCTCTAACTTGCCTTTGCTGGGCCAGTCTAATTTGCCTTTGTTTTTATTTAGGCCCAGTAATTCAATTTTCTGTGTTTTTTCTTTTTCGAGTTCTTCAATTGTTGCTACTAAAGTTTGTTGGTTTTCTTTTAAATAGTTTATTGAACTTTTGGTGCTGTTGAGCTGAGCTTGTAAATTTTTAAGATTAGCTTGGCGTTCACTTTGTGCATTAAGCAATGCAGTTTGACGTCTTTTTTGCTCATCAAATAAAAGCGCTAGTTTTTCTTGTGTTTTAACAAGCTCTTCTTGGTTTTGTACTATTTGCTGTTGAAGGTCTTTTAGATCTTCAATTTGTTCAATACGGGCTTTATTTAAGTAGTTGTAATAACTAAGTGTGCGCTCAAATTTTGCAGTGTCTTCTTGATTTAACAGCATTTTAGAGTAGTCGTCGCCACCGGCCATATAGGCGCTTTTAAGTTGCGCGGCTAAAATTTTCTGAAATTGAGTGTGCTTTTTATCGAGCTCATCGGCTTTATTTTGTAGCTCTTTTTGCTGTGTTTTAGTTTCTTTTACTGATTGTTCTGCCATGTTAAGTGCTTTAGCATTTTTAGCTATATCGAGTTCATGGCTTTTTAGGTTTTTTTGTAGCGACGCTATTTTTTTTCTTTGGGCGTTATACTCAGCTTGGCTTTGCTCAAGTGCATTTTGAACTTCTGATAAGTCTTTTTTAGTACGATCCTCATTAGCAACTGCAGATGCAGTCACTAATGAAGTGAGTATTAAACCGCACTTAATTAACCGGTTAATACGTCTATTCATGTGTTATTTCAACATCATGATAGGCGTACCAGTCATTTCGCTTGGTTGCTCCATGCCCATTAAGTGAAGCATTGTAGGGGCTACATCGCTTAATGCTTTACCTTGCATAGGCTCTGCATCGCGACCAACATATATAAAATGTACCGGTTCACTAGTGTGGGCAGTATGCGCTTGGCCTGTTTTAAGATCAGCCATCTGCTCAGCATTACCATGATCGGCTGTTATTAGTGCTTCACCACCAAACTCTTCAAGTGCATCAACAACACGTCCGATACAGCTATCTACAGCTTCACAAGCTTTAACAGCAGCTTCAAATACACCTGAGTGACCAACCATATCGCCGTTAGGGTAGTTACAAATAATAGCATCGTATTTTCCGCTTTTAATTGCTTCTACGAGTTTATCGGTTAACATTTCTGAGTTCATTTCAGGTTGTAAGTCGTAAGTTGCAACTTGCGGCGAAGGAATTAGTTCGCGTGTTTCACCTTCAAATTCGCTTTCGCGACCGCCACTAAAGAAAAACGTAACGTGTGCGTATTTTTCGGTTTCTGAAATACGAAGCTGTGTTTTGTTATTTTTTTCAAACCATTCACCAAGTACATTTACTAACGGTGTTGAACCAAAGGCAACAGGGGCATCTATATCAGCTGCGTACTCTGTCATCATTACAAATGCGCTAAGCTTTGGTGTTCTTTTTCTTGCGAATCCATCAAAATCAGGCTCAACAAAAGCGCGAGTAATTTCGCGGGCTCTGTCTGCTCTAAAGTTGGCAAAAATTAGAGTGTCGCCATCGTTAATTTCGGCTGGCTCTGCACCTGTTGGTGTAATAGTTGTAGCAGCTACAAACTCATCGTTTTCGTCGCGCTCGTATGCTGCATTAAGTGCCTCTACGCCGTTATCAAAATTAAAGTCGCCTTCGGCTAATGCAATTACATTGTAAGCTTTTTCTACTCGGTTCCAGCGGTTGTCTCTGTCCATTGCGTAGTAGCGACCAACAAGTGACGCTAAACGACCGCATTTAAGTTCGCTAAACAATGCTTCAATACGTTCGATTGATGCTTTAGCGCTACGTGGAGGTGTGTCGCGGCCATCTAAAAAGCCATGAAAGTAAACTTCTTTAGCGCCACGTTTTGCAGCCAGTTTTATACTAGCAACAATGTGATCTTCGTGACTATGTACGCCACCTGGGCTTAAAAGACCCATTATGTGAACTGCTTTTCCTGCACTTACCGCTTTATCTATGTTTTCAACTAGGGCTGGTGTTGAGTCAAATTCGCCATCGTTAATTGCTTTGGTGATACGAGTAAAATCTTGATAAACAATGCGCCCAGCACCTAAGTTTACATGGCCAACTTCAGAGTTACCCATTTGGCCATCAGGAAGACCCACATCTAAACCCGAAGCTGATATTAATGTGTGAGGGCGTGTTGCCCATAAATTGTCTAATACCGGTGTGTTAGCTGCAAGAATGGCATTGCTCTGCGTATCTTCGCGGTATCCCCAACCGTCTAAAATCATTAATACCAGTGGTTTTTTATGCTCTGTCATAATAGCTCCTGAAAATTAGTATCTGTTGATGGATACTGTGCACCTAAAAAGGTTTATTAGCGTGGTTTTAGCATACCGTGTTTTTAAGCTAGGATCAGCATTGAAAACAAGATATTAATTTTTTTCACTTACTTTATATATGGGGGGCTTTATCGTTTTTTAAACGCTTCTAAGTACTCCTAAACTCGCATTTTAGGTTGGTTTGGGTATACTTGCGTGGCTAAAGTACAAAATCCTTAAAACATCACGTTTTAAAACATAATTTCATAGTGGAAGTAGAATGGATCAATATATTGAATTTATTACAAATCATCCCATTTTAAGCCTTGCTTGGGTTGGTATTGTTTTCCTTATTGTTAGTGGCTGGATAAAAAGTAAGTTTTCAGCTGTTCGTCAAATAAATCCTCAGCAGCTTACGTTACTTATAAACCGTGATGACGGCCAAGTAATCGATATACGTGCACAAAAAGAGTTTAATGCAGGACGTATTTCTGGCGCTGAGCACTTAAGCCCAGAGAATGCGAAAAAATCTGACTTTTCAAGCCTTGAAAAGTACAAGACTAAACCCATTATAGTTGTATGTACTACAGGTATGACTGCCCAAGGTACTGCAGCCGCTATGAGTAAAGCTGGTTTTGAACGAGTTTACTTATTAGCAGGTGGCATGGGTGCGTGGCAATCTGCCAGCTTACCAACTACAACAGGTCGCTAATCAGTTTAGCTAGGCCGATAGAGGATTTATTATGAGTAATGTTGTTTTATACACTAAGGCGTATTGTCCATTTTGTCAGCGTGCTCTTTCGCTTTTAAATAGCAAAGGCGTTGAATACACTAATTATGATATTGGTGTACAACCAGAGCTACGTGCCGAAATGATTACTAAAGCTGGTGGTGCAAGCACAGTACCGCAAATTTTTATTAATGATGAACATATCGGTGGCTGCGACGACATGATGGCTATTGAAGCGCAAGGTAAACTTGACGCTAAGCTAAACGCTTAATTTAATTATAATAACGAACAAGTTAGGAATAACAATGAACGAAGAAAATCAAAACGTAGCAGCTGCAGAAGCCGGCGCACAATTTACTATTCAACGTATTTACACTAAAGATGTATCGTTTGAAACGCCAAACTCTCCGGCTATTTTTCAAAAAGAATGGACGCCAGAAGTTAAGCTAGACCTAGATACACGCTCTAATAAACTAGACGAAGGTGTATTTGAAGTTGTTTTAGCGCTAACTGTAACCGCTTCTCTTGGTGAAGAAACTGCGTTCTTATGTGAAATTCAACAAGCAGGTATTTTTACTATTGCTGAAGTTGAAGAAGTGCAACTTGCGCACATGCTAGGTGCATTTTGTCCTAACGTGTTGTTCCCATATGCACGTGAAGCTGTTTCAAACCTTGTTAACCGTGGTACTTTCCCACAGCTTAACCTTGCGCCAGTTAATTTTGATGCGTTATTTGCACAATACATGCAACAACGTACTGCGCAAGCTGACCAGGCTTCAGCAGACGCATAACTTATGAGTACAGCAACTACAGCTGTTACTGTATTAGGGGCGGGGTCTTACGGCACCGCCCTTGCTATTTGTTTAGCCCGAAATGGTCACCACGTGACACTTTGGGGAAGAAATAGCGACGACGTTGCCACGCTTGCAGCTGAGCGGAAAAATCAACGTTACTTACCTGATGCTCCTTTTCCAGATACTCTTACTCTTGAAGCTAACTTACAACATGCCGTTGCTAGCAGCGCTATTGTACTTGTTGTTGTGCCAAGCCATGCTTTTGGCGACACACTTGCGCAGATCAAACCTGCATTGCAAGACGGTGCTAAAGTAGCGTGGGCAACTAAAGGGCTTGAGCCTAATACTGGACGTTTGTTACAAGAAGTGGCTTTGCAAGAATTGGGTGATGATATTCCGCTTGCGGTACTGTCGGGTCCTACATTTGCAAAAGAAATGGCAATGGGTTCACCTACAGCTATTTCAGTGTCTTCTACGTCACCAGAGTTTGCTCAGCAGCTCGCTGATTTACTTCATTGTGGTCGCTCATTCCGTGTTTATAACAATGATGATTTTATTGGTATACAGCTTGGTGGCGCGGTTAAGAATGTAATTGCCATTGGTGCCGGTATTTCGGACGGTGTTGGTTTTGGTGCTAATGCGCGTACTGCGTTGATCACTCGTGGTCTTGCTGAATTAACGCGATTAGGCTGTGCTTTGGGCGCAAAACCAGAAACTTTTATGGGAATGGCGGGTCTTGGTGATTTAATACTCACCTGTACCGACAACCAATCTCGTAATCGTCGATTTGGTTTAGCACTAGGTAAAGGCGAAAGCGTCGATGCTGCTATTGAGTCTATTGGCCAAGTAGTTGAAGGCTTTAGAAATACCAAAGAAGTGTATTTATTAGCGCAACGTAGCGGTGTAGAAATGCCGATTACCGAGCAAATTTATAAAGTGCTTTATGAAAATAAAGATATGAAAGAAGCTGCAATGGCGCTATTAGGCCGAGAGCAACGTTCTGAATAATTTTATAAGCGTTTATAAAACTAAAAAACCGACGTTATGTCGGTTTTTTGTTGTTTAGCTCAAAGCTATTTACTGCGCGTTAGGAAAACCCAACTGGCGCCACGATTCGTAGACAAACACAGCTACTGCGTTTGACAAGTTCATGCTGCGGCTATTGGCTTGCATAGGAATACGCACACGCTGCTCTTTTGGCAGTGCTTGGATCATATCATCCGGCAGGCCGCGAGTTTCAGGCCCAAAAACTAGGCAATCGCCAGCTTCGTAACTAGCTTCATGGTGAAATTGACTGCCTTTGGTTGTACATGCATATATTTTTTTAGGTTTGCACTTCTCAAGGTAATCTTCAAAAGAAGCATGGCGTTGAACATGGCTAAATTCGTGGTAATCAAGGCCAGCACGCTTTACTCGTTTGTCGTCCCATTCAAAACCTAACGGCTCAATTAAATGCAGTGCATAGCCCGTATTTGCGCACAGACGAATAATATTACCTGTATTAGGTGGGATTTCAGGTTGGTATAAAACAATATCCAGCATAGTGAGCCTTTTAAATAATCTGTAGTTTAACGATTTTCAGTATACACGAAACCCTTCAAAAAAATGATATACTCACACTATTGAGTACTCCTAATTATCGGATTAAAGCGTGCATAACCGTAGCTACGAATTTTGGGTTAAAACTTCCAGCATTGTTACCATGGTAATGGTTAGTTTAATGATTGGCGCAAAAACATGGGCGTGGCTTGCTTCGGGCTCGGCCTCAATGCTTGGCTCGTTAACGGATTCGTTAATGGATATAACAGCTACCGCTATGAGCTTTTTAGTTTTAGGTTACGCACTGCGCCCAGCCGATGACGATCACCGGTTTGGACACGGTAAAGCCGAAGCACTTGCCGGATTAGGGCAAGCTGCGTTTATTGCAGGCTCAGGTTGCCTACTTGCTTTTCATGGTATTGAGCGTTTATTTAATCCTATACAGTTAAGCCATTCTTTATTAGGTGTATGGGTAAGTATTTTTGCTATTGCGTGTACGCTGGTGATTGTATTTGTACAAAACAAGGTGGTTAAGTATACCGATTCAATTGCTATAAAAGCCGACTCAGTACATTACAAAGGTGATTTAATATTAAATGCCGCTGTGCTATTAGCTATTTTGTTAGCTTATTATGGTGTTTTGTATGCAGATCCTGTTTTTGCGATAGGTGTAGCAGGTTATTTGCTTTATAACAGTTGGGATATTGCTCGCGATAGCGCCGATCATTTAATGGATAAAGAGCTGCCAGATGATGAAAAGCAAAGCATATTTGATATAGCCAGAGCCCATGCAGATGTACACGGCGTACATGACATTCGTACTCGTCAAGGCGGAAAAGTTAAGTTTATCCAAATGCACTTAGAGCTTGATGATCATTTAAGTTTAATACGTGCTCATAACGTAGCTGATGAAGTGGAGTCAATGCTTAAAGAACGTTTTGAGTCTGAGGTAGATATACTGATCCACCTCGACCCTTTGTCGGTACTTGCTAAGCCGTCACCGACTCACAAAACTGATACAAACTTTTAAGCAATGGCTGGCGTATTTCATCACGTTCAAAAAACAGTTCGTGTTTAGCGCCTTCAAAGCTTTTAAGTACTGTATTTGCGTGTCTGTTTGCTAATTTATATTGGGCATTGTTATCGACTACTTCGTCGTTTTGCGCACTGGCAATATAAAGTGGGATAGTCACGCTTAAGCTATCCATCGAAGTTATAAATGCAAATGTCGCATTTAGCCAGCCGTAAGTAACACCGCCGAGCTGTAGTAATGGCTCTTCTTTATATGTTTGCCTAAATAGCTCGTAACGCACTGGACTGCTGGTTAATACATTTGTAGCAAACTCATCGGGTATATAATCGGTTTGCCCTAGCGCGTAGTTGTCTTTTTGACCCAAAAGGGTAGCGGTACTGGCTATTAATTTAGCTAAAGGTTTTGGTGTGTTTTTTGTGTAAATATCAAGCATCGGGGCTGATAAAAACGCGCCACTAAAATTGTGTTCAAAATGCGCAAGGTAATCAAAAGCAATAGCGCCGCCCATTGAATGACTCACTAACACTTTTTTGCCCTGCCAATAAGTATCCACAACGTGTTTATTAAATAAGTTTAGATCGGCACTGTAATCGTTAAATTGATTAACGTGGCCTTTATGCTTATTTATTAAGTGGCGATAAGAGCGGCCTTGTCCTTGGTGGTCGACTATGAACACGGCAAAATTATTATTACAAAGCTCCCACAACAATTCTTTATATTTATCTAACCCCTCAAGGCGCCCCGAACTGATAACAATGGCAATTTGAGCTTTTTCAGGTATGGCATAAGCATAAAATAATTGCCCGTTAGGCGTATCTAAATAAGCTTTAATTAGCGTGTTTTTATAAAAGTTATTAATTGTTATTTGATTACTTTTAAGCTCACGCTCACTACTATAAAACATGGTTTACTCTTTTATTAATGGCAAGGTTATATTAGCACACAAGCCACCTAGTTCTTTATTTGATAATACTAAACTGCCGCCATGCGCAGTAATAGCATTTTTAGCAATCGCAAGACCTAAACCCGTGCCACCACTTACGCGATCCCGCGCATCTGACTGTCTAAAAAAGGGCTCGCAAAGCTTGCTCAGTTGATCATCTGGCACACCAGAGCCATCGTCACATATTTCTATATAAATGGCATCAGCATGCTTTAGAGTAATGCTAATTGTATTATTTGCGTATTTAATAGCGTTGCGTAATAGGTTTTCAAGCGCACTGGCAATAAGGCCTTCGTCGCAATTAATGTTTACGTCTACAGCGCCCACTATATTTAGCTGCTTATTATTTTGTTTTGCTTCAAACTGCGCATCGTTAATAACGTGATCTACAATTATTTGTAATGATTGTTTTTGCAGTGAAAGCGCTTGGCTTTTTGCTTCTAAGCGAGAAACTTGCAGCACGTCGGCAATCATTTTATCGAGTTGGTTAGCTTCTTTTTCTATGCGTAATAAATACGATTGGCTAGCGTCGTTAGCTTGCATTTGTGCAAGTCCGGTAGCCATTTTTAAACGTGTAAGAGGCGATCGTAATTCATGTGATATGTCGGCTAATAAGCGTTTTTGTGAACTAATTAAAAGCTCTAACTGATTAGCCATGCTGTTAAAATCTCGCCCTAGTATTCCTAGCTCATCTTTTCGGTTTACAGAAATGTCGGCTCTTGCGCTTAGGTTACCCGCTGATAGTTTAATTGCCGCTTTTTTAAGGCTATTTATAGGGGCTATTAAGTTCCGGCTAAATACAAAGCTTAAAATAAGAGAGGCAACAATTGCGATGACTATTTTCATCCAATTAGGCATAAGCTTAAAGCGCATTATTAGCGGTGGTTGATGGTTAATATCTATTTCGTAAAGATAAAAACTCCCTTCAGGCACGTTTATATTAACAGGGCCGAAGGCTTGATATTTTTCAGTGAAAATAATTTGCGGTGACATATTTTGAGTGAAGTTTAATAAACTTAAATCGATGCTCTCTGGCACCTCTTTACTACTAAGAGAGTCCTCGCTTTGAGCTGCGCTTAAGTATAAAAGTTTACGCTTTGATAGGCGAGGGTGTACTAATACTTCGCTTAGGCTGCGCTTATGTTTAATAGCAGTGCGCTCAATACTTTTGGCGGTGTATATTAGGTTTTTTTTCATCGGGCCATAAAGTGGCTCGTTAGATACCGCATTAATAGCGGTTATATTACTTAAAAATATAAGCGCTGCTACGGTGCCGATTATAGTTAACCAAAACCAAATAAATACTTTAAAAAACAGGTAGTGCCCAGGATGTTTTAACCAAGCAAAGTAAGTGCTTTTATTCGCCTTGGATAAAGACATAACCCGTACCTCGCATTGTTTTAATTCGCTCACCTGGAATATGCTCAGCTATTTTTTTACGGATATTACTTACATGCATATCGATAGAGCGATCAAAAGAAGCTAAGCGCCTGCCTAGCACTTCTTCGCTAATTTGCTCTTTACTAACAACTTCGCCTGCATTTTTACACAATAGCGTGAGTATTTCGTACTCTGTACCGGTAAGGGTTAGTGTAGAGCCGTCGATTGAGGCCTCTCGCGCTGCAAGGTTAACAGTAATACCATTAACGAGTAACTTACTCGTTGTAGCTGCATTTAAGCTATTAATGTGCTCTATACGGCGTGTTATTGCTTTTACGCGGGCTAGTAATTCACGATGATTAAAAGGCTTTGGAATATAATCATCAGCGCCTAGCTCTAGGCCAAAAATACGGTCAAAGTCTTCACCTTTTGCAGTAAGCATTATGACCGGTGTGAGTTTTGTTTGCCTAAGTTGTTTAAGTACTTCAAAACCATCAAGCGTTGGTAACATTACATCTAGCAATATAAGGGCGTAGTCATTTGCTTGTGCTAGTTTAAGGCCCTGCTCACCGTCGTGTACGCTTTGTATTTCAAACCCTTGGGCAGTTAAATACTCACTTAATAGCTCGCAAAGACCAGTATCGTCATCAATCATTAATAGTTTCATTTACAAACCCTTAGAGTTGTTTATAGCGTTATTTTACCCGCTAAATAGTGCAAAGGTGAATCTTTACACAACCTTTACACTGCTTTGCGTTACTTTGCATTGAGTTAGGTATAGTTAACTCACTGGCTTAGCAGCCACAACCAACCCAATATTAAGGTAATGATTATGACTAAATTAAACACACTTTCAAAATTAGTACTTATCTGTGGCTTAGCAACAGCAACGCTTGGTGCTGGTAGCGTATTAGCTAAAGGCGACGGACATAAACAAGGCCATTCTCAAGCTCGTTTTTTACTTTCTGATCGCGGCGTTGAAAAATTAAGCTTAACAGATGAGCAGCAAACTAAGCTAAAGGCTATTTTTGAAGCGCAAAAAACACAAATGAAAGCATTACGTGGTGACGATAAAGAAGCCCGTAAAGCGATGCGTGAAGCGCACAAAGCTAAAATGGATGCGTTACTTTCGGCTGCAACATTTGACGAAAATGCAGCAAAAGAGCTATTAAATGAACGTCATGAAAAAGGTGAGCAATTTGGTTTAATTAAACTAAAAACGCAACACCAAGTAATGCAAGTACTTAACGCTGAGCAAAAAGAGAAATTTGCTAAAATGCAAAAGCGTATGAATAAAAAGCACCGTAAACAAAAAAGTTAATTATACTTTTTTGTAAATACTAAAAAACCAGCTTAATGCTGGTTTTCGTATTTAGGGCATAATGAAGATAAATTACTTAAAAAAGTCATCTTCATTTTTAGCCAGCATAGCTTCAATATCTTCAATCATGTCTTGGCTAAACTCTTCTGCGGACGTGATTGGTGCAGAAATTCTGTTATTTTCAAACGACCATTCACCTAAATCAATTAGCTGACAGCGTTTTGAGCAAAACGGGCGAAATGGGCTTTGCTCTGACCACTCAACTTTAGTTTTACAGGTTGGGCAGTTTACAATAGTTGGCATACTTTACTCTCTACAATTTTGCTTTATAGCTCTAAGAACAATAACTCAGAGCCATATATTTACATATTAGTGACGCGGTTTATTTCAGCGAGCGACGTTAAACCATCAGCGGCTTTACGCAAACCCGATAATCGTAAATTATTAAACCCAGCTTTAAGGGAAACATCAGCTATTTCAAGTGAGTTACCACCGCGCATAATAATTTGGGCAATTTCAGGGGTAATTTGCATTACTTCGTAAATACCAACACGACCTTTATAACCATCGGTACAGCTATCACACCCTTTGGGCGTATATAACGTCATTTCTTCAATTTGCTTGGCGCTAAATCCTTGGCGAACTAGTTCTTCACTCGGAAGTTGTTCTGGCGTTTTACATTTAGGGCATAAACGACGTGCTAAACGCTGCGCTATAATTAAGCTAATTGAACTTGCTACGTTATAAGCCGGCACACCCATATTTAATAAACGGGTGATTGTTTCCGGTGCTGAGTTTGTATGCAATGTTGATAAAACCAAGTGACCTGTTTGCGCCGCTTTTATTGATATTTCTGCGGTTTCTAGGTCACGTATTTCACCTACCATAACTACATCAGGATCTTGACGTAAAAATGCACGCAGTGCATTGGCAAAAGTCATATCGGCTTTAATGTTAATTTGTACTTGGTTTACACCTTCAAGGTTAATCTCAACCGGATCTTCCGCAGTACTAATATTGCGCTCTGGCTGGTTTAATATATTTAAACCTGTGTATAGCGATACTGTTTTACCAGAACCCGTTGGCCCTGTTACCAATATCATCCCTTGAGGCTGGGCAAGTGCATCCATATAGAGCTTTTTCTGCTCAGGCTCATAGCCTAATACATCAATGCCTAACATAGCGCTTGATGAATCAAGGATACGCATTACTATTTTTTCGCCCCACAAGGTAGGCATGGTACTTACACGAAAGTCGATACTTTTGCGTTCAGTAATTTTTAGTTTTATACGGCCATCTTGCGGTTTGCGTTTTTCGGCAATATCGAGTCGCGACATTACTTTAATACGCGCAGAAAGCTTGGTTGCTAATGTATTAGGTGGGCTTGCCACTTCATGCAAAATGCCATCAATACGAAAGCGAATACGGTACTTGTGCTCATACGGTTCAAAGTGTAAATCAGACGCCCCTTTTTTAATGGCATCCATTAAAATTTTGTTGATGTAAACGATGATAGGCGCATCATCTTTATCATCATCTTGTGGTGCTGTATCTCTTTGGCTTTCTGAGTCTAAGTCAGCAAATTCTTGAAACTCGTCATCAGTTAAATTTAAGCTGCCAGCAGCATCTAGTAACTGCTCAATTTTGGCATCGAGTTGAATATAATCAACAGCAACAACTTCGCATGATAGACCGGTACTAAACTCAAAGTTTTCAAATGCGCCATAATCTGTTGGGTCGGATGCTGCTATATAAACTTTTCGATCTTTTTGAACAAGCGGCAAAATGTGATGTTTACGTATAAGTTTTTCTTTTACGAGATCGGCTGGAATTTTTGTAGGGTCAAAATCTTTTAAATCAAAATAAGGTACGCGAAACAAATCAATACATTGTTCAGCTAAATCTTTACTATCGATTTTTCCACATTTAGAAATAAGCTCAGCTGTTGAGGCAAATTCATTTTGTTTGTTTTTAACCGTGTCGGCATCAATGCGGCCAAGGGTTATAAATTTTCTCAATAACGGTGAGTTAATATTCATTGCGCACCTGTTTTATTCCTTCAATAGTAAGCAATTTATCAGAAAAAAGAAGGTGATTACATCACCTTTCATTCTTTGTTGTGATTTTACTAACTAAAATACGAGTTCGTGTGAGTTAAGACAGTATTAAAGTGAGTTAGTTTTGTTGCGTAATGCATATTGTAGGTACTTTTTATGTAGATCAACAAGCTCTATATGCACTAGGTTTAAACTACGGTCATTATTTAAAATATCATCCGCTTTTTGCTGTTTATCGACGCGTGACATTTGCGAGGCAATAATACTTTTAACTTGCTCAATACTTGTGCTGTCGCGTTTTGCTGTACGCGCTATTTGTACAGAGGTTGGTACGTCAATAAGTAAGGTATGGTCGCAATATTTATCAAGGTTGTTTTCAAACAATAAAGGCGCTACTAAAACAACATAAGGGCTTGCTGCGCTATTTAAATCGTTTAGTATTTTTATCCGTATAAGAGGGTGCAGTAACGCATTAAGCCATTCTTTGTCATTGTTGTTAGTAAATATTTTTGCGCGTAGTTCTGCTCTATTTAATGTGCCATCAGGCAATAAAATATCCTCACCAAAGTGTTGGGTAATCGCTCTTAGCCCTTTGCTATTTGGGAGTACTACTTCACGCGCAATTATATCGGCATCAACTATTGTAATATCAAGCTCTTCAAACATGTTACTGATGGCCGTTTTACCACAGCCAATACCACCTGTTAAACCTAATACCCAGCTGTTAACTTTAGTAATTTGCTCACTCATTTTAATAACCAATTAAATTAAAATAAGCGCCTTGAATTTGGTTGCCCCAAAGCATTGCAATCCAGCCAGCAATCGCTAAATAAGGCCCAAAAGGGATAGGGGTCGCTTTGTCTTTACCTTGTATGCTCAGCAGTGCAATACCTATAATGGCACCCACTACGCTCGAAAGCAGAATAATAGTAAGTAATGACTGCCAGCCAAGCAAAGCACCAAATACAGCAAGCAATTTAAAATCGCCATAACCCATGCCTTCTTTTCCGGTTAGTAACTTAAATAACCAAAACACGCTCCACAAGCTTAAATAGCCACAAGCCGCACCAATAATGGCATCGGTTGGTGTAATTGTGTAACCCATTACTGAGGCAATAAGTGCAAGCCATACAAGCGGAAGTGTAAGTTGATCTGGCAGCAGCATGTGGTCAATATCAATAAAGGTTAGTGCTACTAAAATCCACGTTACAAAAATATATAAAAGGGCTTGCTCGGTCGCACCAAAACTATAGGCAACAATTAAACTTAATAGGGCAGTAATTAGCTCTACAGCAGGGTATCGAGCCGAAATAGGGTTACTGCAGCTTGCACATTTACCTTTAAGTGCTAACCAACTAATAATAGGAATATTCTGCCAAGGCTTAATGGCAGTTTTGCATTTAGGGCAGGTAGAATTGGGTTTTACTAAGTTAAAAGGCTCGTTGATGTTTGGGTTAGAACTATCAGGCTTCGAATTACCTGGTTTAGAGCTATCCGAGTTCGAGTTGTTTTTTTTAAGCTCGTCATCTAGCAATATACGGCATTCACTTTGCCACTCGCGCTGCATCATTAATGGTAAACGATAGATAACCACATTTAAAAAGCTACCAATACATAAACTAATTAAGCCAATCGAGGTTAAATAAAACCATAATTGGCTTTGCATTACTTCTATAATACTTTGCATTTGTTTACCTAAAACTAAAATTCTTTAATAACACACTTAGGACGACGCGATATAAAATTAGGAGAACGCGATATAAAATCGCTGCTACATGTGCGTCCCTTTAAAATCGCAAGGTTTCTTATATTTTTCCAAAGGAATTAAATTACAGAACCTAATTGGAAAATAGGTAAGTACATCGCGATAATTAAACCACCAACAAGTACACCAAGTACAGCCATAATAAGTGGCTCAAGCAAGCTTGAAAGGCCATCTACTGCATCATCGACTTCTTGCTCGTAAATAGTAGCCACTTTCGCGAGCATGCCATCTAGTGAGCCAGACTCCTCACCAATCGCGACCATTTGTATTACCATATCAGGGAATATTTTTGAGTTGCGCATTGCCCAGTTCATCTGATTACCTGAGCTAACCTCTGCCTTAATATCTAAAATGGCATATCGGTAAACAGCATTACCAGAGGCTCCTGCTGCAGAATCAAGCGCATCAACCAACGGCACACCAGCAGCAAACGTAGTCGAAAGAGTTCGTGCATAGCGAGCAACTGCTGCTTTATTTAAAATCATACCGATCACAGGGAGTTTTAGTATTGCTCTGTCAGTAGCGTCTCTAAGTTTTAAACTCCTCAGTTTAGCTTCTTTAAAAGTATAACCGAAAGCAATTATAGCTATTAGTATTACCCACCAATACGCTTGCATAAATTCTGATATACCAATAACAAACAAAGTAAATGCAGGAAGCTCCGCGCCAAACCCTGCAAAAATATCTTGAAACTGAGGTACTACAAATATTAATAATATTGAGGTTACAATACCTGCAATAACTAATACTGACATAGGGTAAAACATTGCTTTTTTAATTTTTGATTTTAGTGCTTCAGATTTTTCTTTATAAATAGCGACACGATCAAATATTCTATCAAGCGCACCTGATTGCTCGCCCGATGCGACTAAGTCACAGTATAAATCATCAAAATAGCGGGGATGTTTTCTTAGTGCGGTTGATAGTGGTTGGCCTGCTTTAACTTCATCCGCAATAGTTTCCATTAATTTGGCGACACTTTTATTGGTCGAGCCAGTGCCAATCATTTCAATAGACTGTATTAACGGTACTCCTGCCATTAGCATGGTCGCAATTTGGCGAGTAACTAGTGCGATATCTTTTGGCGTTATTTTTTGGACACTTTGGATGCCAAATAATGGCTTTGCCTTTCGCTTTACTTTTGATGGCGTGATGCCTTGTTTGCGAAGCTGAGCTTTTACTAATGCAATACTATTCCCGGTAAGCTCGCCTTCAAGTTTCTTCCCTCGCGCACTCACACCTACCCACTGAAAAGTATCGAGGCCTTTATCTTTTTGTTTTATTGCCATTGAGAGTACCCAGCTGAATTTGGTTTACATGTTATTATTACAAGCATAACTTAAACTAATGATTCTTGGTAGAAAAGTTGAGCGTTTTAAAATCGTTGCCCTACAGACCAAAACCTAGGCCCGTAAATATATCCTTTATCAGGATCAATATTATTATAAATATTTATCGCTTTTTGTAAGTAAAGGCACCATGCAAAAATAAATAAAATGGCTATTAAAGCTTTTAAGTATTTATTTATGGTAAGGCTTTGGTTGTTTTTTTTATTAATTCTTCCAAGTAGCAACCCCCACATGATAAATAAGAGTGTTTGCGAAACCGGCATTACATGCACACCAGAAAATAGTGAGTATGTAATTCCTATAGCAAAAGAATAAAAGAGACTTTCAGTAATGATATCTTTTTTATGACATTTCAAATGTGTTATAGCTTTTTTAAAGGTTGTACAAACAACTGCTAAAATAGATATAAGAGCGATAAGACCCCATTCATTTAAAATTTCAATTAACGAATTATGAGGATGGCTAAAAGGAGCTGAGCTGCCAAGTGACATTTCAAACACTCCAGGACCATTGCCTATAAATAAATGCTTTAAAGATAGGCTTGAAATAGTATTAAACCATAAATCAATACGGCCCGAGGTGGACGTGCGTAGTATTTCGGCCCCTCCTTTATTTAACGAATCTAGAGCATAAAAAGTAATACAACTTAAAACAAAGCAAGCTAATCCGATAAGTACTTGTTTTTTTAATGTAGTTTTTAAAGCAAGAGCAAAAATGGAGAAAGCTAAAAATGAGAGTAAAGCCCCACGAGCTTGCCCAATAAATATAAGTAATAAGTTTAAAAACAAAATAGTAAATACAACACGCTGAATGCTTTTAAACTTTAGGAGTAGCACCAAAAATGGAAGAACAAACACCTGTACTTGATTAAAAAAGCGAATGTTAATAAATCCAGAGTAAATTATGTATGGATTTAAAGGTTGTTGCTCAGAAAGTGTAAACATAATATTGAGTAGGCATATTAGGATTAAGCTTGTATGAGTTATCAATAATGCATAAATAATAAATAAAACAGATTTTTTATTATCTATAGTACTTACGTAATACATAGTTAAAATAAGTAAGCTTATATGAAACGTGTACAGCAGACTAAAGCCTTGTTCCATACTCACCAATGCAGATAAGCAACCACAAAAGATAAAAATTGAATATGAAGCTGTATTTTTCTTGTCTAGTGTCAGCTTAAAAGTAGGCTCTTTATTACTTAAAAAAGCTGTAAGCATTAGAAGGCTTGTGAAAAGTAACAACGCTATTTGAATTATGCGTTGGTGATTATGGTAATCGTAGGAAAATATGGGCATTAAAGGTATTAGCGTACACAAAAAAAACAAGCTGATGAGTGATGGTTTTATTATATTCATGAATGCTAATTCTTACGCACTAAAAAAGCGCCAAACTAGGCGCTTTTAGTAATCAAAAAATGATTAAGATTGTGGGCAGCTTTTAGGTGCTAGATCTTTATTTGTTGCAGCAATACCACTGGTTGCACATGTCCAAGTACCTTCAGTGCTTCTAGTCCAAGTCAAAACAGCAGTTGAGATTTGTGTTGGTGCATTTGCTATAGTACAAACAATCGTCGTAGCTGTTGTAGTAATAGCACAGTTTTTAGTTGATGCACTTAAACCTATATCAGTAACATTAGGTGCAGTTGCAAGTCCATTGTTTTTTGCTATTTCAAAACCTGTTCTGCCTGCTGATATTTCAGCTAAGCCAGCAGTTAATTTAGACGTTGCTTGGTAGTTTGAGTAAGCAGGCAATGCGATTGCAGCAAGAATACCGATGATTGCTACTACAATCATTAATTCAATTAGGGTGAAACCCTGTTGTTTTTGAGTCATTGTTTTCATGTTTCCTCTCCTAAAGGATAGATTTTTGTAACTTAAATCACTTAAGCGGCAAATGCCTCACTTAATTTAATCGATTTACTTTACATTTTTACTTAAGATTAATTTTATTGCACTCTAGCTTTAGGGCATGAAACACAAAAGCCGTATGTGAATTCATTGTGTTTAGTACTAACTATAAAAGTTTACTAAGATCACTACACGTTGTAGCAACAAATAGTATAGGCATAAAGTAAGTAGTTTAGCTTCTTTAGTTTTTAATTCTGTATTTAAAAATTAAAGAGTGACTAAAGGCTCTAGTTATTTATGACTAACGTTTAAAATAAAATAGTACAACATAACGATTATACCATTTTATTTTAGTACTTAGCACGTATCTTCTTTTAAAAAAGCGACATTGTTTAACAAAATGTTACAGGGTAAGCCTTTTGGGTTATTTAATGCTTTTCCACTTCATTTGTCAACTAATCAGCGGTATTAATCGGCGTTTTTTGTTTTAAAATTGTTCAAAACGCATCGATAAATCGATTGATTGTAAGTTTTTTGTTAACGCCCCGCTTGATATAAAATCGACGCCCGCTTGTGAATAAGTTTTGAGCGTTTCTAGGGTCATGTTGCCCGAAACTTCTAATTTTGCACGTTTGTTGGTTAAAATTACAGCTTGCTTAATTTGCTCTATGCTAAAGTTGTCTAGCATAATTATGTCGGCGCCAGCCTCAATAGCTTGTTTAAGTTCTGGGAGTGATTCTACTTCTACTTCGACAGGTTTGTTTGGGTGATTTTGTTTAGCTTGAGCAACGGCTTTGTTTATTGTGCCACAAGCCGCTATGTGATTTTCTTTAATTAAAAAAGCATCAAATAAACCAATACGATGATTTCCCCCCCCGCCACATTTTACTGCGTATTTTTGAAGAGCGCGCAGACCTGGAATTGTTTTACGTGTGTCGAGTAGTTGCGTAGTTGTACCACTTAACTCTTTTACGTAATGCGCTGTAGTAGTTGCAGTGCCTGATAAAGTTTGTACAAAGTTAAGTGCAGTTCGTTCGGCAGTTAATATTGAACGAGCTGAGCCAATAGCGGTAAATAATGTGCTGTTTGCTTTAACTGCGTCGCCGTCGTTTATTAGTACATTAACCTTAACGCTTGGGTCTACTTGTTTGAATACTTCAATGATGATGTCTTTCCCGCAAAAAATGCAGTCTTCGCGAGTGATTACTTTTGCATTGGCTTGCTCGCTCTGAGGGATAAGCTGCGCGGTAATATCGCCTTCTTGCGCGGTTTGGTAATTTAAATCTTCGTCAAGTGCAAGAGTAACAAGTTGAGTAATGAGGGAGTGCGAAATAGACATAGGATGCTCATAAGCGTTAATAAATTAAGCAAATTTTACTATGTTTACAAAAGAAAGAGAAGCGATGCCTTTTCGCCAATGTAAAGGTAAGCGCGTGAAGTAAATTCGTACCTACGTATGGGTTTGAATTATCCATAGGTGAGGTTTTATACCTCGTTTTTAATTTCAAAAGTTACGTTACATGAGCGGATGTAAATTCGCACCTACGTGTGGGTTTGAATTATTTGTAGGTGAGGTTTTATACCTCGCTTGTTACTATCATTTTTTTTACAAATCCTTTAGCATCAACGATATGTATATCTTGATATTTGTATAATAAACGTATCATGAAAATAGATTTAAACGGTGTTTTAAGTACGGTAGCGCAGCGGCCTTGTTCGCATTTTGATGAACGCCCTGATGAGGCTGATATTTCTTTGTTGGTTATTCACAATATATCTTTGCCAGCCGGGCAGTTTGGTACACCTTTCGTTGATGAGTTATTTATGGGTAGCATCGACTGCAATGCTCATCCGAGTTTTAGTGACTTAAAGAATTTACGTGTATCGGCCCATTGCTTTGTAAAGCGCACCGGTGAGGTTATACAATATGTGCCTTTTGAAAAGCGTGCTTGGCATGCAGGCCAATCTGAGTTTGAGGGGGTACCTGCTTGTAATAACTTTAGCATTGGCATTGAGCTTGAAGGTACCGACAGCACGCCATATTCTTTAGCACAGTACAAAACATTAACTATTATTAGTAAATCTATAATGCAACGCTACCCAAAAATAACCTCTTCGCGTATTGTGGGGCATTGCGATATTGCCCCTGGGCGTAAAACAGATCCTGGCAGTAGCTTTAATTGGCCATTGTTTTTTAATATGCTTGAACAACTAAGTTAAGAGAATTATTCCCATGATTTTAGTTTCTATAATAATTGCATTAATACTAGAGCGATTAGGCGCCCGGTCTAATTACTGGCAGATAAGTTATTACGCAAATGGTTATTTAAATCGCTCTAATAAATTACTTGGTGATAAGGGCTTATTTAGCTCAGCACCGGGCTTTTTAATTTGGCTTTTGCTTCCGGTGATTGCGATGGCACTAATTTATTGTTTATCTGATTTTGTTTTGTGGCAGTTGGGCATTAATATCGCGGTGCTTTTAGTGTGCTTTGGTTGTGCTAAGCAGCGTGCTTTATATAAGTCGTACTTAAATGCCCTAACGCGAGATGACGGTACTGCTGCATCTTTATATGCGTTGCAAATAGGTCAAAAGCGTACTGATGATCAAGATGGTGGCGAAACCTTTGGGCAAACATTGGCATGGGTAAACTTTAGATTTTACTGCGGGGTTATTTTTTGGTTTGTTGTTTTAGGCGCGCCAGGCGCGGTTTTATATGCACTGGTACGTACTTTAGCTGACTTAGTACGAGAAGATCATAAAGTAATATTTGCTAAGCGTTTTAAACTTATACATAAACTATTGTTTTGGCTCGACTGGTTACCTGCACGTATTACCAGCTTTGGTTATTTAGTAATAGGTAACTTTAATAAAGGCACGAGCTGTTGGCTACGTTACGTACTTAACTTTAAATCTCCAAACCGAGAAGTAGTAACATGTACTGCACTTGCTGCAGAGCAAGTTGAAAAGCGTTATTACGGCTGTACCTACGAAGCCACTTGTATGATTAAGCTTGTTAAGCGCAATGTATTATTTTACTTAGTACTTATAGCACTACTTACATTATTTGGTGGACTATCGTAGTCGCGATTTTACATCGCGCATTGTGTTTTTCGGTTGGGAGATTAGTTGCCAAATGTCGCGGGGTAAACCCGTTGCTACGATATTGCGTAGTCGCGATTTTATATCGCGTATTGTGTTTTTCGGTTGGGAGATTAGTTGCCAAATATCGCGGGGTAAACCCGTTGCTACGAGTTTAGATAAATACTATCCCAATATGGGTAGTCTGCAATATTTTCTATTAAATTTGCACGCAAAGGGTTTGCGACTATGTATCTAGCACAGCTATTTAAGTCTTCGGTATTTCTTATTAAGTGATCATAAAACCCTTTTTGCCAAAGCTTTTGTCTGCCAAATTGTCTATACACCGTGGCTGAGCGTCCTTTGAAGCTTCTAATTACCTCACTTAATGTTGCGCTATCGGATAATTGTAATAACCAATGAATATGGTTTGGCATTATCACGAAAGTATTTGATTTAATCAGTTGCTCTCTTTCTAATTCCCTCATTTCATTGATAATAGCTCTATTAATTATTAAGGTTGTGAATAGGTTGTTTCGCTCATGACAAACCAGTGTAATAGCGTAATAGTGATTTGCTTTTGATACTCTTCCCTTTCGTAATAAATATGAACGATGCATAACATACCCGTATTTTAGCAATCACAGACCCACGAATTTAAAGCATATGCAATTTTTATAAATTTGCGTAGTCGCGATTTTACATCGCGCATTGTGTTTTACGTTTAGGTAATTACTTGCACAATAGTCGCGGGTAAATCCGCTGCTACGATATTGCGTAGTCGCGATTTTACATCGCGCATTGCGTTTTACGTTTAGGTAATTGCTTGCACAATAGTCGCGGGATAAACCCGCTGCTACGATATTGCGTAGTCGCGATTTTATATCCCACATATGTTTTTCGGTTGGAAGATTTTTTGCATAATAGTCGCGGGGTAAACTCGCTGCTACGATATTGCGTGGTCGCGATTTTATATCGCGCATTGTGTTTTATGTTTAGTTGATTGATCGTGTGTAAATTGCAGCTATTTCTTTGGTACTTTTATCCTGTTATTAATTTCTTTAATAAATTCAACTAGAGTTAACACTCTATTTTTCTGGTCAGACCAATTGTTTTCATCCTATTAACGTTATAACAATTTTTGTAAATTGCGCATTGTTTAATCTTCGTTCAAAATGCGTTACGCTACTTTAATTGCTCAAGTTACCTGTAAATTGACAGCTAATAAGGTTTTTGATACCGTATTGAAAATTTTTGGTATGACCAATTTACCTTTTGGGTAAATCATACTACTCAAAGCCCCGCTTTATGGGCTCTTGGTATTTATACAACGCGGACGTTGATTCATGTCTTTAAAGATCAAAGCAGCAAAGTTATCTGATGTTATTTTACAGCAACTCGAGAACATGATTCTTGAAGGCTCGTTAGCACCAGGTGAAAAGTTGCCACCAGAGCGTGAACTAGCAAAGCAATTTGAAGTGTCTCGCCCGTCACTGCGTGAGGCAATTCAAAAATTAGAAGCGAAAGGTTTAGTTACGCGTCGCCAGGGTGGCGGCACGTTTGTAAAAAATCAGCTCGAAGAAGGGCTTACTGATCCACTTTTTGATTTGATTAGTAAACACCCTGAGTCGCAGTTTGATTTACTTGAAT
Source organism: Pseudoalteromonas sp. Z9A4 (assembly GCF_011378845.1). Lineage (NCBI taxonomy): Bacteria > Pseudomonadati > Pseudomonadota > Gammaproteobacteria > Alteromonadales > Pseudoalteromonadaceae > Pseudoalteromonas > Pseudoalteromonas sp. Z9A4. The sequence goes on from NZ_WTLA01000002.1 coordinate 156,629, forward strand.
TTCGTCATGCATTAGAAGGGATTGCTGCTTACTACGCAGCACTGCGCGGGACCAGCAACGATTTTAGCAAAGTGAAAGAAAGCTTTGATAAAATTGCCCTAGTTAATGATGATTTACAGCAAAAAGCAAAAGCAATTAATGCATTTCACTTTAGCGTGGCAGAAGCTTCGCATAATGTGGTGTTACTGCATTTAGTAAGAGGCATGAAAGCGCTGCTTGAGCAAAATGTATTGCAAAATTTAACTGTTTTATTAAAAAAGTCAGATATTAGCAGTCAATTAGCCCAACACAGGCGTTTATTAATGGATGCCGTTATTGACGGTAATCCAGAACAAGCCCGTTTAGCAAGTAATGCGCACTTAGCATTTATCGAAGAAGCACTACTTGAAGCAGGCAAAGAACATTCGCGAATTGAACGTAGTTTAAGACGCACTAAACAAAATTAAGTTAGTACATAACTACTTTGAACACACAAATTAAGTAGCTGTGATATTAAATTAACAATATTCGTATTTTAAACATAAGGAAACCTCCATATGTCTGAAGTCAATAAAATTGACGTAGACGCGCTAGAAACACAAGAGTGGTTACAAGCTCTTGAATCAGTTGTGCGCGAAGAAGGTGTTGAACGAGCTCAGTTTTTACTTGAGCAAGTATTAGAGCAAGCCCGTTTAGACGGCGTTGATATGCCAACGGGTATTACCACGAACTACGTTAATACTATTCCTGTAGATCAAGAACCTGCTTACCCGGGTGATGTAAATCTTGAGCGTCGTATTCGTTCAATTATACGTTGGAACGCGATTATGATCGTTCTACGTGCATCTAAAAAAGATCTCGACTTAGGCGGCCATATGGCGTCTTACCAATCATCTGCTGCATTTTATGAAGTGTGTTTTAACCACTTTTTTAAAGCGCCAAATGATGTAGACGGTGGTGACTTAGTTTATTACCAAGGTCATATTTCTCCTGGTATTTATGCACGTGCATTTGTTGAAGGTCGTTTATCGGCTGCACAACTAGATAACTTCCGCCAAGAAGTTGATGGCGAAGGCTTACCATCGTACCCACACCCTAAGTTAATGCCTGAATTTTGGCAGTTCCCTACGGTATCAATGGGCTTAGGTCCTATTTCGTCTATTTACCAAGCGCGCTTCTTAAAATACTTAGATGGTCGTGGCTTAAAAGATACTAAAAACCAACGTGTATACGCGTTTTTAGGTGACGGTGAAATGGATGAGCCAGAATCACGTGGCGCTATTTCTTTTGCTGCACGTGAAAAACTAGATAACCTTTGTTACTTAGTTAACTGTAACTTACAGCGTTTAGACGGCCCAGTTATGGGTAACGGTAAAATTATTCAAGAGCTAGAAGGCTTGTTTAAAGGCGCTGGCTGGAACGTAATTAAACTAGTGTGGGGCAGCGGTTGGGATATTCTTCTAGCTAAAGACACAACGGGTAAATTACTACAGTTAATGAACGAAACTGTTGATGGCGATTACCAAACATATAAAGCTAAAGATGGCGCGTACGTACGTGAAAATTTCTTTGGTCGTTACCCAGAAACAGCAGCACTTGTTGCTGACATGACAGATGACGAAATTTTCGCGCTTAAGCGTGGTGGTCATGAGTCATCAAAATTATTTGCTGCATTTAAAAAAGCAGAAGACACTAAAGGCCGTCCAACTGTAATTCTTGCTAAAACTGTAAAAGGTTACGGCATGGGTGAAGCAGCTGAAGGTAAAAACATTGCGCACCAAGTGAAAAAAATGGACATGTCGCATGTTGCACATTTACGTTCACGCCTTGGTCTTGATGATTTAGTATCTGAAGAGCAACTTGCAGAACTACCTTATTTAGAGCTTGAAGAAGGTTCACCTGAGTATAAATACCTACATGCTCGTCGTGATTCACTTAAAGGTTATACACCTAAGCGTATACCACGTTTTAGTGAAAAACTTACGTTGCCAGAAGTAGACGCGTTTAAGCCGCTACTTGAAGAACAAAAACGTGATATTTCTACGACTATGGGTTTTGTTCGTGCACTTAATATCTTATTAAAAGACAAAGGCATTGGTAAAAACATCGTACCAATTATTGCCGATGAAGCGCGTACATTTGGTATGGAAGGTTTATTCCGTCAAATCGGTATTTATAACCCGCATGGCCAAAACTATACGCCACAGGATCGTGATATTGTTTCTTACTATAAAGAAACTGTATCAGGGCAAGTGCTTCAAGAAGGTATTAATGAGTTAGGTGCAATGTCGTCATGGGTTGCTGCTGCAACTTCATACAGCACTAACGATTTACCAATGATCCCATTCTACATTTACTACTCTATGTTTGGTTTCCAACGCGTTGGCGACATGGCATGGATGGCGGGCGATCAACAAGCACGTGGTTTCTTATTAGGTGCTACTGCGGGTCGTACAACGCTAAATGGTGAAGGCTTGCAACACGAAGATGGTCACAGTCATATTCTTGCTAATACGGTTCCTAACTGTATTTCATATGACCCAACTTACGCGTTTGAAGTAGCTGTTATTGTACAAGACGGTATTCGTCGTATGTACGGTGATGACCAAGAAAATATTTACTACTACCTAACGCTTATGAACGAAAACTACCATCAGCCAGCTATGCCAGAAGGCGCTGAAGAAGGTATTCGTAAAGGTATTTACAAGCTTGAAAGTTACGAAGGTAAAAAAGCCAACGTACAGCTATTAAGCTCAGGTACTATTATGACTGAAGTACGTAAAGCCGCTACGATTCTAAGCGAAGAGTATGGCATTGCGTCTGACGTGTTCTCTGTAACGTCTTTCAACGAATTAACGCGTGAAGGTCAAGATGTTGAACGTTTCAACATGCTTAATCCTGAAGGCGAGCAAAAAACAGCATTCATCACAAGCGTATTAAACGACTCTGTGACTGTTGCAGCAACGGATTACATGAAAAACTACGCAGAACAAGCGCGTTCATTTATTCCAAGCAGCAACTACAAAGTGTTAGGTACAGATGGTTACGGTCGTTCTGATAGCCGTGAAAACCTACGTCGTCACTTTGAAGTTAACGCGGGCTACGTTGTTGTTGCTACGTTATCTGAACTTGCTAAACGCGGTGAAGTTGAGAAGTCAGTAGTTGTTGAAGCACTTAAAAAGTTCAACATCGACACTAACAAACTTAACCCACTGTACGCATAAGAGGTTTGCAATGAGTATTGAAATTAAAGTACCAGATATTGGTGACGATGAAGTAGAAGTAACCGAAATATTAGTAAGCGTTGGCGACAAAGTAGATGTGGACCAATCATTATTAAATGTTGAAGGCGACAAAGCATCAATGGAAATACCTGCTTCGCAAGCGGGTACAGTGAAAGAGATTAAAGTAAACGTTGGCGACACCGTTACAACTGGCTCTTTAGTATTTTTGTTTGAAGGCGAGAGTGAAAGCACTGGTGAAGAAAAAGCATCAGCCGCTGCTCCAGCTAAATCTGAAGAGGCAGGACCTGCTGCTTCTACAGGTTCTTCAACTAAAGAAGTAACCGTACCAGATATTGGCGATGATGAAGTTGAAGTAACTGAAATCATGGTTGCTGTTGGCGACACCGTTTCAGAAGAGCAATCTATCTTAAACGTTGAAGGCGACAAAGCAGCAATGGAAGTACCCGCTCCATTTGCCGGTATAGTTAAAGAGATTAAAGTCGCCGCTGGCGATACAGTTAAAACAGGCTCATTAGTGTTTGTTTTTGAAGTAGCAGGAAGTGAATCTGCAGCACCGGCTAAAGAGTCGGCTCCTGTAGAAGCGCCAGCAGCTAGCTCAACAGCAAACGCAGCACCAAGTACTAAAGAAGTTAATGTACCTGATATTGGTGGCGATGAAGTTGAAGTAACTGAAATTATGGTTGCAGTTGGCGATACGGTTGAAGAAGATCAATCAATCTTAAACGTAGAAGGCGACAAAGCTGCAATGGAAGTACCAGCTCCATTTGCAGGTACAGTTAAAGAAATTAAAGTAGCCGCTGGCGATAAAGTATCGACAGGCTCATTAATTTTTGTATTTGAAGTTGCAGGCAGCGCGCCAGTAGCAGCACCTGCACCCGCTGAAAAATCAGCACCTGCAGCAGCTGCTAAAACTGAGTCGGCACCGGCTCAAGCGGCACCAGCAAAAGCAAGTAATGAAAGCTTCACAGAAAACAGCGCGTATGCTCATGCATCACCTGTTGTTCGCCGTTTAGCGCGTGAGTTTGGTATTAACCTAGCTAACGTTAAAGGCACTGGTCGCAAAGCCCGTATAGTTAAAGAAGACGTGCAAAACTACGTTAAAAACCTAGTTAAGCAAGTTGAGTCGGGTCAATTATCTGCAGGTAGTAGCGCTGGTGGTAGCGAGCTTGGTCTTATTCCATGGCCTAAAGTTGATTTTGCTAAATTTGGCGAAATTGAAGAGCAAAAGCTGTCTCGTATTCAAAAGCTATCAGGCAAAAATTTACACCGTAACTGGGTGCAAATCCCACATGTTACACAGTTTGACGAAGCTGATATCACAAGCCTTGAAGTATTCCGTAAAGAGCAAAATGTGCTTAGCGAGAAGAAAAAGCTGGGTGTTAAAATTACGCCACTTGTGTTTGTAATGAAAGCAGCTGCAAAAGCACTTGCTGAATTTCCAAAATTCAACTCATCGCTTTCTGCAGACGGCGAAAGCTTAATTCTTAAAAAGTACATTAACATTGGTGTTGCAGTTGATACGCCAAACGGTTTAGTTGTACCAGTGTTTAAAGATGTTGATAAAAAAGGCATTATTGAACTATCACGCGAATTAATGGAAGTATCTGTTAAAGCACGTGACGGGAAGCTTACATCGTCTGATATGCAAGGTGGTTGTTTTACTATTTCTAGCCTTGGCGGTATTGGCGGTACGGCATTTACGCCGATTGTTAATGCACCAGAAGTGGCTATTTTAGGTGTGTCTAAATCTGAAATGAAACCTAAATGGAATGGCAAAGAGTTTGAACCAAAACTAATGGTTCCGCTGTCTATGTCATACGACCATAGGGTTATTGACGGAGCCTTAGCTGCACGCTTTACGGTGACTCTTGCAAGTTACATGAGCGATATTCGCCAATTGGTGATGTAATCGTTAGATAATAAATAGAATCAAATCCCAGCCAGTTGTTTTTAGCTGGGATTTTTACCATTTGCAATGATACAATCTTTGTACGAATTGCATCACTTTGTGCGCTGCTCACTCTTTCTGCCTTGCAGAAACATGGCAGTTAAATTTTAGGGCAGTGTCCCGTTCAAACAATTAAGGTAAAAGCATGAGCAACGAATTAAAAACTCAAGTTGTTGTACTAGGCGGTGGTCCTGGTGGTTATTCTGCGGCTTTCCGTGCTGCTGACTTGGGCTTAGAAGTTACATTGGTAGAATCTCGCGAAACATTAGGCGGCGTATGTCTTAATGTTGGTTGTATTCCTTCTAAAGCACTTTTACACGTAGCTAAAGTGATTGATGATGCAGCTGAAATGTCATCTCATGGTGTTACTTTTGGCGCACCAAAGATCGATCTTGACCAAGTTCGTACTTGGAAAGATTCTGTAGTTGGCCAGTTAACTGGTGGACTAGAGGGCATGGCTAAAATGCGTAAAGTGAAAGTTGTATCTGGTTACGGCAAATTCACTGGCAGCAATACTTTAGTAGTTGAAGGCGAAAAAGACTCTACAACTATCACGTTTGATAACGCGATTATTGCAGCAGGTTCTAAACCAGTTAACTTACCTTTCATCCCACAAGATGACCGTGTAATTGATTCAACTGGTGCGCTAGAGCTTAAAGACGTACCAGAAAAACTACTTGTACTTGGTGGTGGTATTATCGGTCTTGAAATGGGTACGGTTTACCGTGCACTAGGTTCTGCAATTGATGTTGTAGAATTTGCTGACCAATTAGTTCCTGCAGCTGATAAAGACATTATCAAAATTTACCAAAAATACGTAAGCAAAAAATTCAACGTAATGCTTTCAACTAAAGTTGTTGGCGTTGAAGCTAAAAAAGATGGCTTATACGTAACGTTTGAAGGTAAAAACGCACCAGCAGAACCTGTACGTTACGACAAAGTGCTTGTTGCAGTTGGCCGTACTCCAAACGGTAACTTACTTGATGCTGAAAAAGCGGGCGTAAACGTTGATGAGCGTGGCTTTATTAATGTTGATAAGCAATTACGTACTAACGTAAGCCATATTTTTGCAATTGGTGACTTAGTTGGCCAGCCTATGCTTGCGCATAAAGCGGTTCATGAAGGTCATGTTGCTGCAGAAGTTATTTCTGGTCAGAAGCATTTCTTCGACCCTAAATGTATTCCTTCGATTGCGTATACTGACCCAGAAATCGCTTGGGTAGGTGTTACTGAGAAAGAAGCAAAAGAGCAAGGCCTAAAAATTGAAACTGCGGTATTCCCGTGGGCAGCTTCTGGTCGTGCTATTGCATCATCTCGTACTGAAGGTTCTACTAAACTTATCTTTGATAAAGAAAGTGGCCGTATAATCGGTGGTGCTATGATCGGTATTAACGCGGGCGAAATGCTTGGCGAAATCGGTTTAGGTATTGAAATGGGTGCTGATGGTGAAGACTTAGCGCTTACTATTCATGCTCACCCTACATTGAATGAATCAATCGGCCTTGCAGCTGAAATTTTTGAAGGTTCGATCACTGACTTGCCAAACAAAAAAGCAGTTAAAAAGAAGTAATTTAACTTTTTAGCATTTGTTTGAAAAACCCAACTTCGGTTGGGTTTTTTATGTCTGGTTTTTAATTTAAGAGATGTTGAATTAATTCAATGATACCAATCTGCTTATATATGGGGTCTATTTAACGTTAAGAAAATTACGCTAGAACTAGGCAAAAGTTTTTGTATCTAGTTGTTTTAAATAAAAAATTTTTAACGACGTTATAGTGCAATTTAATTCGTTAAATTGATCAAAGATTTATGCAGGTTGGTATGACTATAAATATAAGATTAAATAGCGATAAGTCGTTACAATGCGCGCTTAATTAATTGAAGGTAAATACAGTGAAAAACTCAGTTTTAGCATTACGCGCTCAACAAATAAGTGAATCCCGTCGAGAGTTTAATGCTCGAGGCGGTAAATTAGATCGCTGTGAGCAATGCTTAATAGCTAAGCACTACTGTATTTGTAAAGGTGTTGAGCATGCAGATTGTAAAGCAGCTGTGTGCTTATTAATGTATCACAATGAAAGTTTTAAACCTTCTAATACTGGGCGCTTAATTGCTGAAATAGTGCCAGATAACCACGCATTTAGATGGGATAGAACAGACCCTAACCCCGCTCTTTTAGCTTTGATAAGCGATTCACAATATCAGCCAATGGTAGTATTCCCTGCTGAAGATGTAGAAGAGGGCAGGGCCATTACCGAAATAAGTATTGAAGAGGGTAAAAAACCGCTATTTATATTTTTAGATGGTACCTGGCGTGAAGCTAAAAAAATGATTCGCAAAAGCCCATACTTAGATAACTTGCCTGTACTTTCTGTTACTGCTGATAAACTATCTGATTACCGATTACGTGTTGCCCCTCATGCGCATCAACTAGGCACTGCTGAAGTGGCTATTATGGTGCTAGCGCTTGCGGGAGAAATGGATGCATCTTCTAAATTAGAACAGCATTTTATTAAGTTTCGTGATGCGTATTTGCTTGGTAAGCGCAATAAAGGCCGACCGCTAGAAGAGTAGTTTTACGCAGTTAAGCGAAAGCTTGCTGCTCTTTTAAGTGAGCAAGTGCTTTATTTTGAATTGCTCTGAAGCCTTCTTCAGATGTTAATTGTAAAACCGTATTATATAATTGGCTTACGCTATTGTGAGCCTGAATAAACGAGGTGCAGTCCTCACCAATCATATCCTTAGCCTCTTCGACTCGCTTTAAAAAGTAACAGCTAATATCGGTTTTTCCCTTAAAGTGAGTAGTCGCAATAGCGTTTGCTATTCTATTAAGCTGATAACTAAATTCATCAGGTCGAGAACCCTCACCCCATTTACTAATAAAAATATCGCTTTCTAACTGGATAATTACGTTAAGTATGTTTTTAAACTCACTCATTGGCATATTTAAAAAGTTATAACCTTTGGGGCTAAATAAAGCTTTATACGGATTTTTGTTGGGAGTTTGGGCACCAAAAACACCAATTGGTTTTGCTGTACTTGCGTCTGATACTTTACATAAAAAGGTATTGCTTTGCGGCGTTTTAAAATTCATATCCATTGAGTATTTATGATCCTTGCGTTACTTAGTTATCGGCGCAATTAATGAAAAACTTAGCGAAATTTAAAATATTAATAAAGTATTTGAAGGTGTTGATATTGATTAGCTGGGATGCAGTATTACCCTGCAAAAGTTAGTGGTAGTTGCTTAGAGCTTTACTAAACCCAAATTTTAGGTAAAGAAAAGCGCGCTCTATCTCTAGGCGCGCTTGCGGAATCTTCTAATTTTCTGCATCCTGCAATTGAACTTAATCAACTCCAATTTTTACTAATCCATGTTTATTACTATATTACTTTTTAGTTCTATGTAATGTAGACCATCCGGGCCTGTATCCTTAAATTCCTAAACATCCTGTAGGGTAAATACTATTACCAAATCCTTAATTACACTTCCTAGTGTATCCCTATTTTAACCAATCCATTGTGTTGCCTTAAAGGCCTGTCCATTTATTCCTTAAACATCCTGTTAAACAACTTAGCCGTGTTGTTATCCTTTTCGCATCTTCCTGACGCTGTCCTTTTTACAACATTGCGTTGTGATACTCATCCTGAGCCTGTCCTAAAATCCGTGTTGTCCTGGTAACCTAATCATTGGTTGGTTGAGTAAGCAGTCCATTTCCTTTTACTCAATAAGCGTCATTGCTTGGTTGATGCGTAAATTATAGTGCAATAGAGCAACTAAAATAGGGATAAAACTACATTCAATTAGTATTTACGCAATAGTAATAATGTAAAAGTTAAATTAATACAGGTGCTTAGGTTGTTTTTGTGTGTTTTTTATCTTGATTTTTACTCATTAGCTGTCACATCCGTGAGACATCTCTTACACTGCATTTCCTTTTTGGGCGTTATTTACATATTTACATTTATTTAAAGTGTGCACTTTTTGAATGAGCGCGGTAGAATTCGATGATAATAACAATTATTTAGGTGAAATAATGAAGACAGTATTTACACTTGTTTTAGGGTTAGCAGCATCGGCACCAGCCTTTGCAAGTGACGTTGTTAATATATATTCTTTTCGTCAGCCGTTTTTGATTCAGCCAATTTTAGACGATTTTACAAAACAAACGGGAATAAAAACCAATGTTGTTTTTGCTAAAAAAGGGTTAATTGAGCGTGTTAAACGTGAAGGTAAACATAGTAAAGCCGATTTAGTATTAACCTCTAATTTTAGTGCGCTTATTCAATTAGAAGATTTAAAATTAACACAAACTATAAAAAGTGACAGTGTAAATAATAACGTGCCTGCAGCTTTTCGTGACGGTGATGGCCAATGGGTCGCGCTTACTAAGCGAGTGCGTAATGTGTATTCATCAAAAGAGCGAGTTGGTGAGTTACCTAAGCTCACTTATGAAGATTTAGCAGATCCTAAATACAAAGGACAAATTTGTACGCGCTCTGGCAAACATCCATATAACTTAGGTTTAGTGGCTTCTATGATTGCACACCATGGTGAAGCGCAAACCAAAGAGTGGCTTGAAGGTGTTAAGGCTAATTTAGCACGTAAACCTCAAGGTAACGATCGTGCTCAAGTTAAAGCCGTTAAAGAAGGTTTATGTAACTTGGCATTAGGTAATAGCTACTACCTTGGTAAAATGCTAGAAGATAAAGAACAAAAAGGTTGGGCAGAGGCCGTAAATATTAACTTTCCGAATCAAACTAATCGTGGCTCACACATAAATGTATCGGGTGCGGTTATTACCAAATATGCTAAAAACCCTGAAAATGCATTAAAGCTCATAGAATATATGACCGACAGCAAAGCACAAAACATGTATGCCTCATTAAATATGGAGTATCCAGTTAAGTCGGGTGTTGAACTATCAAGTTTGGTTGCCTCTTGGGGGAGTTTTAAAGAAGACAGCTTGCCACTTGATGAGATTAGTAAATATCGTCCGTTAGCACTTAAGCTAATTGATGAGGTGAAGTTCGATCTTTAATGACTAATAAATTTAAGCTGTCTAAATGGCAGCTCTTTGCGTGGTCGACTGGCTTAATTCTATCGGCCCCGTTGTTTTTTCTTCTTTTTGAATCTCTACAAGGTAGCTCTGAGGTGTTTTCTCACCTGTGGGATACCGTGCTTTGGGATTACATAACCAATACCGTATTGCTTGTTTTAGGTGTTTGCGTCCTTAGCTGCGCCATAGCTTTGCCACTTGGGTGGCTAACGGCTTACTGTAGTTTCCCGGGTAAAAAACAGTTTGAATGGGCACTTATGCTGCCCCTTGCTATGCCCACCTATATTATTGCCTATGTATACACTGATTTATTAGATTATGCGGGCCCGGTGCAAATAGCGCTGAGAGAATGGTTTGGCTGGCAATCGCCTAATGACTATTGGTTTTTTGATATACGTACATTACCCGGGGCCATCGTTATGATTGCCTTGGTGCTTTATCCGTATTTATTTTTGATTTTTAAAACGGCTCTTCGCGAGCAGTCATTCAAATTAGTACAAGCTAGCCAGTTAATGGGATTATCTCCTTGGCAAAGTTTCTTTAAAGTAAGCTTAGTACTCTCTCGTGGGGCTATTGTGGCGGCTCTTGCGCTTATAAGTATGGAAACCATGGCTGACTTTGCAACAGTGAGTTATTTTGCCGTAAGTACATTAACGACTGCCGTATACGATACGTGGTTTGGTTATTACTCACTTACAGCGGCAGCTAAAATATCGGGTGTGATGTTATTACTGTTATTTTTAGCATTAATGGCAGAGCGCTTTAGTCGTCGTAACCAAGCGGTATTTGAGCGCCAATCAAGTGTAAATAGTGAATCTCTCTATGTATTAAAAGGAAAGTCAGCTTGGCTCGCAACGGCATTTTGCAGCTTTATTTTATTTATCGCGTTTGTAATCCCTATTGCAGTACTTATAAATTACGCCATTACCTACTTTGATAAAGCATGGAATGTAGAGTTTTTTAGTTACGCTTGGCAAAGTTTAAAAGTGGCTGGGGTTGTGAGCCTAATAACGATTACGTTGAGTATTTTTGTCGTTTTTTATCAGCGTGTGGCAAAGCAAACGTATCCGCTTATTCCTGGGCGTTTAGCAAGCACAGGATATGCGTTGCCTGGCACAGTACTCGCTATTGCGGTTTTGTTACCACTTACATTATTAGAGAACACCATTAACACAGCGCTCGAGCCGTATAATTTAGATATTGGCTTACTGCTTACAGGTAGCATTCTTACTATTATTATTGCTTATATTGTTAGGTTTTACGCCATTGCACACGGAGCAATTGAGTCGAGTTTTTTACGTATTAGCCCATCACTTGATATGGCAAGCCAATCAATGGGTAAAAGCCAAGGACAAACACTGCGTTTAGTGCACCTACCTTTACTGCGAAGAGGATTGCTTACTGCTGCGTTATTGGTATTTATTGAGTGCATGAAAGAACTGCCGGCTGCGCTATTGCTCAGACCGTTTAATTTTGAAAGCTTAGCTACTCATGTATTTCAGTATGTGAGTGACGAGCAGTTAGAGCTTGCTTCAATATCGGCATTATTTATTGTTATTGTTGGGTTTATTCCTTTGTATTTTATTAATCGTTCTATGGAGCAGCGTAGTTAAATGAGTAGTTTAATTTTACAAGGCGTGAGCTATCACTATAACGGTACAAAGGTTATCCACAATTTAGATTTAACGGTGGGTAAAGATGAAATTGTTTGCCTACTCGGAGCGAGTGGGTGCGGCAAAACGACCACGTTAAAAGCGATTGCAGGTTTAATTGAAGCTAAGCAAGGGTCTATTTTTATAGACGGTAAATTAGTGAGTGATGAGCAATCGTTTGTCTCGCCTGAGCACCGTAACATCGGCATGATGTTTCAAGATTATGCGTTGTTTCCGCATTTAACGGTGGCAAATAATATTGCATTTGGGCTTAGTAAAATGAGTAAAGCTCAAAAGCAGCAACGCGTTGATGAAATGCTTAAGCTGGTACATTTAATTGGCTGTGCCGACAGGTTCCCGCATCAGTTATCGGGTGGTCAACAACAACGCGTAGCTATTGCTCGTGCATTAGCTTATAAGCCTAGTTTATTGCTACTTGATGAACCTTTTTCAAATATCGACACACAAGTACGCTTTGAATTAATTGCCGATATACGTCGAATTATTAAGGCAACTCAAGTATCTGCTGTATTTGTTACACACTCAAAAGAAGAGGCGTTTGCCTTTTCAGATACACTTGCCATTATGCATCGCGGTAAAATTGAGCAACAAGGCACGCCTGAGCAGCTTTTTGCAGCGCCATGTTCAAAGGAGGTTGCAGAATTTCTGGGTCAAGGCATATACTTGAACGCAGAAGTGTTAACAGCAACTGAATACAGAACACCATTTGGTTTAGTCGAGTCCTATGTTGAAAATAAGCATAGCGTAAGCGTAGGGCTTATATATGTGCGCCCTCATCAAATAGAATTAGTGGTAGATAACCAGAGTGACAAGTTCAGCAAGCGAGCTACAATCATAAGTCGTCGCTTTATTGGTTCTGCGTATGTTTATTCGGTTGTTATTGATGAACAAGAAATTGAAGTTGCTGCACAATATGGCCAGTCATTTGAAAATGATGAGCAGGTTATAATAAAAATAAAACCTCACACGGTGAATTTTTTCGAATCGTAATTAATTTGTTATTCGCTGTGTTTTTATCTGTAAAATTAAGGAATAACAATGGCGCAAGCGCAATCAGGGATTTGTGCTGAAGCAAACTTACACGGTTTGCACTTATTTTTTAATGTGTTTGATGGTCAAGATGAATCACTTCGCGCAAAGTTAAAACAAGTAAGCGCTATTGAAGAAGAGTTTAGCGATCAATTTTCAGAATCAATGCTCTCTTGTATGGTTGCTATTGGCGCCCAGTATTGGCCGCATATTCTCCCAGAGTTCATTCCTAGTGAATTACAGAGCTTTCCTAATATAAACCACAGCGATCACCAAATGAGCGTACAACCGTGCGATTTATTTGTGCAAATTCGCTCTGACCGTGAAGACGTTAACCATTTATTTGCGCTGCAAATTTTAAAACTATTTGCCCCCGATGTTGAGCTGGTAGAGCAAATTCGTAACTTTCGCTTTTTAGATGGTCGTGATTTTAATGGTTTTATTTATGGTGGCGACACCGCGCATGGAAGAAAAAAACGCGCTACGGCTTTAATTAGTAACCCTGGTAATTTTGAAGATCAGGGGAGTTATATTCATGTACAACGTTATAAGCATGACTTAACTATGTGGCAGCACTTATCATTGAGTGAGCAAGAACAAATAATGGGGCGTACGCGCCTTGATAACACACTAATTACCCCCGCGATCGAAACCAGCCATGCTTCGCGAAGTGAGCTAAAAGACGAAGACGGGCAACCGCTACTATTAAATCAGAGCATGCCTTATGGCGATGTGTATGAGCAGGGAATGTTATCAATTACATGCGCTTGTACGGGCACCGCATTTGAAAAAGTACTTAATAGTCGTTTAGGGGAAGGAGATTGTTACGACCACTGGCTTGATTTTACTCAAGCCGATATGGGTTCTGCTTTTTTTGCACCTTCAGTCGGGTTTTTAAAACAGATTTAGTTTACTAATTTAGTTATTAAACCGTATCAAATAAAATGCGAACACGTTCAAGTGTTACGTCTATTTCAGATATTTTAGCTGGGGCGATAAAAATAGTATCGTCGCCTGCAATTGTGCCTAGTACGCCATCTGCTTTACCTAATGAATCTAATAATCGTGCTATTAATTGTGCTGCACCAGGACTGGTACGAATAATGATCATCATTTCGTTGTGCATAATGTCGATTACTAATTGGCGTAATGGGCTTTTAGCCGTAGGTACACCCATTTCAGCTGGTAAGCAGTAAACCATTTCTTGTTTGGCGTTACGTGTGCGTACAGCACCAAATTTACTTAGCATGCGCGATACTTTACTTTGGCTTATATTGTCAAAGCCTTGATCTTTTAATGCATCAACTATTTCGCCTTGAGAGCCAAAATTTTCTTCTTTTAATAGTGATTTAAATGCTTTTACCAGTGCTTCTTGTTTATCTTGTGGTTGCATAGTCTTTATTCGTTTTTGTTATTTATGCCGCAAATTCTACACAAAAATGAATAATTATGCAGCAGTTGTTTAGTTAACTTGCCAGTTTGATGCGTTAAATCACAAAAGTTTACGACTATGGTCGAAAATATACTTGAAATAGACAGGATAAATTTGTTTTTAGTCGCTAATTTCATTATCTTAAGAGCCACAAATGTTTCCTACCTCAAATTACGGAGAATTCCAATGAAAGTTGCTGTATTAGGTGCTGCAGGCGGTATCGGCCAAGCGTTGTCTTTATTATTAAAAACAGGCTTACCAGCTGGCTCTGAATTATCACTTTATGATGTTGCACCAGTAGTACCAGGTGTTGCGGTTGACCTTTCTCACATCCCAACAGATGTTAAAGTAGCAGGCTTTGGCGCAGACGAATTAAACAAAGCGCTTGAAGGCTCTGACATCGTTCTTATCCCAGCGGGTATGCCACGTAAACCAGGTATGGATCGTGCTGATTTATTTAATGTAAATGCTGGCATCATCAAAACTTTAGCAGAAGGCATTGTTGCTAGCTGTCCTAAAGCGTTAGTAGGTATTATTACTAACCCAGTAAATGGCACAGTTCCAATCGTTGCTGAAGTATTCAAAAAAGCAGGTACTTACGACGCTAAACGCGTATTCGGTATTACTACGCTTGACGTTATTCGTTCAGAAGCATTTGTTGCTGAACTTAAAGGCGTAGACGTAGCAACTGTGAAAGTACCAGTAATTGGTGGTCACTCAGGCACAACTATTCTTCCTCTACTTTCTCAAGTTGAAGGTGTTTCTTTCACTGATGAAGAAGTTGCTGCACTTACTCCACGTATCCAAAATGCGGGTACTGAAGTTGTAAATGCTAAAGCAGGCGGTGGTTCAGCTACGTTATCTATGGGTGCTGCTGCAGCTCGTTTTTGTATGTCTTTAGTTAAAGGCCTACAGGGTGAAGAAGTTGTAGATTACGCTTACGTTGCTGTTGAAAATGGCGATGCAGAGTACTTTGCACATCCAGTACGTTTAGGTAAAAACGGCGTAGAAGAGATTCTTTCTTACGGCGAACTAAGCGCATTTGAAACAAAAGCAAAAAATGACATGCTTGAAACACTGAAAAAAGACATCAAAGAAGGTGTTGATTTCATGGCGTAATAGCCAAAGTAGAATAACAAAAAAGCCTGCATTTGCAGGCTTTTTTATTGCTCAGAATTAATTTCACACTGTGTAACTAGTTAAAACTAGTGGTCGCGGTCAACCGCAATACGAGCAAGGCTTACGAGTGCTTGCTTATAGTCAGACTCAGCTAAAAAGTCTAAACACGCAATAGCTTTGTCAGCTTCAAGCTCTGCTTTTTGCATTGTAAATTCAAGCGCATTAGTTTGCTTTAGTGCCGATAGAATTTCTTCTAAATGCTCCATACCATTACTGTGCTCTATTGCATCACGAATAAGCTGCGTTTGCTGCTCGCTACCATGTTGCATAGCATAAATAAGTGGAAGCGTTGGTTTGCCTTCAGCTAAATCATCACCAATGTTTTTACCCAACTGCTCAGCATCTGCATTGTAATCGAGTACATCATCTACTAGCTGAAACGCAGTACCTAAATGCATACCATATAGGTTTAGTGCATCGAGAGTAGTTTGGTCTTGCTCAGTAATAATGGCAGCAAGGCCTGTCGCTGCTTCAAACAACTTAGCTGTTTTAGAGTAAATAACCTGCATATAACTGGCTTCGGTTGTATCTGGGTCGTTGCAGTTCATTAACTGCAATACTTCACCTTCAGCAATAATGTTTGTTGCATCGGCAAGTACTTGCATAACCTGCATTTTTCCAAGGCCAACCATAAGCTGAAATGAACGAGTGTAAATAAAGTCACCAACCAATACGCTAGCAGCATTACCAAATTCAGCATTTGCTGTAGGTGTGCCACGTCGTAAGTTTGATTCATCTACAACATCATCATGCAATAGCGTTGCTGTATGAATAAACTCAACAATTGTTGCAAGTGTTATGTGATCTTTACCCTGATAACCGAGCGCTTTGGCTGCTAAAATCGCGAGCATTGGACGAACGCGTTTGCCGCCACTGCTAACTATATATAAACCAAGCTGATTAACTAACGCCACATCTGAGCGCATTTGCGCATGTATAAGTTGATTGACGTCATTCATATCGCTTTCGATTAACGCCTGGATAGCTTTTATATCCATTGATCTCCGAGCCAATTTTTATGTGTGAACGGCGCAGATTGTACAACAAAAAATGCACTAGCTCGATATTTTGTGACGATTGATTGAAAAAACACTATTAAAGTACTTAATTTAGACTGAATTAGCCAAGATAACTGATTAATTGATAATCAATATACAGTTTATGGTGTGCTTAGATATTAAGCTGTGAGGGTCATATTTGAGTACATTAATTTATTTCGACTAAGAGTTAAAAAGCGCTTGGCAAAAGGGCTAATTAATATAAAATGGGGTAAATATTGAATTGCTCTCAAAGCAGCTACTTTTTATTCATTTTAATTACAAAATAGGCTTGCTAGTTATTTCGCGTTAGCGTAAACTTCGCGCCCTATCGAAGAATATTTTAGTTGCGCCGATTTGAGGGTGCACAGACGGAGTTAATTATGTACGCGGTTTTCCAAAGTGGTGGTAAACAGCATCGTGTGACTGAAGGTCAAACGATTCGTCTTGAAAAATTAGACGTTGAAACTGGTGCGGCAGTAGAATTTGATTCAGTACTTTTAGTTGCTGATGGTGAGAAAATCGAGATCGGTGTACCGTTCGTAAACGGTGGCAAGATAACAGCTGAGGTTGTTTCACATGGTCGCGGTGAGAAGATTAAGGTTGTTAAATTTAGACGCCGTAAGCATTCTCGTAAGCAAATGGGCCATCGTCAATGGTTCACTGAAGTTAAAATCACTAGCATTAGCGCTTAATTAGAGGTACTTAGAAATGGCACATAAAAAAGCAGCTGGTAGTACTCGTAACGGTCGCGATTCAGAAAGCAAACGCCTAGGTGTTAAGCGTTTTGGTGGCGAATCAGTTCTAGCGGGTAGCATCATTGTTCGTCAGCGTGGAACTCGTTTCCACCCTGGTACTAACGTAGGTATCGGTAAAGACCACACTATCTTCGCAAAAGCAGATGGTAAAGTTCAGTTTGAACAAAAAGGTCCTTTAAACCGTAAATACGTAACTATCGTAACTGAGTAATCAGTAAGGTAGTTAAAAACCCCGCCTTTGCGGGGTTTTTTGTTTTGTAGTCAGTCAAAATATATACCCAAGCCTGCATTTGTGTTGGCTTGGGTATATAATAGAGTTATTAAACAAGCCAATCCCTAAAGTGAGTAATCATGAAGTTTGTAGATGAAGTAGAAATTCGCGCAGAAGCTGGAGACGGTGGCAGCGGTATCGTGTCTTTCCGTCGTGAAAAATATGTTCCAGATGGTGGACCAGACGGCGGTGACGGTGGAGACGGTGGTAGTGTTTATCTACAAGCTGATGAAAACTTAAATACCCTAATTGATTATCAGTTTGAGCGCTTTCATAGAGCTGAACGTGGTACTAACGGTCGTAGCCGTAACTGTACAGGCCGAAAAGCCGATGACTTATTTGTTATGGTGCCTGTAGGCACGCGCATCATGGATGTTGATACCCAAGAGGGACTTGGCGACTTAACTCAAGATGGTCAACGAATTTTGGTTGCAAAAGGTGGTTTCCACGGCTTGGGGAATGCACGTTTTAAATCAAGTACTAACCGAGCACCTCGTCAAAAAACATTGGGCACACCCGGTGAAGTACGTAACTTAAAGTTAGAGTTACTATTATTAGCTGATGTAGGCTTACTAGGATTACCAAATGCAGGTAAATCTACGTTTATCCGCAGTGTATCTGCAGCAAGACCAAAAGTAGCTGATTACCCATTCACGACGCTTATTCCTAATTTAGGTGTGGTACGTCCTGAAGCAAATAAATCATTTGTTATAGCCGATATTCCGGGTCTAATTGAAGGTGCATCTGATGGTGCAGGCCTAGGTATTCGCTTCTTGAAGCATTTAGAGCGTTGTCGTGTGTTATTGCACATTATTGATGTAATGCCGGTAGATGGTTCAAACCCTGTTGATAATGCATTCTCGATTATTAACGAGCTACACCAATACAGTCCTAAATTAGCTGAAAAACCACGCTGGTTAGTGTTTAATAAAATAGATTTATTACCAGAAGATGAAGCAAAAGCGCTATGCGAAGCGATTGCAGAAGAGCTGGGCGAAACTGAAAATATTTATCACATTTCAGCAATTAATAAACTTAATACTCAACCTTTAATCCACAACATAATGACACTACTTGATAGCATGCCTAAAGAGAAGTTTGTACAAGTTGAAGATGAAGAAGTTGAATTTAAGTGGGATACCTATCATGAAAAAGCCACTAAAGGTAAAGGCAATGATGATGATTGGGACGACTGGGATGAAGATGATTACGACGTAGAAGTTGTCTACGAGCGTTAATTAAATAGAATTTATTAAAAAGGAGCTTATGCTCCTTTTTCTTTTTTTAAGAATAAAGTACTAGGTGTTTATTATGATAATTTCAATGATTGCAGCCATGGCAAATAACCGTGTAATTGGCCTAGATAATAAAATGCCATGGCATTTACCAGCAGATCTTCAGCATTTTAAAAAAGTAACTACGGGTAAACCTGTGATCATGGGTCGTAAAACTTTTGAGTCAATAGGCCGTCCTTTACCTGGGCGTCGTAATATTATTATTACTCGAAACAGCGAATATACTGCAGAGGGTATTGAAGTAGTAACTACGCCAGAGGCCGCACTAGAACTAGTTTGTGCAGTTGAAGAAGTGATGATTATTGGTGGTGGTAATATTTATGAGCAATTTTTACCAAAAGCAGAACGCCTGTATTTAACCTTTATTGATTTAGATGTTAAAGGCGATACACAGTTTCCTGATTACAATAAAGTAGCTAATTGGGGCATAAAAGAAGAGCAAGAAAATCTCCCAGACGAAAAGAATAAATCTAGTTATAAATTCGTAACCTTATATAAAGAACATTAACATTATTGCGTAATTTTTAGTAGGTTGGTATAATATTAAACAGTCTATATAAGAATAAAGTACCATAAAGGGTTTGATATGTTTAAATTACCAAAGCTAGTTGTAGTTACTGTTGTTGTAGCAGTAAGTTCGTTTTCGTACACAGCACCTGCAAATGCTGAAGATCAGTTAGCAGTATCTATTTGTGAATATATTGCGGCAGACGATAAAAACCGATTACGTAGTAAGCTTAAAAGCTCTCGCGTGAAAATTCGTAATATTTATGATGCAGTGCAATGTAACGGTAATAACTTGCTACGTCATGCCGTTGCTAGTAATGCAGTGGATACTGGTGAGTATATAGTTAAAAACTTATCAAAAAGTGCGTTAGCTGATGGTGCTGACATTAGTTGGGTAGAAGGCAATTTTGCTAGCTCACCGCTTATTGCAGTGATTAAAGAGCGTGCTGGTCTTTAGTTATAATAATATTTATAGCTTTACCATTGATAAGAATACGTTCAAAGATTTATAAGCCTAGGGTTGTTACAAATAATAATACTAGGCTTTTCTCCTTTCCTCCCAACATATACATTGCTTAATTATACTTCCAAAAAATCATTAATAAGTTTCACAACTTACTAACTAGCTTTAAACTGCTAAAAATATGAAGTCTTTCTTTAAAAAAATAGCTTAAAATTTACTTCTTCAAAAGATGTGGCTTTATTCAGCTGGTATCTATTTTGTATCTGTTATTTTATTTACAAACTTAATCACTAAGGATAGATATGAAAGCTGTTATTCCAGTAGCTGGCTTAGGGACGAGAATGCTTCCTATGACAAAAGCTATTCCAAAAGAAATGCTCCCAATAGTCGATAAACCTTTAATTCAATATATTGTCAGCGAATGTGTATCTGCCGGTATTAAAGATATTGTATTGGTTACACACAGCTCTAAAAATGCAATCGAAAACCATTTTGATACAAGCTATGAACTAGAAGCCACTCTTGAAAAACGTGTTAAACGTGCTTTATTAGATGAAATTCGATCTATTTGTCCGCCTGATGTAACTATTATGAGTGTACGCCAAGGTGAAGCTAAAGGGCTAGGGCATGCTATTTTGTGCGCTAAGCCAATAATAGGAGACGATAGCTTTGTAGTACTCCTTCCAGACGTGATACTTGATGCTTATACTGCCGATCAAGAAACTGAAAACTTAGCTGCGATGATTAAACGTTTTAAAGAAACTCAAGCAAGCCAAATAATGCTTGAGCCGGTAGCTAAAGAAGACGTTAGTAAATATGGTATTGCTGATATAAACGGTGTTGAGTTAATGCCAGGTAAAAGTGCTGCAATTAAAGCGATGGTTGAAAAGCCTGATGCAGACTTAGCACCTTCAAATCTTGCTGTTGTAGGGCGATATGTACTGAGTAAAAATATTTGGCCTCTACTAGCAAAAACCTCTGTAGGTGCTGGCGGTGAAATACAGCTTACTGATTCTATTGACGCATTAATGGCACAAGAAACCGTTGAAGCATTTTATATGAGTGGCCGCTCTCACGATTGTGGAGATAAGCTCGGTTATTTAAAAGCAATTGTAGAGTACAGTATGCGGGATAAAAAGTTAGGTAATGACTTTTCTCGCTTTATAAACGATTTAAATTTACCTTAACTGCAGAGCAATAAATTTCATGAAAACTATAGAAGCTAAAATAGCTTTCATGAAATGTAGTGAGCTCGGTCTATAGACCTTTACTATACAGCTCTGGGTTACGTAGTATGTTTGTTACTTATTCTGTATTAATCTTTTCAAGGAACTACCATGATTGAGCAAGGCCAAGAATTACCAGCAGTTACACTAACGCAATTAACTGACGATGGTATGCAGTCTCTTACAAATAAAGAGTTGTTTGAAGGTAAAAAAGTCGTGTTATTTGCAGTGCCAGGTGCATTTACACCAACGTGTTCAAATGCACATCTACCTGAATTTATTACTCTTGCTGATAAAATTAAAGCGAAAGGTATTGATGCTATTTACTGTGTATCTGTTAATGACGCATTTGTTATGAAAGCATGGGGCGACTCGCAAAACGCGCAAGAAATTACAATGCTTGCTGATGGCGATGGAAGTTTCACTAAATCGTTAGGGCTTGATAAAGATACCGCTAGTTTTGGTGGTGTACGCTCAACGCGTTACGCTATGATTGTTGAAAATGCAGTAGTAACTGGTTTATTTGTAGAGCAAGACAAAGAGTTTGTTGTAAGCCGCGCAGAATCAGTATTAGAGAAGCTATAACAGTAATAAGGTGTAGGTTTTAGCTCTAATTAATCAGCAACTTACTATTTAAAAACCGATGTTGGAAACAACATCGGTTTTTTATTTACGGCTCAAACTTTAAATTACGGTTGGTATTGCCCGCTAATTGTTAAACCAGAGAAAGTGCTATAAGCGTTAACGCTTAAATGCCAAGTACCTGCTTGTGGAGCGGTAAATGTACATGTTTCTGCATTGCCATTTTTATAAGGGCGACAATCGTACGTAGTTGTTGTTGGTTGGCTTCCATATTTTACAAATAAGTCTGCATCGCCACTTCCACCCGACGTTGTTACTGTGAACGTACTCATTCCTGCAGGTACATCTAACGTGTAATGCTTCCACTGACCAGTATTGCCTGTCACATCGTTTATAGTGCCGCCGCCAGCTTGTGGAGCGCCTGTACCGCCGCCAGACGATGAACCACCAGTAATATTACCCACCAAGCTCACAGCTGAATATGCAGAGTAGCCATTAAGCATTACGTGATAAGTGCCCGCTGTTGGATTATCAATAGAACACTCTTCGCTATTACCACCTTTATAAGGGCGACAATCATAGGTAGTTGTCGTTGGTTTTCTGCCTGCACGTACGTATAAATCAGCATCACCAGTGCCACCACTCATAGTGAACGTGACGTTAGTTGTACCGCTTGGCACTGTCATAGTGTAAAATGCTTGTGCATTTGCTACGCCACTTAAACCTGTTTTAGCTTCACCACTAACAAGTTCATTATTGCCACCTGTTGGTGGAGTTGTACTGCCACTTGCTGCTGCAACAGCTGCGGCTGCATCAACAATACCCGTACCACAGTTAGTACATGTAGCAGGGAACGCACGGGTTGTTGATTTTAAAATACTTTCTATTTCATCAGGCGTTGCATCTGGTTTTGCTTGCTTAATAAGTGCCGCAACACCTGCTACGTGAGGTGCAGCCATTGATGTACCTTGCGAAAAACCGTAACTGTCGCTTGAAGGTGTAGACGAACCAGAGTTATAAGTTGATAGAACGCCTTCAGAGTCGTTTGCAAAACTTTGCGCGCCACCCGGTGCTGCAACATCAATATTGCTACCGTAGTTTGAGTAATAAGCTCTGCCGCCATTACGGCCCACTGATGCTACGTTTACTACACCATTACAGTTACCTGGGTTGTAGTTTGCTGAGTTATCGTTATCGTTACCTGCAGCAATAACTACCACAGTGCCGTTACTACGCGCGGTGTTAATTGCATTTTGAGTTGTAGAGCTACATGAACCGCTGCCGCCTAAACTCATGTTTATTACATCTGCAGGGTTTGAGTTAGCAGGAATACCTGAAACACTTCCACCAGATGCCCAAATAATACCGTCTGCAATATCTGAGGTTAAACCACCACACTTACCAAGTACACGAACAGGCACTACTTTTGCGTTATAAGCTACGCCTGCAACGCCTTCGCCGTTATTGGTTACCGCAGCAACTGTCCCGGCCACATGCGTACCATGCCAGCTAGAGTTTTGTGCACCGTTAGTGCCACATTCATTCGCAGCAACTGCATCACCAGGATCACGTGCATCGCTATCGCGACCACCGCCATCATTTGCTACCGATAGGTTAGATATCATATCGTAACCCGGTAAAATATTAGCGTTTAAATCAGCATGAGGGCGGTAGCCCGTATCTAGTACAGCAACAACTACACCGCTACCCGTTGCGGTATCCCATGCGGTAGGTAAGTTTAAACCACCGGCTTGCTCGTAGTAGTGCCATTGGTCATCAAAGCGTGGATCGTTAGGAGTTGAAAACGGCTTTAACATTTGATCCACTTCAATGTATTCAACATTACCTGAATCAATCATTTCTTGCATAAACTCTTGGGCTTCTGCTGTACTTAATTTTTTATCAGCACGCATTACGTGATGGTTGTTAAGTGCCATTGCACGAATGTATTTTGCTTTTACTTGGCCTTTTTTAGAAGCGAAGCTTTTAACAAAGCTTTGTGCGCGCTTTTTCATGCTAGACGGGCTTGCGTCTGCAGTTGAGAGGCTCGCCATTTCGCTATTATTTTTATATTTAATAATGAACTGAGTTTCAAAGCCGCCTTGGCTTTGTAGTTTAGCCGATGTTTCAGCCACTGAACTTGAAACTGATTGAGCCATGCCAGATGTTGCTGCAAAAAGCGTACTAACTGTAATTGCAATTGCGCATCTTTTAAAAGTTTTACTTGTTGTCATAATTATCCCTAGATTTTATTTATTATTTCGTGATGTAAGATCACGATGCGGGAACAAAAGTAAACGATCTGTTAACTAGGTTAAAATATCAAATTATTATGTACCTCTTTCATTTAGTTATAACTCAGGTTTTTAGCGGTTTACTCGTCGTTTAGTATTTGTCGTATAAATTAAAAACAGGTATAAAGGATTGATTTGTTGTGCAGGTAATTAGTCATCACTTATTACTGATGCGATTTTGTTGTGTTATTACTAATAATTTAAATGCTGCGTTGTTAGCTATTAAACTTTGCTATAATCGAGCAAATTTTTTAATGAGATAAATAAATGACCCAAGTAGATGTAATTGTAATAGGTGCGGGAGCAGCAGGGTTAATGTGTGCAGCGCAAGCTGGATACCGTGGCCGAAGCGTTACAGTACTTGATATGGGGAAAAAACCAGGTCGTAAAATTTTAATAAGTGGTGGTGGGCGTTGTAATTTCACTAACGAAAACGCAACGCCAGATAACTATTTATGTGGAAACTCTCATTTTGTTAAATCATGTTTAAGTCGCTATACGCAGCATGACTTTATTGAGCTGGTGGACAGACATGGCTTGGCGTATCACCATAAAACATTAGGCCAGCTTTTTTGCGATAACAATGCACAAGACATTGTGGATATTTTACTGACCGAATGTGAGTGGGCGGGAGTAAATATAAAGCTACGCAATGAAGTGATCAGCGTATCAAAGACCGAAACAGGCTATAGCGTTACCACAGAGCAAGAAACATTAAGCTGTGAATCGTTAGTCATTGCATCGGGTGGCTTAACCATGCCAAAACTGGGTGCAACGCCAATAGGCTATAAAGTAGCACAGCAGTTTGGATTAAGTGTATTACCAACCATGGCCGCCCTTGTGCCATTTACTTTGCATCAACACGATAAAGAGCGCTTTGAAGGGCTGTCGGGAATTAGTATCCCTTGTGAGGTTTCAAGCGAAGATGGCACCGTATTTAAAGAAAATATCCTCTTTACTCACCGAGGGTTATCAGGCCCTGCAATATTGCAAATAAGCTCATTTTGGCGAGCAGGGCAGGCTGTCACTATAAACCTGCTACCTGGAATTGATTTAAGGCAGCAACTTGCTGATTGGCGAGAAACGCAGGCCCAAAAGTCTTTAAAAAACAGCCTTGCGACTATTTTACCTAAACGCTTTATAGAAATACTGCACGAAAGCAAAGCGATACCAGATTGTAATATTAATCAGCTTACACATGCTCAAATAGATGAGTTAGTAAATTACATTCGCGCTTGGCAAATTAAACCCAATGGCACTGAAGGCTATAGAACAGCAGAAGTAACACTCGGTGGTGTAGATACCGACGAGTTGAGCTCAAAAACCTTTGAAGCCAAAAAAGCCAAAGACCTATACTTTATAGGTGAAGTAACCGATGTAACGGGTTGGTTGGGAGGCTACAATTTTCAGTATGCTTGGAGCTGTGGATTTGCCGCCGGACAGTATTGTTAAGTGTTTATAAAGCGTAAATAGTTTAACTTTGTCTAAGTATATTAAAAATTATAGTTCAGTAGGCTTAAATAAAATTAGATTTACTGAAAGCACATAGAACCTAGTATCTTATCGTATTTTTGTTATTATTTACCCACTCGGTGACGCTAATTTTATTAAGCTATCGCTCACCTAGAGGGTTAAATAATTTACGCATTCACGTACGCTATACACACTTCTTATTTGTTCACGTTTTATCACCTAAAACACGCCGCTGTTAAAATTTATAACCGCAATACTTGAATGCTCTTTTACTCAACCAGCCTGTATTTTTGCAATTTACTATTTGGCTTCTCAGGTATTGTCATTTCAATTAGCGCTGCATCTATAGCTGGTTTAAGATAGCGCTCTCTAAAATGCTTTCTATCTTTTAAATTCAATTTTGCCTGTAATTGTTTTCGATTTAAAGAACCTTCCACTTGGTATAGTACATTTAACAAGGCTTTAACTTGTGGGGTTTCTTGGGGTTTGTGTGTGAGGTGTTTTTCTTGGGGGGTTGCCTCTTTGTCTGATAATGAATCACTAAATGCTAAAAGCATACGTAAAATATTTTCGAGCATGTATTCTATGAATGCGCAGGAGTCACCTGTTTCTGTACTGTTACCTATTGCTGTATGGTACTGCTCTTCACTTATCGCGACAACGCTTTCTATAGGTATTAGAGCAAATAATGGATTCCATTGTTTTAATATTTGAGTGTGCCAAATGCACCCAATACGGCTATTACCATCAACAAAAGGATGTATAAATTTAAGTTCATAATGAAACACTGAACTTTTTATAAGTGGGTGTTGGTCTGAACTAGCAAGCCAATTAAATAGCTCTTCCATCATTTGTGGAATATGCAACGCTTGTGGAGCCATTTGCAATTTTTTGCCGTTATCGTCGACATTGCTAGAACGGTAATTACCTGCACCACGCCCTCGCGATAGCATGAGAGTTTTATGTCCACTCAAAAGGTCATTACAGAGATTTGTATCCCAATTATCTAATTGGTTATACGTGTTAATAATATCGTTTTTCTCTCGATCAATTTCAGCCGATAAGAAGTTATCATTATGGTGTAGTGTATCTATTTTTCGGCTTGTTAAATCACTGTTTTCAACAGCGAGAATGCTTTGAATCTGGTTTTTAATAATGTTCTCGCGATCTTGATTTATGTTGTGTTTACTATAAAAAGCAGACAACTTACCAAGGGCTTCGGCAATATCAGAAATATAATGAATAGTTTTTGTTGTGATCGTGAAGGGAGGTTGAAATTGACTCATGAAATAATACATTTTAAGCTTTAATTCTGTCTATAAGATACGCTGATCTCATTCAAAAGTCAGCGTTATTGTTACAATTTAAATTATTAGCAAAAGATAAAGCCCTCTTTATAAAAAGGGCTTGAATAAGCAGTACTTAAAGGCGGCAAATGATAACCAATTAATTTGTTAGGGTGAAAATCTGTTTTCACTCTTCTATAAATGCTTCGCCTTGTGTCATCCACTTAGCAGCAGGTTTCCCTTTTAAGTAATGATCAAAGTACTGCATCATACGCACTGAAAAATCGACCTGATTAGGAAACTTTTTCAAGTGGTGTGGTTCACCTTCATATTGTAAAAATATAGCGTCTTTTCCTGCACGGCGTAGGGCTAAGTAGTACTGCACGCTCTCATGCCAAGGCACTGCATCATCTTTGTCGCCAGACATTATTAAGATAGGCGTATTAACTTTGTCTGCAAAAAATACTGGTGAGTTTTCTATGTAAAGCTCTGGTGCTTCAAATAAGTTTTTGCCAATACGGCTTTGCCCTGTTTCGTATTGAAATTGACGAGTAAGGCCCGATTTTAAACGTATGCCACTGTAAGCACTTGTCATGTTTGATACTGGAGCGCCAGATACAACCGCTTTAAACATATCTGTTTGGGTTACCATAAATGCACTTTGATAACCCGCCCAAGAGTGACCTTGTAAGCCTATTTTATCTGGGTCGGCTATGCCTAAATCTATTAATTTTTGGGTGGCGTTTATCATGGTTTGCGTTGACGATTTACCCGGGTGACCTATTTCAAAACGAATATCAGGTAAAAACACCGCATAACCGTTTGAGGTAAACATAGGGAAGTTAGGGCGATGGTTTAATTCCATTTTAGGAAAATCAAACATGCGCTGACTCATGTAACGATAAAAATACACAACCATAGGCACTTTATCGCCTTTTTTATAACCCGCAGGCTTTATTAATACGCCTTGTAAGTCTTCGCCATCAAAGCCTTTATAACTTATTAGTTCTGGCTTTTCGCCCCAGGCAAAATTACTAATTTGTGGGTTTAGCGTGGTTACTTGTTTTGGTGCGCTAAAGCTAAAATCTGTTTGGTAGTAATCAGGAAATTGGCTATAAGTTTGCGAGGTAAATAAATACTTGTCAGCCTTTTTGGCTTTTTTAACCATATCAAAGCGTTTATTACCGCTAAGCACGTTAGTTAGTGTGTTAGTGGTTAAGTCGAGCTTTGCAACTTCGCTTTGTTTAGTTTGTAAGTTAATAGCAGAGACAAGTAATGTATCGCCTTTTTTAAAGCCCACTTGGGTTTTATCAAGCTTAATAACACGGTACTGCGTATTGCTTTGCTTACCATTAGTTAGGCGTTTAGCTTGCTGCGTTTTTACGTCAAATGCCCAAATATCGTATTTACTATAAGCAAGCACTTGGCTGCTATCGGCCATCCAACCAGCAAAACCATAACCAGGTTGAGTAGATGGGTAGTCGTGTTTATCATCAGCAAAGGTTGCCTGAATCGCTTTTGTAAGCGGTGTTACTTTATTATTTTTTAAATCTTTTAACTGTATTTGGCTATCGCTAAAGTAAGCCGCAAACTCTCCATTAGGTGCAAGGTTCGGTTTAAACGGGTAGTTACTAATAATGGGAGTTTGTTTACCGGTGTTTATATTTACTGCAAAGTAATCAGCAAAAAAACCGCCGTACATTATTTTTTCTAGGTAGGGAATGTTAGATGAGCCAAGTAAAGACACATCTCGCTCAGGGTTTAGTGCAACCTCAGGCATGTTTGGTGTACTAAGTTGCGCAACTTTTTGCGAGTTAACGTGATATACCGCGCTGTAATGGCGGTTTTTATTAACTTCGTTCCATTGCTGTTCTTCACGCGGTTTTATTTGCGCATCGTTGTTGTGCCATACATCTAAACCTTTATGTTCACGTATGGTATCAAAGTCGTACAATGAGGCTTCGTCGGTATATTCTTTGGCTTTTACTTTAGCTGCTAATTTTGGATGGTTTTCAAAATATAAGCGCTCGCCATTTTCTGACCATTTAAGGGATGCTGTTTTACCTAAAACCCAGGTTTTATCAGGTGAGGCTATTGTTGAAAGTTTATCGTTTTTATATAGCTGTAAAGTGTAGCTTCGACGGCGCGTGTCATCATTTACATAATTACCTAATGTAAATGCTGCAATATTGTCAGTTGGGTGCCACGCTATTTTATTTGCGATTACGCCTGGTTCATCAATTAATACGCTGCTATTAAAGTCACTTAGCTCAATTAACGCTATTTGGTTGTTATTACCATCGCTGTAACTTTGACTCACTAATAGCTGGCTGTTGGCTGAGTTAATAGCATAGCTAAATACGTTTTCTATTGTATGGGTGCGTTTATCAGATAAATTTACGATAACAAGCGCATAGCTCTTATCTTTTTTATCGGGCGTGATAGCGTTGTCTTCTTCGTTTTTAGTGCTATCGGTTTTATCTTCTACTTTTGCGTCATCGTCTTTTTTATTCAAACGATAAACAAGCCACATACCGTCATCAGATAACGTGTAATCTTTTACATCAGCAAAGCTTTGTTGGGCACCTGATTGTGTGTTTAAGAGTACCAGATTGTTTTTAAGTGTGTCTTTTTTTTTGGTTGTTTCTTTTTCAAGTAAGGTAGGTACTTGTGTAAAAGCGACCCAGTTAGCGGCTTTATTAATATGAGGCTTAGTGCCGCGCTCTACTTCTGCGATGAGAGTATTGCTTTGTAGTGAGTAAACTTGGCCAGTTGCATTTCCACGATACGGCGTTGCACTAAAAGTGAGTACTTGACCATTGTCAGATAGTTGCGTGCTTTTAGCTGATTTAAAACTAAAAACGTCTTTAAATTGTAGCGATTCTTTGGCGTGTATGCCGGTGCTAGTTAAGCTGGCAACGAGTGCAGTGCTTAATAAGGTGAGTTTTGTTTTCATTATTGATTCTCGTATTATGACATTGTTTCATTGTAACGAGTTTGGTTCATAATTCGAGCGGATCAGTTAAATGGCAGCTACATACGACAAAACGACCCGCAGGTCGTTTTTTGGTATTTAATTTATTAATTGAGCAGTAATTACAGCCAAATTTTTTGTAGCTCAAGCCATTGTTTTTCAAATTGAACACTTGGCTTTGCTTTAAAGTCACTACGTACAAACTGATTCATTTTGCCTTCAACGTAGGCAAGTAAAAAGTTTGCAAGTGTAAGCTCATCACTTTGGAAGTTTTTACCTTCACGTAATTTACGCTCACGAAGTACTTGTTTAAACTGAGTTTCTAGTTTTTCAAACAGACTTTGTACCCGCTCGCGTAAACGTTCCTGCTCACCTTGTAATGCGTCGCCAGTTAAAATACGAGTAATGCCTGGGTTTTTTTCAGCAAAGGTTAGAAGTAATAATAGAATGTTATAAATGCGCGTTTGGCTTTCTTTTTCGTTTTCAATAATAATATTTATACGAGATAAAAGGGTATCTTCAATAAACTCAATTAGGCCCTCAAACATACGCGCTTTGCTCGGAAAATGACGGTATAGCGCGGCTTCAGACACACCCACCTCAGCAGCTAGTTTTGCTGTGGTGATACGTTGTCCTAAATTAGTTTCTAACATTTGTGCGAGTGCTTGCAGTATTTGCTCTTTGCGATTACTTCTTTTTGTCGCAGGCATGAACATTCCTTTTTATTAGTTATTCTTAGTGGCGCAGTTAAGAACCCTAGTCATTTTTTGTTCAAATGATTGGCGTATGTTAATGTTTTATTCAGTTTGTTTCCAGCCTTTTTATAGATGTTTAGCCAGCTGTTCGATCACCTTGCGAGCTATTTCTATTTTACTTGTAGTTGGTAATTCTAGTTGTTCGTTATGCCAGTACAGTGTTAAAGCATTATGATCGGAATTAAACCCTAAGCCACTTTTTGATACGTCATTAGCGCAAATCATATCTAGATTTTTATTCTTTAGTTTACCTTTAGCATAGCTTTCTACATTTTGAGTTTCGGCGGCAAACCCCACAGTATAAGGACGATTTTGTTTAAGATTGGCAATAGCTGCAATTACGTCAGGGTTTTTAGTTAAAGTAAGAGTGAGTTCGTCGCCTTGCTTTTTCATTTTTTGAGTCGCAATGTTTGCAGCTCGATAATCCGCAACAGCAGCGCAACCTATAAAAGCATCTGATTGTGGTGCATAGGTAAGTGACTCAGTTAATAGCTCCTCAGCGCTTTCTATATTGATAAGGTTTACGCCAGTAGGGGCTTTTATAGTGACCGGACCCGAAATTAAATTAACCTTAGCACCGAGTTGCAACGCGGCTTCTGCCAGTGCATAGCCCATTTTTCCAGAGCTGTGATTTGATATAAAACGTACCGGGTCGAGAGGCTCACGCGTTGGGCCTGCTGTTATTGTAATTGTTTTTCCTGCAAGTAATTGCGGTTGCTCTTTTGCTATACATAGCGCAACTAGCTCATGAGGCTCTAACATGCGTCCAGCGCCTATATCACCACACGCTTGCTCACCTTTACCCGGGCCCCAAATAAGTACGTTACGTGCTTTTAATGTGGCTAAATTAGCTTGTGTTGCTGCGTGTGCATACATTTGCTGGTTCATGGCTGGTGCAACTGCGACTTTTGCAGGCGTTGCTAGCAGTAACGTCGTTAGTAGGTCGTCAGCAATGCCGGCTGCCATTTTAGCAATAATATTACACGTCGCTGGAGCAACTAAAATTAAGTCAGCCCATTTTGCAAATTCAATATGCCCCATTGAAGCTTCAGCGGAAGGGTCTAGTAATGAGTCAGAGACTGTTTCCCCACTAACGGCTTGCATGGTCAGTGGTGTAATAAAGTGTTTAGCTGATTCAGTCATAACTACTTTTACTTCACAACCAGAGTCTTTTAATCGCCTAACGAGTTCTGCACATTTATAAGCTGCAATACCGCCGGTAATACCTAGTACAATTTTTTTGTTTGTTAAGTTAGTCATGGATGTTCATCAGCTTTTATTAAATATTGGGCTTAAAATAACAAATCTTTACCCATACAGCGAAGTTTTTTAATTCGAAATAACAGGCTAAATTTCAAATTTGCATTACATTTATAAGACACTTTCGCCTCTCAAGGATGAATAATGCAACTTACTTCACTACCAAACTCACTTCGACCTCGTGAAAAGCTCATAGCAAAGGGAGCTAAGGCGCTGACTGACGCAGAGCTTCTTGCCATATTTTTACGAACAGGGTTACCGGGAATGAATGTAATTGAGTTGGCTCAGCATTTATTAAACGAGAATAAAACACTTCATAATTTGTTTAATGCCAGCATTGAGGAGTTTTGCTCTCAAAAGGGGTTAGGGACCGCTAAGTATGTTCAGCTACAAGCTGTGTTAGAGCTAAGCCAACGTTATATGCAGGAGCGTTGCCAACGAGACGCCGTGTTTAATTCGCCAAACTCAGTTTACGATTACCTAACAATTCAAATGCGAGGTTTGCAACAAGAAGTATTTATGGTGTTATATCTGGATAGCCAAAATAGATTAGTAAAAGATGAAATACTTTTTTATGGCACAATTAATTCTGCCAGCGTTTATCCGCGTGAAGTGGTAAAGGCTGCCCTTAAAAATAATGCAGCCGCTGTTATTTTTGCGCATAATCATCCAAGTGGTATTGCAGAACCGAGCCAAGCAGACAAACTTATTACTAATAAATTGCAGCAAGCACTGCAATTGGTCGACATAAGTGTGCTCGATCACATCATTGTTGGTGGAGAAACGTGTGTTTCGTTTGCCGAGCGAGGCCTGATTTAGCTTTGTTAGATACAGAAGTGTGTTAAAAATGAGCTGTTTAACGTGTTTTGGCAAATTAGTTTAATTTAAATGCAGTTTTTACTTTCCCTAAGGGCATTCGATCTTTATAATTAGCCGCTATCAAATTTACATATATGAGCTGATTGGATAGATCAGTGTTTGATCTTTGCCTGTAAAAGCTGTATAAAGAGCGCCCTTCGATTTATCTCTAGGGCGGAAATACACGGCCTTAGATTAAATTAAGCTCGAGCGAAGTTATTGGAGATATATAGACATGTCTAAAGTATGTCAAGTTACAGGTAAGCGTCCTGCGGTTGGTAATCACCGTTCACACGCGAGAAACGCGACTAGACGTCGTTTCCTACCTAACCTACAAACACACCGTTTTTGGGTTGAAAGTGAAAAACGTTTTGTAACATTACGCACTACTACTAAAGGTATGCGTATTATCGATAAAAAAGGCATCGACACGGTTCTTACAGAAATCCGTGCTCGCGGCGTTAAAGTTTAAGGATCTGAATCATGCGCGATAAAATCCGTTTAGTTTCAACTGCCGGTACTGGTTTTTTCTACACTACTGACAAAAACAAACGTAACATGCCTGAGAAGATGGAAATCAAAAAGTTTGATCCAAAGATTCGTAAACATGTTCTTTTTAAAGAAGCTAAAATTAAGTAATTTTAGTTCTTTTAGAATTTAAAAACCCAGCTTAGGCTGGGTTTTTTGTTTTTTAAAATATGATTAGTGAATTGATATAAAAAAAACCTCGTTGGCATAACCAACAAGGCTTTTAAATAAAAAAACGTTATACCAATAGCATTAAATTAGTGAGCTATTTAATGCGATAAAATAATCATGTTTTTAATAAAATTGGTATCATTAGATTTTTGTGAATGCATCTTGTAGTGGTGGTACTACTTGCTTTTTACGGCTCAGTACACCATCTAACCATACTTTATCATTCTCTGGTTTTACACCGTAAGCCTGTTCAACT
Source organism: Pseudoalteromonas sp. Z9A4 (assembly GCF_011378845.1). Classification (NCBI taxonomy): domain Bacteria; kingdom Pseudomonadati; phylum Pseudomonadota; class Gammaproteobacteria; order Alteromonadales; family Pseudoalteromonadaceae; genus Pseudoalteromonas; species Pseudoalteromonas sp. Z9A4. The sequence goes on from NZ_WTLA01000002.1 coordinate 190,168, forward strand.
AAGTTTGCATCGTCAGATACAATTAGCATTTCTGAGCCTTCTTTCATTATATCGGTAAGCAGTAAAAATACAGAGTGGCGATTACCCTCAACTTTTAGCTTAGCAATATCGGCTGCAAGGTCTGCTTTAATATCGTCAAAAACAGCAAGGTCGATTACTTCTAGTTGGCCAATGCCTACTAGGTTACCGTTCATGTTGAAATCTTTAAAGTCACGCATTACTAAATCACGTGCTGGTGTGTTTTCTACCGCAGATTTAACGCGGAACATATCCATACCAAGTTCTTTAAAGTCTTCTACGCCTGCAATTTCAGCTAGCGCTTCAACACATTTAATATCGGCAGTGGTACATGTTGGTGATTTAAATATGACTGTGTCGCTTAAAATTGCACACATCATAATGCCCGCGATGTCTTTAGGGATTTCTACGCTGTAGAAGTCGTACATCATTTTAATAATGGTGTTTGAACAACCAACAGGACGAATCCAACATTCAAGCGGAGTAGATGATGTTAAGTCACCTAATTTGTGGTGATCTACCACGCCAACAACGCGAGCTTGGTCGATATCATCGGGTGCTTGTGTTTTTTCTGTGTGATCTACAATATACACATCTTCACCCGCGTAGCTTAATTTAAGCTCTGGTGCTTCGAAGCCAAATTTATCAAGGATAAATTGAGTTTCAGGTGAAATTTCACCAAGACGAGTTGGAATTGCAGGCTCATCGATTTGGTTTTTTAAATAAGCCAGTGCAATTGCACCACAAATAGAATCTGAATCTGGGATTTTATGGCCCACTACATACATAGACATTGACGGAACTCCTTTAAATTTGCCGATATTCTAACAAAGTCTGCGGCCTTTAACATATAGACAGCGCAATTAAGTTTTAGTTACACTTTAAAATCTTGAATTTACTAGGTGTATTAATATGCGACTGGGCCGTAAAGGTTGGAACAACGTTATAATATTTTCGATGTTGATTATGATCTTCTTCTTAAATGGCTGGCATAAGCAACTTTTGGGAGGGGAGGATAAACCAACATTACAAGCCGTACTCCCCCAGCAAAGTTTTGTACTGACACTGCAATTTGTTGATCAAAAAATTGAGCGAATAGGAACAAGCTGGCGTACAACCCCACTACAAAAAGACATACCGCTTGTGTGGCAAGCATCTGAGCAGCAACTTAGTGATTTAATTAACCAATGGCAAAGCGCACAGTTAATGGGCGTTAACGAATCTGTTGTTTTTAATCATAATGCGCCTTTATATGTTGCTACATTTGAGTTGGCTGGTGAGAGTTTACCTTGGGTTTATTTGCTTTATAAAGGCGATGGGCAATATTACTTACTCGAAAAGAGTAGCCAACGAATACTCGCACTCGATTTAAAAACTGCACAGCAGTTATTTCCTAGTTTTGATTTTTCACAAAGTGAGTCTAATTAATGCCTGAATTACCAGAGGTAGAAGTGAGCCGAATGGGCATCACTCCCCACGTACAAAACCAAGTTGTCACAAAGGTAAATATTTACAATGCCAGTATGCGCTGGCCTGTGCCAGATGACGTGTATCAACTTGAAGGGCTAATTGTTACTAGTATTGAACGACGAGCTAAATACTTACTTTTACACTGTGAGCTTGGGAGCACTATTTTACATTTGGGTATGTCAGGTAATTTACGTGTTGTAGATAAAAGTGAGCCGCTTAAAAAGCATGACCATGTAGAGTTTATTTTTGGCAACGGTAAAGCACTGCGCTTAAACGATCCTCGTCGCTTTGGTTGCTGCTTATGGCAAGAGCCAGGTGAAGTGCATAAGCTACTCTCTAAGCTTGGTCCTGAGCCGCTTACCGATGACTTTTTTGCTAAACGCGTGTACGAACAGTCGCGCAATAAAAAAGTACCCGTAAAGCAATTTATTATGGATAACGCAGTGGTGGTTGGTGTTGGTAATATTTACGCGAATGAATCGTTATTTAAAGCGGGTATACATCCAAAGCGAGAAGCGGGAAAAGTATCGCTCAAACGTTATCAAGCACTTATCCCTATTATAAAAGACACGCTTGCTGCAGCTATTATGCAAGGTGGTACAACGCTTAAAGACTTTGCACAAAGTGATGGTAAGCCTGGGTATTTTGCTCAAGAGTTATTGGTATATGGGCGCAAAGGCAAGCCATGTATGACGTGCGAAAACGAATTGGAAGAAATTAGATTGGGGCAGCGTAGTACTATTTTTTGCTCAAATTGCCAAAAGTAGTTATCCAGGGCGTGTTGACCTTTCGTGATTGATTTTGCAGCAGACTGTTTGGTATTTAGGCAAGGCAGAGCCTATGTAATGTGGTTATTCCCCATAAATTGGCGATAACACAGCATAAATGCCAAACATGCGCTGCCCTTTGGGTTCTTTCTAGGGGCGATTAACTCTTTGTTGCTCGATTTTTACTTAGCCCGCTAGGTTACAAACCTCGCGCCGCGATTAAATCGCCCCTAGATTGAACAAATTTCAATCCACAAAGATCAACACGCCCTAGTTATTTGAATATTCAGTTATTTAAATTTTATCGATTCTAAATTTAATGATATTTAAGGGCCAGCTTTAAAAGCTGGTCCTTTATTTTAAAGCTCGAACGGTGCTACACCGACCGCTTTCATTTTATATCCTACCTGCGCTATTTCGCCCGACCATGTTTCAGTACTTATTATTCCAGTTACAACAATTGCGTCGTATAGGCTATCTATTGGCACGCCACCTTTAATCGTTACATGGACTATTTGATTTGGTGGAGGCGGCGGTACATGTATACAGGCGCCAAAATAAGGAACGAGTAAAAACTCGGTAATTACTTCGCTATCGCCCTCAAGCGGCACAACGAAACCAGGCAAACTCACCGATTGACCATCAAGCGCTTTTACTACTGGAGCATCCAAATCGGGTTGTACCCAGTTTTGATCGCTACCTTCGTGGTTAGCTTGTGCTTGCGTGTCTATTTGCACATGGTTTTTAGGGATTAAGTCTTCCCAAAAAATTTCTTTTGGTGGATTAGCATAACTCGCTACGCTTATAAATAATAAGCCAATAGCAGCAATGTACTGAAAAGCTGTTTTAAAAAATGTCATAAAATCCCTAAAAATTATGCTTTTATACTCATACCATCGCTGAGTGAATAAAAATAAGCGCGAGTAGCGGGTATTAAGCCAATAATAAAACCGGCTGCCATAATAACGCCGATTAAGCCCAGTTCATAGTAAGAGAGTATTGTGATATTTACGCTTATACCGGCATGGCTTTGTAAGTAACCGCAGGCTGAAAAAATAGCTAAATAGTAAAGCATACTTCCTGCTAGGCAACCAAGTAAAGTGGTCAGTAGTGACTCAATACTTATAAGTGTAAATAAATGCCAAGGGCGAGCGCCTACCGAACGTAATATAGCAAGTTCGCGACGACGCTGACTCAGGTTTGCGAGCAATGTCGTTAGCATGCCAAGTAGGCTAATTAACACGACAACAGCTGAGAATAGCAAAAGTATTTTTTCTACTATGGCGAGCATTTCCCATAACTCTTTAAGTGTTACGGTTGGCATAATCCCAAGCAAGGCTTCTGGCTTATATTGATTTATATTACGCCTAATTTGTAGTGTGTATAAAGGCGAATTAAATCCCATTAAAAATGCCGTAATTTGTTTTGGATGCCCAACTAGGTTGTTATGTTCTTCATGCTCATGCTCATGCTCATGCTCATGCTCATGCTCATGCTCAAGGCTAGCTTTACCGCCGTGAATTAAATCGATTGCAGCCAAAGGAATATGCAGCGTTTTATCAACAGGCGTGCCAGTAGGGTTTAAAATACCAACGACTTTAAATGGGTTATCGTCATGATGATGAAAACTGGTATTACCCATACCGTGCGATATAACAATAGAGTCGTTAAGTTTATAACCTAATTTATTTGCAACTTCACTACCTAGCACCACTTCGTTAATTGCAGCAAAAGGGTGGCCTTTGTTAAAGGTTAAATTTTGTTTTTTTGCAAAGCGATAATGGCTAAAGTAATCAAGTGTTGTGCCTAGTACCGCTTGGCCTTTATGGCTGTCGCCTAGGCTTATAGGTATGCTCCATTTTACGCCTCGCTGACTTGTTATGTATTCATAACTTTTCCAGCTTACGCCGTTATTAGTATGGCCAATTCTAAATACTGACGAAAGCAGCAACTGTATGTCGCCGGTACGCGCACCAACAATTAAATCAGTGCCCGAAATAGTATTACTAAAACTACTTTTAGCATCAATTCGTACACGTTCAATACTTAAAAGTAGCATTACACTAATTGCGATAGTAAATAATGTAAGCAGTACACTTGCGCGGCGGTTTAATAAGCTTTTGTAAGCAAGTTTAGCGAGAATCATACTTGTTCCTGCAAGCTTATAAGGTCAATGGAGCGGTCAAATAAAGGCTTTAGTGTTTCATCGTGGCTCACAAATACCAGCGTACTATTAGATAGCTTTGCCTGCTCAAACAGTAGGTTTATAAAGCTTTCACGGTTATTTGTATCGAGTGCAGATGTGGGCTCATCAGCAATTATTAATTCAGGGCTGCCTATAAATGCGCGAGCTGCAGCAACGCGCTGTTGCTGTCCAATACTCAATGTCGCTACATCTTTATGGTGATACTGCGCAGTAAGGCCTAAAGCATTTAATAACCGTATCGCTTCTTTTTGTAGGGCAGAGTTTTTATTTAACGATTGCTTTAATATTTTTTGTTTTCGGCTTTTTGAAAACTCACACCCAAGCGTTATATTTTCAATAGGAGTTAAATAAGGAAGCAGGTTAAAGTTTTGAAAAATGTAGCCAATGTGATCCGCTCTAAAAACATCACGGGTAATATTGCTTAATGTAGTTAGGTTTTGGTCTAAAATTGATACCTCACCGCTGGTGGCTGTATTAATACCAGCAAGAATCGCTAACAATGTCGATTTACCTGAGCCACTAGGACCGTGTAAAAAAATATGCTCACCTTTTTCGATAACTAACTCTTTTATGTTGAGCGTGAGTGAGCTATCGCTTTTATGCCACTTAAAAGTTACGTTTTTTAGGTTGATCATTACTTTATTTTACCATTTCCAATAATTAAGCTTTTTACGCATTTTAAAGTTTCTTATTACATTAAGTGGCTTAGGTTTTAGTTTATCTTCACTTAATAAAAACTCATTTGTTGCAGCAACTACGCGTTCACTCGACTGCCGATCAGTATATGGATGAAGCTCTTGGCAATAGTTTTCAATGTTTTTCATAAGTGTTTTAGGGTACGTGAAAGCCTGCTCTAAGGCTTCTTCAACTTTATTAGGGTCTGTTACATTAAGTAGGTGTTCCTCAGGAGCATTATTACAAAAGGTGACCACAGGTTTTCGTTGGACTAAAAACATTAAAAGTACTGATGATGTATCGCATAACATAACATCGGCTGATTTTAATAAAGGGACTACGTCGTCGGTCTCAATAAACGTTAAATTTTGATTGCTTAATGCCTTATATTTGCTCACCAATTCAGTTGGCATTTTTGGATGAAATTGCATTAAAATTCGCCATTTCCCGGTTTCACTAAAATGTTTTATTTGCTCATATAGCTTTGGTGCAAGCGATAGTCGCTTTGAAAATGTAGAGCAGATTAATAAGGTTGGTCGGGTGTCTGATTTATTTGTATAAGGCGTTTCGGTGATGCCATCAAATAATCGGTCAAGAGGAGGCCAGCCAGTTTCTGTTACCTTGAAATAGCCTAGTTTTCTTTGTAAGGCTTTAAATGGGATTGTTGTATTTGGGCCTTGTGTACAATACAGGTCGAAACAACCCCTAGCTTTAAGGTGATCGTTATTCCCTTTTTTATCTAGCTTACCTGCATCAAAGCCATGAAACACACCTACTTTGATACCAGGGAAAAAAGTGGGTATTAAATTAGCCGGTGCAAACGTTGCATCGGGTTTCCATTCGTGAATCTCTTCAATCGAATTAAGCTGTTTCTCGTGGCTTTGTAAAAAGCTTGGGTTTACGTCTGTGCCTTGTAAAAACCAGCGCACTTCGCCACCATTAGCTAGTACTGCAGCCTGAATAGGCCTCAAGATAGCGTACGAATAATTTTGAGAGATATACATCAAGTATTTTTTATTTTTAGTGGCAGTTAAGTAGTTCAAGCTATCTCCTCAGGCTGGTTGGCACATTAAGTTTACCCCATTGCGACTCGCTTATAAATATATGCCTTTATTTGTTTTAAGCATCCGATTGAGCTTTGAGGTTGGCTAGATTATTATACAGCCCATATAACCCCATACCATACTTTGCTCAAAGAGCATCCCTAACCCCGGAGATAGCATGACTAGCTATAAAGTTTTAGACGTAAACGATGATTTACCCATTCGTACCAAAGGTGAAGTACACAGCGGTAAAGTTCGTTCAGTTTATTGGTTAACTGATGAAGACAGCGCTCGACTAATTAAAGACAAAGGCTACCAAGTACCGACAGGTACTGAGCTTGCGATTATGGTTATTTCAGACCGAATTTCTGCATTTGATTGCATTTGGCAAGGCGAAAATGGTTTAAATGGCGTACCAGGTAAAGGTATAGCATTAAACTCAGTGGCAGCCCATTGGTTTAAGTTATTTGATAAAGCAGGCCTTGCGGGTAATCATATTGTTGATATTCCGCATCCGTATGTGTGGATTGTACGCAAAGCCAGTACAGTAAAAGTAGAGGCAATTGCTCGCCAATATATTACGGGTAGCATGTGGCGCGATTACGCTAAAGGCATACGTAACTTTTGTGGTATAGATTTACCAGAGGGTTTAAAAGCGAACCAAAAGCTTGATAACGTTTTAATTACGCCATCAACAAAAGGTATTATTGAAGGCGTTGCTGATATTCCGCCAGTTGATGATGTAAATATTACTCGCGCTAACATTACTAATAACTTAAACGTATTTAACTTTAAATCGGCAGATGACGTAACCAAATACGAAAAACTGTTAGTTGAAGGTTTTAAATTAATTAGTGATGAATTAGCGAAGCTTAACCAAATTTTTGTAGATACAAAATTTGAGTTTGGTTATGTAGAGGATTTAAATGGCGCGCAACAGCTTATATATATTGATGAAGTAGGCACGCCTGATTCGTCACGTATTTGGGATGAAGCTGCATACAAAAACGGTAAAATTGTTGAAAATTCTAAAGAAGGTTTTCGCCAATTACTTATTAATAATGTGCCAGAGAGCGACGTATTATTAAATAAAGATCGCATGAGTGAGCGTGAGCAATTAGCAAAAGATTATATTTTACCAGAATCAGTAATGCTTGAAGTGTCAAATACCTATGTTGGTATAGCGAGTAAAATTGTGGGTAAAGATATTGTAATCCCAGAAGATCCTCGTCAAGACGTCATTAATATTTTAGATAACGATTACGGATTAATTATTAAATAACAGCACTTAAGTGCTAATAAAACCAGTAACTAAATCTTTATTTTTAGTTACTGGGCTATAATTCTTGCAATTAGTGCTCGTCTCTAATTAACTTAACCTAACATTAATATTTAGGTGTTGTTATGTTTGAACGGGCATTTCAAAAGTTTGCTAAAAGTCATTGCTTTTTAGCTATAGGTTTGTTTTTTAGTCAGTTTGCTTTAAGTGCGAATATTGAATTAGTAATAGAAGATCAACACGGCCAAAAGTTATCAGGTGCAGTGGTTGAGCTTAATATTGCTGACAAACAAGCCACACCATCAAATTTGCCCATTGCTATAATGGATCAAGTCCATAAGCAGTTTTTACCCGAATTATTAGTTGTACAACAGGGTCAAAAAGTTAACTTTCCTAACAGCGATAATATTCGCCATCATGTTTATTCTTTTTCACAAGCTAAGCCTTTTCAACTAAGATTATATTCAGGGCAACCAAAAGAGCCCATTACGTTTGAGCAACAAGGGGTTGTTGTTTTAGGGTGTAATATTCATGACTCTATGGTTGGCTATATCTATGTAGCGAGTAGTGAATCCGTGTATAAAACAGATAAAAAAGGCTATGTAAGTTTGCCTATTAATATACTGCCTGCACAAGTGAGTGTGTGGCACCCTTTACAAACAGCGCCATTGGAGAATAAAAAAATGATAACAATTAATTCTCAAAAACAGTTACAGATAACAGTAAATACATCGACCCCTGCACCTAGAAATACCTTTGGTAGTAAGTTTAAGGCTGGTAATGACTAATAGTTTACGAAATCGCATAACCATTTTATGTGTTGGCTTAGTGTTATTAACCACTATGGTCAGCTTGTTTAGTTTTTGGTGGTCTACGAGTAAGTTTCAAGAAGAAAAAGTAAATCAAGACATTACCGTAGCGCAAAATGTTTATAAGCAATATTTGAAATCAAAAGAAAGCCTACTACTAACCGCAGCAAAAGTACTCACCTCCGATTTTGGTTTTAAGCAAGCTGTAGCAACCCGAGATGCCGGGACAATAAGCAGTGTGTTGTTTAATCATAGTCAGCGTATTGATGCCGAATTAATGCTGCTACTTGATTTATCGGGTAAGCTAATTTCCGCCAATACTGACGAAGACGCTTTTGCACATAACTTAAAGCCGTTAATGGAAGAGCTTTTAAGTGCGCCAGAAGAGTCTAGTTTTGTGGTGCTTAATAACGAGCTTTACCAAATTATTTTATTACCTGTGAGAGCACCACGTACAGTGGCCTATAGTTTGGTGGGTTTTAAAATTGATGACAATGTAGCCCATGAACTAAAAAGCTTAACAGGTATGGATGTGAGCTTTATAGGTAGCGCTGACGATATTGTTATTAGCTCATTAGCTAATCGCCCTGAGCAATTTGAACCTGTTAGCTATTTTAGTACCGTAACCATATCGCGGTTTTTTGGGGAGTATTTGGTGTATCGTAACCGAGATATAGATTTACCATCGTTGTTGACCCATCCTATAATTATTTTACTGAGTGCCGATTTAACACAAAGTTATAGTGACTTCGAAAAACTTCTTTTTACACTTATTATTTTAGCTATTTTAACTATGTTTGTAGGTGTTATTACGAGCAGCATATTTGCAAATAATTTAACTACACCACTTACTCAATTAGCTGTAATAGCAAGGCAGTTTGCACAAGGTAATTATGCATTTGAATTTAAAGGGCGAAGGCAAAGTACCGAAATAGACACGCTAGTCGCAGCGTTTGATAGCATGGGTAATGATATTAATCAGCGCGAGCAACAAATTAGCTTTCAGGCTCAGCACGACTCCCTCACAGGCTTTTATAACCGCTCAGCAATGCTTGAGGTGCTTGATGATGAGTTAGATTCATCATCCGAGTACACACTCGTTGCAATAGACATAAAGGGTCTTCGCCATATAAACGATAAGCTCGGTCCACGCATTGGTGATGATTGCCTAAAGGCGGTTGCTTGCAGAATAAGTGAGTTTTCGGATGAGTTAGGAGGCTTTCATGCTCGTATTGGTGGCGATGAGTTTTTAACTGTGTTTCCGACGGCGGCAGCGCGTGAGCAAAAAAGCGGTATTGTTGGATTAATGGCGCAATTACAAGCGTGCTACACCATTCAAAAACTAAAAATTAACTTACGCTTTAGTGCAGGCATTGTACAGTATCCTACGCAAGGTATTGCAAGTGATGATTTAATGCGCCGTGTACTAATTGCTATAGAAAGTGCAGCTACTGCTCAAGAAAGTATGCATTACTATCAAAATGGCGAAGACGAAGCGCACTTAGAGCGCTTAATAATGCTTGATGAGCTAAAGCAGGCTATTAGTGATGATGATGGTCAGTTGTTTATGACTTATCAACCAAAATTACATTTAAAAACGAAAAAAATAGATAAAGTTGAGTCGCTTATTCGTTGGCAACGAAAAGATGGTAGCTGGGTTAACCCAGAGTTGTTTATTGATTTAGCTGAGCAGTCTGGGCTTATTGTTGAATTAACTGCGTGGGTAGTTAGAACCGTAGTTTCGCAAGTAGCCGACTGGCAATCTAAAAATATAAACTTGCAGGCTGCAATAAATGTTTCAGCGCAAGATATCGCATTTCTGGGTTTTCATGCTGCATTAGTTCGTACGCTTAAAAAGTACAAAGTAGACCCTAAGCTGATCACTATTGAGCTTACTGAGCGCGATATGATCGAAAACGAAGAAAAAGGTATTAAAGCGCTCGAAAACCTAAAGGCAATTGGCGTTAAAATATCATTAGATGATTATGGTGTAGGGCAAACATCACTGGGTCGATTAAAAATGTTACCTATTGATGAGCTTAAGCTAGATAAGTGCTTTATCCTAAAACTTGATGAATCGCAAAAAGATCAATTTATAGTGCAATCATCAATTACGTTGGGGCATCAGCTAGGTTTCTCGGTTGTAGCTGAGGGGGTTGAAACACTTGGCTCATTAAATTTACTTAGAGGTATGCAGTGCGACCATGCACAAGGCTATTACTTAAGTAGGCCTTTAAAAGCAGAACTATTAGAAGAATGGCTGGAGGAATACTATGAAAAAAATTAAATACTTATTAGCAAGTTTGTTTTTAATAATTAGTGTACCGAGCATTGCAAGCAATGGAAAACTGCTAGCTACGCCGGGAGTTTCTCAAATTGAAGGCAGTGGCGGCGGTGGTATTGTACCGTGGGCACAACTTGCTGGGTACGCAAGTGATGATGAATTTTCGGTAAATGGCTTTTGTAGCCGCGCAGATGTAACCGACTACACACTTGACGTATGTGGTGCACAACTTAATTTATTTAATCGTGTTGAACTTAGTTATGCCCAACAGCGCTTTGATGTACCAGCACTTGATGCTGAAATAGAGCAATCAATTACAGGTGCTAAAATACGTTTATACGGCGATATTGTTTACAGTGATTGGCCACAACTTAGCTTAGGTATTCAGCATAAATCACTGGATGATGGCAGTATTGCAACATTTGTAGGCGCAGAAGATACTAGCGGCACTGACTACTACCTCGCTGCTAGTAAATTACATTTAGGGGCTATTGCTGGCTATAACTGGTTTTGGAACGTAACTACACGATACAGCGAAGCTAATCAACTTGGTTTGCTTGGCTACGGTGGAGAAAATGGTCGTAGTAAAGCGCTATTTGAAGGCAGCACAGCTATATTTTTTAGTCGTGAAGTAGCCGTAGGTGTTGAGTATCGTCAAAAGTCAAATAACTTAAACTTAGGCGAACAAGATTGGAAAGACTTATTTGTAGCATGGATGCCTAATAAGTACGTAAGTGTGACAGCGGCTTACCTTGATTTAGGAAGCATTGCAGGGGCTGACGATCAAACAGGTTGGTATTTATCGGTAACAGGGTATTGGTAATGAAAAGCGTTGGTATTTTTATAGTATGCGTGGGGTTGCTTTGCAGTTGTGCTAGCTCAACGCAATTATCGCTTTATCAAAAGCTGGATGGTAAAGCGGGGATAGGCAGAATTGTTGATAGCTTTATCTATCAAATAGGTAATGACGAGCAGATAATTCATTACTTTGAACATAGCAATATAGCGTACTTTCGCCAAGGGTTTATTACTCATATGTGCATGCTAGTAGAAGGCCCATGTACATACGATGGCGACTCTATGGTGGCAATTCATACCGGTATGCATATTACAGAGAGAGATTTTAATCATGTTGTTGATTTGCTTATAAATGCAATGAATGAGCAAAACATTAGTCATAGCTTACAAAACGATATTCTTTCTAGAATGGCGCCACTTCGTGGTGAAATTATAAAAATGTAATTTTATTTTTTAGTAAAGAAAATACAGTTTCAACTTTTTTTTCTGGTGAAATTTCTTTAATTATTTCAGCATCATTTAAACTATTGCCATTGGCAACTAGAAATATTTTGTTCTCGCACTTAGGTTCTACAATACTCCAAGGTGAAGTTCCTAAACCAACTACGGCAACGAATGCTGTTTTTGTTGCCGCTGCTATATGCATTGCACCAGAATCAATGGTAATCAATAAATCTACGCTGGAAATTATGTCGACCAGTTCGGTTAAATTTGTTTTGCCTGTTAGATCTTGAAAATCAATATTCTTATCGCTTAAGTCTTGTGATATTTTAGCGTTTTCTGATGTCTCTTGATTGTCTCCTACAAGTATAAAGTGAGATGGCGATATTTGATTTATAAGAGCTAAATGCTTGAGGGTATGGATAATGCCTACATTTTTACCAAGCCACCATAATAAACAGCAATTACAGGTTTGCTGTGATTAGCTTTAATTAACTCACTCTTTTTACTAAAAATATATGGTTGGCCGTGGGGTTCATTTACTAGCCGGCAATACCTATTTATGTAGTGATGACTATTATTTAGCTTATATTTATGACTTAGTAGCCAAGAGCGTCCATTCTTTTTGTAGCCAATTTTGTATTTGATATTTGCTAAAGTGCATAGCAAGGCCTCAGAAAATGCACTTCTCATAATTACTGCGAGTTGAACGTTGTGCTCTTTTATTTTTTATCATAACGTTCATCTACCATCACCGTTAAATTTAAACGATCATCACGTTCGAATATAGGTGCTAAAAGGGTCTTAACTAGTACAATTATTTTATTGTTAGGATAAAGCTCTCTTAATAGTGATGTAGCAGTCATATTATTGATGGCATCACCGATAAACTTTGGCTGAATGACTAAAATGGCGCCAGTTATTTTTTTATTAGCCGTGTCATAATTAATATGTTTTCTCAATTAAATTATTAATAATATTAACTCAATTCTTTGGAGTTTTTAAATATTATGTATTTCTTGGATATAATTAATGAAAAACCTAATTAGCTGTCAGCAATTACACGAGCAACTTAATAATCCTGCATTAGTGATATTTGATGCAGGTATGTTGCGCCCAGGTGTTTTGGGTACTTATTCGCCGCAAGCAATGCTGCCTAACGCTAAACGTTTTGACATAAAAAACGAATTGGCCGATAGATCAAATCCCTTACCAAGTACGGTATGCAGCGAGCAGCAGTTTACCCACGTGATGCAAAATGCAGGTGTAAATAACGACTCGTTTATAGTTGTATACGAAGATGGCGGTTTATTTAGCGCAGCAAGAGCGTGGTGGATGTTTAAAGCTATGGGGCATCACAATGTTAAAGTACTCAGTGGTGGCCTTAAGACGTGGTTAGAGAGCGGTTACGCCATACAACAAGGTTATAGCAAAGCGTCAGGTAAAGGTGATTTTACGGCAAACTATAATTCTGAGTATTTTATTAATAGCCAACAAGTGGTTGACGCAATCGATGAGTCTAACATTGTGTTGCTAGATGCACGTGCTTATAAGCGTTTTACAGGCGAAGAAAGTGAACCCCGAAAAGGTATGCGTAGCGGGCATATCCCAAATAGTCGCTCGTCACCTTTTATGGATTTACTTAATAAAGGTGAAGCAAAACCACTTACTGAAATTAAAGCGATATTTAATGACGTGGTCGGTGATGCGCAGCAGCTACAATTTAGCTGTGGCTCAGGTATTACAGCCTGTGTTTTAGCGTTATTTGCTACCGAGTGTGGTTACAGTAATTTAAGTGTTTTTGATGGCTCGTGGAGTGAGTGGGGCGCAAGTGATTCATTGCCCATCGCCACGGGAGAAAAGTAGACGTGTTGGATATGTAAAGCTTGCTCACGTTAAAAGCGCAGCGCTTCTAAACCTCTTTGTGAATAATTGCATATTAAAAATATTACTCACAAGGAGAAATAAAAGAGAAGAAAATGAGAAGGTAAAAACCAATGTTTGCTCGTATTTGTATTAAATAGTTTTTACTTTCTAAAACCATAAGGGCAATTTTTACAACCATTTTTGCAGCACGAACCACGCTTTAAAAAAAACCACTTACTAAATATCATGTAACCACTTTGCATGGTGTAGTCGAGCCCTTCAATTAAATTGTCGTTACCTCTAAATTGTTTTGCAAAGTCTATTTGAGTTTTAATAGGTTGTGTATAAACCCCCTTTAAAAAAGTATTTATTTTATTAAGCGTGCACTTGCGGCATAAACAACTTGTTGCTGTGATATCAAGCGGTAAAATGGCCGGCAGCTCATTGCACCAACACACTGATATATCGTCTACATTACACGTTAGAGTACTGTGGCATTGAGTGCAGTTAAGTTCAGTCATTATAATTCTTTTTAGTAACAGTGAGCCAAGAATAACAAATATTATGAATACACAAAAAGCATTAGCTGAATTTATTACATTTGGTGAGCAAAGGGACGAAGCTATATCGGTTATCGTTTCAAGCCCTGCTGATAGCAATAAAACTCATTATACTCTCTCAACCGAGGTTTTAATTGATGTTCTTAAGCGCTGTTTAAGTAACGAAATAGACTTAGATGATTTAGAGCTTTGGGCAAACGTAATTGAATCGCGAGATGACATTGATTGTGCAGAGCATGAAGGTTTTATTTATGCGCTCAGTAATAGCGAGCAAATGGGAGAGCTTAATCATCAAAAGCTTGCTCAAATAGTTGCGTTAGTAAAAATTTGATTTGTTTAAAAAGCGAGGTGTAAAACCTCACCTACAAAAAAACCGCACTTCAATTGAATGCGGTTTTTTAAATTGAAGACAATCGTTTTAAGCGATTATTTATGATATCCCAAGCACGTTTCGACTTCGTTTTTAGAACCTAAAATAACGGCTACTCGCTGGTGGATTGCATCAGGCTGAATATCCATAATACGCTCGGTACCTGTTGAAGCAATACCGCCAGCTTGCTCTACTAGCATAGCCATTGGGTTTGCTTCGTAAAGTAGGCGTAATTTATTTGGCTTTTTAGGATCTTTAGTGTCAGTAGGGTAAGTAAATAAACCACCACGGCTAAGTACACGATGCACATCGCCCACCATTGCTGCAATCCAGCGCATATTAAAGTTTTTAGCGCGCGGGCCTGTATCGCCTGCTAGCAAATCATTGATATAGTTTTGCATCGCTGGTTGCCAATGGCGTTGGTTAGACGTATTAATGGCAAATTCGTTTGTATCAGCAGGGATTTCGGCAAAATCTTGTGTAAGTAAAAAGCTGCCTTGTGTTTTATCAAGGGTAAACATGCGCGTGCCTTTACCTGTAGTAAGCGCCAGCATAGTTGACGGGCCGTAAAGTACATAACCTGCTGCAACTTGCTTGTGACCTGGTTGCATAAAAATGCTTTCATCAGCAGCGTCAGAGCCCTCAGGCGCTTCCATAATAGAAAATATAGTACCGACAAGCGAGTTAATATCGGTATTTGACGAGCCATCCAATGGGTCAAATGCCACTATAAATTTTGCGTCTGGGTTACCTGCTACCGTGTAGTCTTCTTCCTCGGAGGCGATTGCTTTAACCGTGCCAGACTCCAGTAAAATATCTTTTAACAGCTGATTAGATAATACATCGAGCTTTTTTTGAGTTTCACCTTGAATGTTTTCATCAAGGGTTGAGCCTAATACGCCAGAAAGCGCGCCTTGACCAACGCGAAACGAAATTTCTTTACATGCCGCTAAAATTGTTCGAATTAATGATAAAAGTTCTCTTGAACAACCATCTTCAAGTAATACTGGAGGGAGTCTACGCATTCTATTTTCCTGATAACGTGTTAAAACCAATCATAATGTGAGAGAGATTAGCTTAGAGCGCTGAAATTCGTCTTAAATAACTGTATTGTTTAAATAGCCCCCTATAATGGGACCACCTAATCGTACTTAAAACACAAATAACAAAGATAAGATTATGAAAAAAATACCACTACTAAGTTACATATTCTTTACTGTGCTGTGCTCTATCATAACTCAAGCGCACGCAGCAATTAAGTCAATTGATGAATTTACTACGCAAATGAATCATTTTCCGGGCTATTATTCGTTTTTTTACGATACCCAAAACGGAAAAGTATATTTAAAAGTTGATAAGTTTGAACAGCAATTTTTACTGCAGCAAAGCTTGCCTTACGGTATTGGCTCTAACGACATAGGTCTTGATAGAGGTCAGCTTGGTAATACTCACCTTGTGCAGTTTGAGCGTTTTGGTGACAAAGTAATGCTACGTGCTGTAAATACTTACTATCGTGCTAATACAAGTAATAAGGCTGAACAGCAAAGTATTAAAGAGGCGTTTGCATCAAGTATACTTGCTGGTTTTAAAGTGGTCGCAGAAGATAAAGCCACAGCACTTATTGATTACACGCCTTATTTATTAAGTGATGTACACGGCGTAAGCCGAACGCTTGCGGCGCGTAAGCAAGGTAACTTTAGCCTTGATGAGTCACGTAGCGCCGTTTATATGAATCGCTCAAAAGCATTTGTAAAAAACACCGAGCTTGAAGCCGTACTTACATTTAAAGGCACAAAACCAGGTGAATTTGTTCGCCAAGTAAGTGCCGACCCTTATGCGCTTACTGTTCATATGCATCATTCACTTATTCAATTACCAGATGATAACTACACGCCCCGTAAGTTTAATCCGCAATCAGGTTTTTGGAGTATAGAACATAAAGATTACGCAGCGCCGCTTGGTGACTCTATGTACGTGCGTTATATACCGCGCCATCGTTTAACTAAAAAGGATTCAAGCTTACCTATTAGTGAGCCTGTTAAACCAATTGTTTATTACCTTGATCCTGGCGTTCCAGAGCCCGTTAAAAGCGCTTTGCTTGAAGGTGGAAAGTGGTGGAACGATGCATTTACTGCTGCAGGATATAAAAATGCATTTATAGTAAAAGTGCTGCCAAGTAGCGCCGACCCTATGGATATTCGTTACAACGTCATTCAATGGGTACACCGTGCAACGCGTGGTTGGTCATACGGTAGTTCGGTAATCGACCCACGTACAGGTGAAATACTTAAAGGGCACGTAACACTTGGCTCATTGCGTGTTCGCCAAGATATTTTAATAGCCGAAGCACTCGCTGCTCCTTATTTAAAAGGCAATGAAGTTGCTAAAAACTTGCAAGCAATGGCGCTTGATCGTATTCGCCAATTAAGCGCACATGAAATTGGCCACACGTTAGGTATTTCTCATAACTTTGCAGCATCGGTAGGGGATAGAGCCTCAGTAATGGATTACCCACATCCGCTACTTAGTTTTAATGAACAAGGTAAGCTTGATGTAACGCTCGGCTATGCAACAGGCATGGGCGTGTGGGATACCCAAGTAATTAAATATGGCTATAGCGATTTTACTAACCAAGATGAAAGCGCAGAACTTGCTGCTATTTTAAAAGAGAACAAAGCCAAAGGCCTTGAGTTTATATCAGATAGTGATGCTCGTGCTAAAGGTGGCGCGCATCCAACAGCTCATTTATGGGATAACGGCACTAATCCTTCGCAGGAGCTTTTAAGAGTACTCGACGTACGTAAAAAAGCGCTTTCGCAGTTTGGTATTAATAATATTAAAACGGGCGACTCATTATCGCAATTAGAAGAAAAACTAGTTCCGCTTTATCTGTTTCACCGTTTTCAGGTTGAGGCTGCAGTGAAACTTATAGCCGGTGTTGATTACGAATACGAAACACGCGGTGACTCACCCGTAAAAGGCGCACAAGTCGTTAATAAAAAAACACAGCAAGAAGCAGTAAACGCTATTTTTGCAACGCTTAAGCCAAGTAACTTATTACTTCCTGAATCTGTGTTATCGCTAATTCCGCCAAAAGCATATGGCGAGTCTAAATCGCGCGAGAGCATAGTTGGACGCACAGGGTTAACGCTCGATGCAATGGCATTACCCGAGGTTGCAGTGCAGCACAGCTTGTCGCTTTTATTAAATGCACAGCGTTTAAATCGCTTAGCGCAGCAACAAGCGCGTAGTAATGACTTTTATAGTTTAGATGAGTTACTTGAGGAGCTATATAGCCAAGTGTTTAACGTGTCATCACCTAATACAATGATAGGTAAAATCACTCAGCGCGTGCAATTTTTAACAGCAAAAGCTATGGCTGATTTAGTAGCAAGCGATAGTGCAAGCCCTGAAGTGCAAGCGCAGTTACGTTACTACCTAGTTAAGTTGAGTGAAGACTTTAACCAAAACTCAATGCTGAGCCATACAAGTACTGGCGAGAGTGCGTTTAAACAATATTTAGCTGAGCAAGTAAATCAGTTTTTAATTAAAGGGCAATGGCCAAATAACTTTAAAGTGCTGCCAATCCCACCGGGCTCACCAATTTAGAATAAAAAGTAGAAGCGCTTATTTTTAATCAATCATAAAGCAAAACACCGAGTATATTTATACTCGGTGTTATTTGATTATAAAAACGAATACGTACTCTAAGACTTTATTTGCACTAAATCGTAATCGGCCATACCAGGGACTATTGCTTGTAAGCGAGACTCGGTTACATCGAGTGCATTTAAACATTCGCAATATTCAGAAGCTTTAAGCTCTAATTGATGCGCCTTTTTTTGTAGCGACTTATCAATTTCTCTTGAGATGATATCCATGCGTTGCCCCATGTCGTTAATACGATCTTCTATATTCCCTTCGCGCGATTTAAACGCATCTCCGAGTGACACCAAAATAGCACCTAACGATCCATGCACTGCAGAGTGAATTTGCTGGCTTATTTCTTTAGTAAAAAAATCATCTATTTGCGAAAGTGATTGAGGAGCTATAAAAAAGAAGTCATCGCCGCGCTTAAACTTATCCATTAGCGCGCGCTCTACATACTTTAGTTGTGTTTTAAGTACTTCAGGTTCTTTGTCTGACATACCCTCAACTACGTGCTCAATAGCGCTTAAACCTAAGTTAACGCCATCTGTAGCCAGGTTTAC
The DNA here is from genome assembly GCF_011378845.1 of Pseudoalteromonas sp. Z9A4. Classification (NCBI taxonomy): domain Bacteria; kingdom Pseudomonadati; phylum Pseudomonadota; class Gammaproteobacteria; order Alteromonadales; family Pseudoalteromonadaceae; genus Pseudoalteromonas; species Pseudoalteromonas sp. Z9A4. Next base: position 208,965 of record NZ_WTLA01000002.1, read on the forward strand.
TAATTCGGGGACTGTGTGGCGAATACCATTACTAAACTGTTCGAGTACTTTGCTTTCGTCATCGCTTAAATCAACCCAATAACCGCGAATAAACAGTTGGTTATTGTTATTAATTTGTACACGAGTTTGGCCTTTATCTAATATGCGAATCACATCGTCAGTAATAATTAAACCATGACGTAATTCAACATCGCACTGGGCTTGAGCAAAGGCACTGCAGCTTGAGAGCGCTATGGACAACGCCAATATCGAACGAGATAGAAACGCCATAAACACCTCAAAAAGACTAAAATGGAAGGCGAGTAGGTTAACAAAAAAACAACTTTATGCAAGTTAAAATAAGCCTGTGGGTTATCTCAATGAATAAGTGTATAAAGTGCAGCTTGCGTTTTTAGATGCGGTTATGTTGAACAAAATCAGCAGTACAACAAAGGACTTGGTATAAAGCTAAATAGGTAGTGTTAGCTCACATCTAAATAAGAACACGTGGTTTTAAAAATAAAGTTTAAAAAGATGACTCCAAATTTACTCTGGAGTCAGCTTAAAAAGCTAGCGGTTAAAAGCCAAAATCTCTAGTGTGAAACCACTATTAATCGAATTGCATCAAGTTGTAGCTGCGTTTTTTCAATATATGTAGCTAGGTCGCTGCGTTGCTTATCGTAGAAGGTAATTTCTTCTTGGCGAATATTCGGGTTAATCTGCTTAAGGGCTACCAGTCGCTCTTGCTCTTCACTGAGTGACGTTTGCATTTTAACAAGCGACGCTGCACGAATAACTTCAAGTTTTTCTTGTGCCATATCTTTAGCGGTAGTAATCATTGGGTGAACAGCGCTTTGTAGTGCACCTGCAAGTTTACTTGCTGTTTGGCGGCCAACGGCTGATAACTGCTGATTGAAGCCTTCAAATGCCACATTCTCACCTAAGTTATTACCTGCTTTATCAAGCAATATACGAATTGGTGTAGGCGGTAAAAAGCGACCAACCTGTAATACTTTTGGTGCCATTGCTTCTGCAACAAAAATAAGCTCAACAAAAAAGGTACCAGGCGGTAACTTTTTGTTTTTAAGCAATGCAACCGATGCGCTACCAAAGTCGTCGTCACAAATCATATCCATGGTGCCTTGCACCATTGGATGATCCCAACTAACAAAGTGTACGTCTTCTTGCGAAAGTGCCGTATCGCGATCAAAGGTAACGGTCATGCCATCTTCTTTAAGCGATGGGAATGAAGGGTTTAACATATGCTCAGTTGGCTTTAAGATAATGGTATTTTCGCCTTTATCTTCTTGGCTTACGCCAAATGTGTCGAACACGTTGATCATGTAGCTTGGTAGTTCAAACTGATTGTCGAGTTTTTCGATTTCAGCTACAAGCGAATCTGCAGCACCTTGACCCGATGAATGTAGTTCTAGTAAACGATCTCGTCCGCTTTCCATTTTTTTACGCAGTACGGCATTTTGCTGTGCTACTTGCTCAAGTAATGGATCGAGTTCGTCTTCATCGCAGTTATGCGCAGAAATATATTCAAGTAGATCATCACGGAACTCTTTATAAAGCATTTGACCCGTTGACGAGGTAGATTCGAATGCATCTAGACCTTCGTTATACCAACGTAGTAATACTTCTTGAGCGGTGTTTTCAAAATATGGCACATGAATGTTCACATCTTGTGTTTGACCTATACGGTCTAATCGACCAATACGCTGCTCTAGTAAATCTGGGTTCAATGGTAAATCAAACAACACTAAGTGATGCGAGAACTGGAAGTTACGACCTTCTGAGCCAATTTCTGAACACAGTAATATTTGTGCATTATCGTACTCATCTGCAAAAAATGCAGCAGCCCGGTCACGCTCAATAATAGACATACCTTCGTGGAATACCGACGCTTTAATTGCTTCGCGCTCACGCAGTATTTGCTCAAGACTGATAGCTGTTTCAGCTTTAGCACATATAAGTAGTACTTTTTCACGCTTAAGCGTTTTAAGTGTTTCGATTAACCAATCTACACGTGGGTCAAATAAACCCCAGCTTGCGCTTTCGCCTTCAAACTCTTGAAATATTTTTTCAGGAAAAAGAGCACGGTGTGCACTTAGTTCAGGGTTTTGAATGCCGCCCATGTTACCAAGAACCGACATAGCCGTTTTATACTGCTTTGGCAATGCCATTGGGTAGGCGTGTAATTTACGACTTGGGTAGCCATCAATGCCGCTGCGGCTATTTCTGAATAATATACGACCTGTGCCGTGGCGATCGAGCAGCATGTTAAGTATTTCTTTACGTGCTGGTAAATCACCTTGCTGTGCTTTTTCAAGAATATCAGTAATATCGGTTTCTTTTAATAGCTCAATTAGCGTGGCTTTGGCTGTGTCGTCTAGCCCTTGCTCTTGCAGTAATTGATTTGCAGCTTCAGCAACGTCTTTATAATTTGCTTCTTCTTCTTTAAACACGTCGTAGTCGTAAAAACGGTCAGGATCGAGTAACTGTAAACGTGCAAAGTGGCTGCTGTGACCAAGTTGATCAGGCGTTGCGGTAAGTAAAATAAGGCCAGGAATATCTTGGCTAAGCTCTGCCATACGTTGGTACTCTGAGCTTGGCTTGCCGTTATTTATACTTAGGTGATGGGCTTCATCTATAACTAGTAAGTCCCAATCAGCAAGTGTTGCTTGTTCAAACCAGCGTTTTTTCTTGGTTAAAAACTCAAGGCTGGTAAGTACTAGTTGCTCTGTATCAAACACGTTTGGCGAATCTGCAAACGCTTCGTCGCAGCGTTCTTCATCAAAAATAGAAAAATGTAAGTTAAAGCGGCGTAGCATTTCTACTAACCATTGGTGCTGTAGATTTTCTGGTACAACAATAAGTACGCGGCTCGCACGACCACTAATAATTTGTTGGTGTAAAATCATGCCCGCTTCAATTGTTTTACCAAGGCCTACTTCATCTGATAAAAGTACGCGTGGTGCAAAACGTTTACCCACTTCTTGGGCAATATAAAGCTGGTGCGGAATAAGATTAGCACGTTGACCAATTAAGCCTTTAATAGGCGATTGTTCACGTTCAAATTTATGTAACCACGTTTGGTAGCGAAGTGTATAGCGATCAAAACGATCGACTTGGCCCGCAAATAAACGATCTTGTGGTTTATTAAACTTAATAAAATGATCTAAAAAGGTTTCTTTAAGTTTGGCAGTTTCGCCGTTATCAACACGGGTGCCGTGATAACACAGTAACTCACCTTGTACTTCAATAGACTCTACTTCTAATTCCCATTCTTCAACGCTTTTGATCACATCGCCAGGATTAAATGCCACACGGGTAACAGGTGCTTCTGCCGAAGAATAAACACGGCTCTCACCACTGGCAGGAAATAATATGCTGACCTGACGGCCTTCAATGGCAACAACGGTGCCTAATCCTAAATCTGACTCTGTATCACTGATCCAACGCTGACCTAAGGAAAAATTCATGTATGTCTCGTCTATGATGAAAAAGGCGGCTATGTTACCTGTAAGCTAACACCACTGCAAGGCGCTATTTGGCTCACTTTTAATTAATTTTGTAAGTGTTAATTATTACTATTAAAACAACTTGTTTATGACTCTTTTTTAGGTAAATCAAAACTAATTACAGTTTGTAATAAAACGGACTTTTATGACAAATAGACTAAACTTACATTATGCCTTGGCAATTAAGTATTGCAGGTTTAAGTTTTGCCCGTTTTACTTAGTTATTTTGGTATAGCATAAAAATCATAAAACGTAAGGAAAGTGCTATGGAAAAAGCTTCGAACCTTGAAAGTAAAATGTATGTGCTAGATACCAACGTACTACTTCACGAACCCCTCGCTTATTTGTCTTTTCAAGAACATGACGTTGTAATTCCGATGACGGTGCTTGAAGAACTCGACCACATAAAAAACAGAAAACACGACGTAAGCCGCGATGCGCGCGTTGCTATTCGTGGATTAGATGAGGTACTTAAAAATGCAACGCCTGAGCAAATGCTACAAGGCGTGGCGCTGCCGAGTAACAAAAAGGCAAAAGCGAGCTCTGCAGGTACCCTCATTATTGTAAACGACCATTTATTTGCCGACTCGATTTCTGGTTTGCCGGGTAACGAAAACGACCATCGTATTATTAATTGCGCCGTGTATTTACAAAAGCAGCACAGTGATTCAAAAGTTATATTAGTAACAAAAGACATAAACATGCGTTTAAAGGCCAAAGGCGCAGGGCTTAAATATGTTGAGGATTACCGTACCGATCAACTTATTGACGATATCAGCTTACTCACTAGTGGTTATAAAAAAATTGAAGGTGATTTTTGGGACCATGTAGGGGAATGTAATACGCAGCAACACGGACGAGATACGCTTCATCATGTGCCTAAAAACTTAATACCTGATGTATTTTGTAATGAATATTTACTTGATGGAGGGGATCAGTTTGCGGCGCGTGTTAAATCGTACGATGACGAGCACATAACGCTCAAAGATATTGGTATTGAGCGTTTAATGCATCAACAAGCATGGGGCGTTAAGCCCAAAAATATTTATCAGGGAATGGCGCTTGATGCGCTGCTAGATACAAGTATTGAACTTGTTATTTTAACAGGACCAGCAGGGTGCGGTAAAACCTTGTTAGCACTTGCCAGCGCTCTTGAAATGGTCATCGAAAAAGGTATTTACGATAAAGTAATAGTCACTCGTAATACGCCAGAAATAGCAGAGTCCATTGGCTTTTTACCAGGCACCGAAGAGGAAAAAATGGCGCCATGGCTTGCAGCCATTACCGATACGCTGGAGGTATTGCACAAAGGCGACGAAAATCCGATATCAAGCCGAAACTACATTATGGAGAAGGCTAATGTTCAGTTTAAATCGGTTAACTTTATGCGCGGCCGTAGTATTCAAAATGCGGTGGTCATTTTAGATGAGAGCCAAAATTTAACGGCATCTCAACTTAAAACGATTATTACCCGCTGCGGCGAAGGTACTAAATTAATTTGTACGGGTAACTTGGCGCAAATTGATAGTAACTATTTAACGCCAGTAACATCGGGCTTAACGTACATAGTAGAGCGCTTTAAAAACTTTGAAGGCAGCGCAACTATAAACCTCAACGGTGTTGTACGTAGTCGCTTAGCGTCATTTGCAGAAGAAAATTTATAACTTGCGCTTAACAAATTGGCTCGATAGTCTATCGATTGATTTTCGAGCCAAATGGCAGGCAGTACATTGAATTTTTTACCTCTGAAGCATTATTATCGTTCATTATTTATTGCGCTTTTAGTGCCATTGATTGTCGCTTTTTTACTGTGCTTGCACTTATATAATATAAAGCTTGAGCGGGCGGTTGAAAAACGCGAAGCCGATTTTACGAATGTTTCAGCACAGGTTACTCATGGGATGGAGTCGGTGAGCAATCTACTTACCACCATGTTTAGCTTATACGAACAAACGACCTATCCAAAAATAAACCAAAGCTTACTCGAGGGCATAAATCAATATGATGGTTACTATTACCGTCACTTTAGTGAGCAAGGCACTGAAATTGTAGGTAAGGGGGAGTTTGCGTTATCTGCTAAGGCATTAATGCAGTGGCAGCAGGCTATTACATTAGGGCCTTCGTTTAATACAACGCTTGCATTAATGCAGTCGTTGTCTGCTGTAGCGTATGTTGATAATAATGGTTTTGCTTATGTAAGCAGGCGCAACAAAAGCCAAAGTTTAATGCTTACTGAAATTCTAAATGGAAAATTCAAGCCAAAATTTTCACCAAACAAACTTACTTCAAGTCCCATTGTTAAAGTGAATGATAAATCGTATTTTGCTATTGGCCGACAGCGAAGCACTGGCTCAGCCGATTACATTATTTTGATTTATGATGTTCAGGCAATTTCTGGGTGGTTAAAAAAGGTTTCACCGAACAGTGGTGAATACGTTTTTATGAACCAATCACATCAAGTTATCGCCAGCTCTAAACAGTTAATAGAGCAAGCAACAGCATTAAAAAATTATTGGCCTGATTTGGCCCAGCACCATAGTAAAAAAACAGTATTAACTAGTGATAGTAATTACTTTATGCAGCCTATGGATGAGTTACCTATTCACGCAGCATTTTACGAGCACAAACCCCAATTAATAAGCCCAATTAAGTATGAAATACTATTAGAGTTCGCATTTTTAACGCTATTTTTAAGTATTATGTTTGGCGTGTTTTTTTGGTTAAGTCAGCGCATTTTTATTAAGCCAATGACTCACTTAATGTCGTACCTAGAGAGTAACGGTACACAGCAAGAAGTGCAGCTCGATTATAAAGTACCGCTGAGCTGGCAGCCTTGGTTTTCTAAAGTGAAGCGTGTATTTACTAAAAACAAACAGTTAGTTGATTCATTACAAAGTACAAATAAAGCTCTGGACGACCAGGTTCAGTTGCAATCAGAAAAACTAAGCCGCAGTTACGAAGCAAAAGAGCGCCACTTGGCTTTGCTCAACACTATGCTAAACAGTGTGCCAGATCTTATTTATTTTAAAAATATTGATGGATCATTCTTAGGATGCAATAAAGCATTTGAGGCGTACATCGGTAAAGATCAAACTGCATTAGTCGGTAAATATGTAGATGATTTAGGTGATAACGATCAACAAATAAATGCGCTTGAAAAACAAGTATTACAAAATAGAAACAGTGTTGAACAGCGAATAGAAACCGATAAAAAAACGTATCAACTTACTATTGCACCTTTTTATAACGAGCACCAACATCTGTTGGGGACTATGGGTATTGGTCGCGATATTACCGAACAGCAACAAGCATTATTGGCCTTAAAAGCATCAGAATCTAAATTTAGAAGTGCGATTGAATTTGCGGCTAACTGCGTGGTTTTACTCTCGCTTGAGCACACAATATTACAAGTAAATAAAGCGGCAAGAAAGCAGTTTTCTGAACAGCCAGTACTGGTTGGTGAGCAGTTAAAAGCATTGTTTGACGATACTCAATGGCAGCAAATAAAAAGCACTTTAGCGCAATTGCTAGATGACAAAAAACGCGTATACCACTTAACGCTTGCTCAAGGGCGCTTAACAAGTTGGTTGCAACTGAGTGTATCGCTTGTATGGGATGAAAACCGCGACCCAGCTTATTACGTTATTCACATTCAGGATGTGAGCGCATTAACTAAATCGAAACTAGATGCCGAACGAGCAACCCTTGCTAAAAGTCGCTTTATAGCCAATTTAAGTCATGAAATACGCACTCCTCTTAATGCTGTTTTAGGGCTGCTTGATATGCTTATTGAGCAAGGATTAACGCAAAAGCAATTACAACAAACGGATCAAGCTAAGCATGCAGCACAAAGCTTGTTGCTAATGCTCAATAGAATGCTTGATTTTGCACGCATAGAAAGTTCGCAAACCGATTTAAAACAAGCATCTTTTAGTATGGTTGAGCTGGTGGATATTTGTGAAAGTTTAACGGCTCCATTGTGCGAAGGAAAAGGTATTGAATTTGTTATTGATATTGACCCGTTAATAGCGCCTGATTTGATATGCGACAGCATTCGCTTACAGCAAATATTAGGTAATTTATTAACAAATGCTGTTAAGTTTACAAAAACAGGTTCTATCACTTTAAAAATGGAACTTATTGAAAGCGATAGCCTAGAGCAACAGCATATTTGCTTTAAAGTAATTGATACCGGTATGGGCATAGATGAAGCCGATCAAAGGCGTTTATTTGACGCCTTTACGCAAGGTGATGAATCTTCAACACGCATACATCAAGGTGTTGGACTCGGTTTAGCGATTGTTAAACATGCCGTGTCGTTAATGGGGGGTGAAATTGCTTTAAAGAGTAAAAAAGGCCAAGGTTGTGAGTTTTATTTCAGCATTAGCTTTTTAGTTGATACCACTAAAAACACGATGTTACCGACTAACACTTTGGCTATTTTATCTGAGCAAAGTAAAGAGCTTAAAGAAGTAACAAATGCGTATAAAGAATTTGCTAATATTAATTTAGATGAAGTACTAAAATACCCAATTAAACTCTCCAATGTTCAGCAGATAATAATAGATGCTGCAGACCTACCAGCACTGTTAAATATTGAAGCGATTAATGATTCGTTGTCAGCTAAAGAAACATCGGTGATTATTATTAATCATCAGCACACGCTTAATTTACCAACGAGTGAGCATCTAGCAGCGCATCACGTTAAAGCATCGGCGTTAGGGCAAAGGTTATTTAGTTTGAACACGGTGCAAAAGCCAAAAGTCGATACCTATACTCCAATACATAATATAACTGAAATTAAAGCTGATATATCGGGTCTACTTGTATTAGCAATTGATGATAATCAGCTTAATTTAGAAATAATTAGTAGTGTATTACGCCAAGCAAATGTAAGTGTTGTTACGGCTTTAAGCGCATCGATTGGCATGGAATTACTACATGTTTTAAAGCCAGATTTAATATTGATGGATGTGCAAATGCCTCAAATAGATGGCTGCCAAGCAACGGCTTTAATTCGTCAACAGTTTGACGCAAAACAACTGCCTATTTTTGCATTAACGGCCCATTGTGAACCTGCGGATATTGAGCGTTCTTTAAAGTGCGGTATGAATAAGCATTTAACTAAACCGGTTGTTGCTAAGGTACTTATTGATGCAATTGCCGATTTAAACTTAGTTAAACCAAGCTTTTTTGAAAAATCATTCGCATTAACGCAGTTTAGTATGGATGAAAAGCTCCTCAATACAATGATTGATAAGTTTGCTAGCTTGTGTGAAACACAATTATCTCAAATTGAAGAAACAACCAATAAAGATGATTTGGTACGCTTAGTGCATAGTATAAAAGGTGTTGCAGGTAATTTAGGTTTTAGACGACTATCACACTGTGCTTTATTATGTGAAAGAGAGATTAAAACAACTAACAAGCCTATTGAAATAACACTCAAAGAGCTTATTATGCAGTTAGAACAGGTAATTGTTTTTATTAAAGGGTTAGGGGTTAGGGATGTCGAAAAGAGCTAAAGTACTTATTGTAGATGATGATCCAATCAACAGATTAGTACTTGAAAAAACACTTAAAGGAGAACACGACGTGTTCTTGGTTGAAAGTGGTGAAAAAGCACTTACCTTTGTAAAAACAGCGCAAGTTGATTTAATAATCCTTGATGTGATTATGCCCGGAATTGACGGCTATCAAGTACTCGTAGAGCTTAAAGAAAGCCCGATAACTCAGTCTATTCCTATCATATTTATATCAGCCAATCGCAGCCATGATGATGAAGCAAAGGGTCTAGAGCTCGGTGCAATGGACTATATAACTAAGCCATTTAGTCCTTCTATCGTTCGCGTTAGGGTACGTAACCAATTACTTATAAAACAAAAAAATGATTTGCTAGAAATGCTAGCTTCAATAGATGGCTTAACCGAAATTCCAAATAGACGCTATCTCGATGAGAATTTATCACGAGAATGGCGCCGCAGTAAACGCAATGGAACGCCGCTGTCGGTTTTACTTATGGATATAGACCATTTTAAGCGTTATAACGATTGTTACGGACACCGTGCAGGTGACGAATGTTTAAAGAATGTTGCGCAAGCACTCGCAGCACAATGTGAACGCGGTAGTGACTTTATTGCTCGTTATGGCGGCGAAGAATTTGCAGCTGTGCTACCTGGAATGGATAAGCATGAAGCTATGGAGTTTGCTAACAAATTACGCAATGCGGTAAACGCTTTGAATATAGAACATAAAGCCTCATTAAATGCAGACCACATCACTATAAGTATAGGTATTGCTACAACTCAAACAGGTAGAGTGTATGCTGAACAAGCATTACTCGAAGAGGCCGATTTAGGCTTATATGCTGCCAAAGATGCAGGGCGGGATAGAATAGTCGCACGGTAAAAATTTAATATACAAAAAACGCCAATATTTATATTGGCGTTTTTGTATCAACTACTTTTTGTCGGTTATTGCGTGATCATACCTAAAGCGGTGTCACCAATGCCCACTAACTTATCATTTTTAAATACAAGTGGCGTACATTCATCTTTTGTTGTTTTCGAATCAGAGTGCTTACTGTGAGTTACATAAAAAAGTACTTGGTATACATCGTCATCTTTTTTTAATAGCTCTGTGAAATTAGGCGTTTTTAATTGCGTTAAAACAGATTGATAGCTGCTATCCATTTTTAGCTCTGATATAACTTCACGATTATTTTTATGTTGTGCTTGCCAGCTAGATGAATTCTTACCAGCCCAATGAGTCTCAGCTTCACCATCTGATACGGCAATAACACAGCCTGTTAAAAATGGAGCGATTAAAGCGGCTGCTAAAAGTGATTTTTTCATTTTTATTTACCTTAATAAGATTTTTAATTGGTTATTAGCTGTATTAAAGCAAAGAGTAGACCATATTTATAAGTTGTTATTAATCAGTTTGTTAAATTGGTTAAGCTGTTTTTATCTAATAAAATATTAAATGTATTAGTAAAAACAGCCATTTTTTAGCTTATTTGATTACTACAATAAAATCACTACACCAAGCGGTTGCGTGATTCGCCTTTATTAAATGCAGCAATATTTAAACTTACTTCATTAATTAAACGCACAATAGATTCGGTGCTTGCCCATGCTATATGTGGAGTAAGTAAAAGGTTATTACCTTTGTAATTAGCAAGTGGGTTTGAAAGCTCAGCAGGTTCTTTAGTTAGTACATCAACACCGGCTCCAGCAATTAGATTTTGCTCAAGCGCTGTTGCTAAGTCGGATTCGTTAATAATTCCACCACGTGCTGTATTAATAATTATAGCGCTTGGCTTCATCATTTTAAGCTCATTAAGTGCAATTAAATCACGTGTTTCATCTGTTAGCGGGCAGTGTACGCTGATTATATCGGCTGTTTTAATGACGTCTTCAAAAGGCGTACGACCGTCGCGACATTTAACACCTTTGCGCTCTGCAACAATAACATTTGCGCCAAATGCCTCAGCCACTTTAGCAACGCCTTTACCTAGCGTACCACCGCCTATAATGGCAAATGTTTTACCTTGTAAGTCGTTAAAGCTGTAATCGAGTATGCAAAACATTTCACTTTTTTGCCACGCGCCTTGCTGGCAATCCGCCTGATAGCGGTGTGTGTTACCCAGTAAGTTAGTAATTAAAGAAAACGTATGTTGAACAACAGAAGGTGTTGAATAGCCAGCTACATTAGTTACGGCAATATCAAATTCTTTAGCGGCTTCTAGATCAACATTATTAGTACCAGTTGCACTTACACAAATTAATTTAAGCTGTGTAAGTTTGCTAATAGTGTCGCGATTTAAAACGGCTTTATTAGTGATTAATACATCAGCGCCTTGGCAATGTTCAATAACTTGCTCTGGGCTAGTAAGTTCATAAGTCGTTAATTTACCAAGTTGTTCAATACAAGTAAGAGACGTTTTAGCTAACGTTGCGTTATCAAGAATAGTAATGTTCATTATGAGCCCTAAAATAAGTGGATCTGAAAGAGTTAAAATCGTAAAAAGATGCCTACGATCCATCAAAAATCTAAAATACGAGCTTAAGGTACTACGAAAGAAAGGCTTTGTTAATGGTATTACTACCAAATGATTAGAGGGCTTTGTATTAGTGGTCTGCCCACTAGCAGATTGAGAACATGGTATTTTGCTAGACTGATCAGATTTTTGCACTTTTGAGCAAGCTCATGGTCATAGAAGGTAATTAAACTCGGCTTTAAAGCAAGTTGCTAAAAATAAAATCGCTTTTTTGGTTATTTCGCATTTTAGATTGGCTGAGTTATAATCGGATATAGACATAAACGGTGCGCTTTGGCGTACCGTTTTTTAACATTGTAGATGTAGTAATGAGTGAATTAGAAGATAAATACGCAGATATACGCCCATACAACGACGACGAAGTTGCGGCGTCGCTTACACGTTTAATTAACGATGATGCGTTTATTGATGTAATAGCAAAGTATAATTTACCGCGCTTTTTATCGGCAGTGCCTTTTATTGCGCGTCCAATGGTAAGAAGTCAGTTACGCAAAAAATGGGGCAAAGTAAGCACCGTTGAAGATGTGCAAAATGAAGTGGCACAATACTTAGATAAACTAGTGAAACGCACCACATCAAAGGTTACCTTTTCTGGGTTAGAACAGTTAGATGCTAACCAGGCCTATTTATTTATTTCAAACCACAGAGACATAGTGCTTGATCCTGCATTAGTTAACTGGGGTTTATACCAACATAAAATGAAAACAGTGCGTATTGCTATTGGCGATAATTTATTGCAAATACCTTACATTACTGAGCTTATGCGTCTAAATAAAAGCTTTATAGTTAAGCGCTCTGCTAAAGCACCAAAAGAGATGTTAAAAGCACTGACTCAATTATCGTCATACATTTACGATTCTGTGGTCGGTGGAAATTCTATTTGGATTGCGCAAAAAGAAGGGCGTGCAAAAGACGGTTTTGATCAAACTGATCCTGCGCTTTTAAAGATGCTGCAATTAAATGGGCGTAAACAAAAGAAAGAGTTTGGCGATTATATTAAAGAGTTAAAAATAGTGCCTGTTTCTATTTCTTATCAATATGAGCCGTGTGCAATTGCTAAAGCCAAAGAGCTTTACCACAAGCAACATCATGGTGAGTACGTTAAATCGGCTGGTGAAGATATTGCGAGCATTGTTGAAGGCTTTAGTACTGCTAAAGGGCACGTGCATTTAGCATTTGGGCAACCAATTGAATCTAAATGTGATAGTGCTGAAGAGCTTGCTAAAACAATTGATAGGCAAATTGTTGATTCGTTTTATTTACACCCAGGCAATTACATCGCTGGTGGTTGTAAAGATGCGGTAATAGACTCTCCTGATACAGCGACATTTGAACAACGTTTAGCTTGTGTACCTGAAGAGTTAAAACCATTAGTGCTAGCTATGTACGCTAAGCCATTTCACCGTAAAACAGAGATAAATACTAATAGCTGTGAACATTAATACTCACAGCTCAATGAAATTAAGCAGCAATTAAATTGCTGCTTTTTTTTTGCTCAAAAATAACGCTATACTAATACCTCCTCTTCAACTGGGCGGTACTTATGCATGCAACAAATTGAAATATTTGATATTCCAAGTCCTTGCAAGAGTATTTGCTTAGTTAATAACAGAGGGTATTGCAAAGGGTGTTATCGTAGTCGGGATGAACGCTTTTCGTGGAATACCTTAACGAACGACCAAAAAAAGAAGGTGCTTAGTTTGTGCCAGCAGCGCTACAAACGTTATCTTCAAAAAAAGCAGCAAAATGCAGTGCTAAGCACACAGGCGCAGCAGCAAGGGTTCGACTTTTAAAAGCTTAATCCATACTTGGCTCTTAGTGCGTACACAGTGCCATTGTTAGTTAAGTTAATTAATGACATTTTAAGCTTTTCTACCAAGTTTTCATTACGCTTATTTAAATAATGATAAAGCGGATAAGTATTCAGCACTTCTTTTACAAAGCAACCTTGAGGTGAAGGTAGCTCATTGTTTTGCATTATAAAATTAATCATTAAAGCTCCCTGTACTTTTTTCTGAGCAAGCAAATTAAGTTGGGTATTCATGCTTTTAACTTTAATAATATTCCCTGCAAACTGTGTGCTTGCTAAATAATGTTCTTGGACAGGGTAGCCATCAACAATTGCGACGCTATCGAGCTGTTCTAAACTGCTAGGTAAACAGTTTTTATATAATACTAAGTCAAACTTAAAGAGCTCATAATCGACCCTAATCAAGTTTTCGTAATTTTCTTCAACGCTTGCATCTCTTCCTAACTGCCCATCAAGTACGCCATTATTTGCAGCTAGCAAAGCATTTTGGTGACTAAAATCGATTATATGTATTTTAAAACCGATATCTGCGTATGCTAACTTTAATAACTCTAAGGCATAATCAGCTTGTGGTGTACTTTGCGGACGATTAAAAGTGAGGTTGTATTGATGACTAAAACAAGAGGCACTAAAAAATAAATTTACCAATAATAACAAGATACTAAAATGTCTATTCATTATCAGTTCCAATTACTACAGAAATAAATAAAATAAGACGCGTATAATAACAAGGAGATTACCTCTTGCCCAGTTTCGGGGTTAATCAAATAATTTTAAAAGCGAATGAGGAAGTATTGTGAGTTTTAATTTATGCCTATTGCCACGTGAAGAAAAATACCAAATTCAGTTAGATTATGAAGCGTCTTTTTGGGCGTATCAAATTAAGCGAAATAAAAAAACGAGAGAGCAAGTTTATAATACAATCCATAGCCGTCCAATGGCTGAACAAATGGTTTTGAAGCAAAAATTTGAGCAATATTTAGCGCTAATGCTTAGCTAAGTGTTGATATAAAAATGTATATAGTTGAATTGCTGGATGGGCTAAAAGTTCCACTCGTTAATAAATTTTATAAAAAACATAATGTAAGAGGACGGGCTAATAAACAAGATAAGGTATGGGTTACTTACTATAATAATGAAATAGTTGCAGCATGTAGGCTGCAAGATAAAACAGAGTTTTTATTTTTATCTACCGTGTTTGTTGCGCTGGAACATCGCGGTAAAGGTGTTGCTAAACAGCTATTATCAACACTCTTAAAGTCGCAAGATAAGATGATTAATACCTTCGCATATAAAAACGTAGTTGATTTATATTGTGCTATTGGTTTTAACCAGGTGTTAACATATACTCTTGCTTTACAAGTACTTTTTGATACTTACAAACATCGAAATATAGTCGCTCTAGAGTACCCATAATAATAAATAATAATATGGAATAAGCATGAGTAAATGCGTTAATGGGATCATTAGTTGCTTTGTAGTTTTAATAACTATCCTAAGTTGCCAAGTAGGCGCACAAGTAAAACGTTTATCTCCAAGCGAAGGCTTATCGCAAAGCTACGTTAATACAATGCTTATCGACACTAATGGTTACCTTTGGCTTTCTACTGAGGCTGGGCTTAATCGTTATGATGGCTATCAAGTTATTCCAATAAACGGCCCTAATGGTGAATTAGAAGAAGCGATCATTGATCGTATTTACCAAGACCCTCAAGGGCACATTTGGATAGCCTCTTTACTTGCAGGCCTATTTAGATACGACCCCGTAACAGATTCATATCAGCAATTTCTAGAAAAACCTACCAGTGAAGAAGAAATTATCAATCAGTCTGTTTTTAGTATGGTGGCAGTTGATAAAAAAACACTTTGGATTGGGCGAGGCCGCGATTTTGCAAAGCTTGATATCGCAACCGGAAAAATCACAACTATTTTTGAGCTGCCTGCTAAATATAAAAATACCCTTGTGAGAAAGCTGTTTGCTTACAATGGTTATATATTTATAGGTACAAGCCATGGCGCATACGTATTTGATATTGCCACAGAGCAAGTTAGACCCCTGCAGCATTTAAAAGGTGAAGCTGAACATATTTACCAAAATAATGTTAAGTCTTTCGCATTAGGTGAAAATAAACAGTTGTTAGTAGGGGCGGTACAAGGCTTATACGAAGTTGATATTAGTAACTTATCAAAAATGTTTGAACGCCCAGATTTACCTTTTAAAAGTAAAGTATTACTAAGCGATTTAAATGTTTGGAGCATAGTAAACGAACACGGAACAATAGATTTAGCTACCGACAAAGGCTTGTTTAAATTTGATTTAAACACCGGGGAGATGATTAAAAACACTCGAATAGCCCAAAGTAAGTACACACTTGCCGATACCAGTATTATTGATATGGCAAAAGATAAATCGGGTGGTACGTGGGTTGCGACTAAAACCGACGGTGCGTTTTACTTATCTCATGACAGCTACCATTTTAATAATGTCGATGGCACTTTGCTCGGGGGGGATGGTTTATCGCATCACTCTATCTGGGGGATTACCGAATATAAAGACAAACTTTGGCTTGCAACGCATAACGGTATTACCGAGGTTGATTTAAAAACAAATATTGGTAAAGCTTATTTAAAAGATTACAAAGTCGACTTACTCACCACTGAGTTTACCGTATATGAAATAACGCCTTATAAAAATAATTTATGGCTTTATACAAATCGTGGTTTGTTTATTTTTGACCCTGTAACGCATCAAGTTAGCGAACCTAAAGTACATAACCCTGCTAATCAGGAGTTAATTACCGGTAGGGTACATGGCGTTACATTAATGCCAAATGGCGATCTATACTTTGTGCACTCAGATCATGGGGTATTTATATACAATATAGATTCTCAAGTAATAACGCGTTTGGGTGGCCAGTTTGATCAATTTGAACCCTTTTTAGCCCATGGTTTTTTACCTGCGCTGAGCAATAAACCAGATTCACCATTATTTTTTAATGCCGGTATTTTATACCAAGTGAACCCAAGTGATTTAGCACTTAAAATGATTTATAAAGTGCCAAAACAGCATGAAAACGTAGCCATTAGTGTGCTTTCTTACTTAATTGATAACAACAATATATTGTGGATATCACTTTCTAATTTCGGCTTAATAGGCCTTGACGCATCTACCTATCAATTAGTCCATACAATCGATTTAGAGAGGAATAAATTAGGCACTCTGCTATACGATATGGTGCTAGATGATGATGGCATGATCTGGATGAGTAGCCATAAAGGCATTTGGCGATTAAACCCAGAAACACTTCATTTTCAGCAATTTTCTACATCAGAAGGGCTACTCTCTGCTGAGTTTAATAGCAACGCCATGGCACAGCTTAAAGATGGCCATATTGCGTATGGTAGCTTAAAAGGTTTTACTTATTTTCATCCAATGGAAAACCAAAACTATCAGTCGCTTATTGATCACGTAAATATTACGCGAGTTGATTTAATGTCACGAGATTTATCGCTTGATCTAAAACAACCGCTCAACGAGGTTGTTTTAAACCATGATGATATAGGGCTTGAAGTTGCATTTTCGGCCATGGCATTTAGTAATCAAGAACGCATCATTTATGAGTATCAACTTGATAACGGACAAAAAAGTTATACCCGAAATAACAACCGTGTATTGTTTCCAAAATTGAATCCAGGTAATTATCAATTAAAAGTTTGGGCTAAAGACCCCCTGACTGGCGAATATACCTCGCCTGCTATTTTAAAAATAAAAGTAAAGTATCCGCTTTGGCGTGCACCTTATTTTATGGTGCTTTACGGCATGCTGTTTATTGGCTTTGTTGCCATGTGGGTTATGCGCCGTAATAAAATTCAGCGTATTTTATTGGCAGCAAATAAAGAAAGTAAAGAAAGCGAAGCGCGTTTAAAGCTAGCGCTTGAAGGCAGCGAATCGGGTGTTTGGGATTGGGAATCAAGTAATCCAAGTATTTACCAACCTCGCTTAGCGAGTGAGTTAGGCTACGAAAATGAAACCGTGAGCCTTGATGAATATTTATCTAAAATTCATCCGCAAGACAAACAGCTATTTCGCTTAGAGTGGCTTGAGTTTTTATCTACCGATAAAGGTTACTTTAATTGCACCTACCGCCTGCGCCATGCAAAAGGCTATTGGCGCTGGTATAAAGATTTTGGAAAAGTAGTTGAGTGGGATGATAAAACGCCACAAAAAGTAGCGGGTACCTACACAAATATGACCCGTGAGATGGTGTTTGAAGAACACGCTTTATTATTTACGGCAGCATTTGAGCAAACACGTGATTGGGTGTTTATCCTCGATAAAAATTTAAATATTCGGGCTTCTAATAAATCACTGCAAACCGCCTTTAACTTCTCTGCTGAGTCGTTATCTAGTCGAGCATTAAATTTAGGTATATCGCGCAGCAATCGTTTTGATTATTTACGCATAATGCAAAAGCTATCTATTGGAGAACACTTTTCGTGTGAAGACAGTGTAGTTTTAGCAAGTGGTGAGTCGCGTCATGTACTTGTGAAAATAAGTGCAGTGGCCGATAACGAACAGCGCCTTAATAGTTATGTCATTATTTTAACCGATATAAACGCACAAAAATCAGCCGAAAACGAGCTGCACTTATTGGCCAACTACGATGCATTAACAGGGTTGCCAAATCGTACGTTATTTAATGACCGCGTTGAACACGCCCTTGAGCAAGCAAAATTGCACGAATGTAAAGTTGCTTTATTACATATAAATATTAAGCGTTTTAAATACTTTAATGACTCTTTGGGGCATGCAGTTGCTGATGAGCTAATTAAAGAAGTCGCTGAGCGTTTAAAATGCTCCTTGCGTCCATCTGATAGTGTTGCTCGATTTGGTGGCGATGAATTTGTAGTGCTGGTGGAAGATATTCAGCAAATCGAACAAGTACTCATTATATGCACTAAGTTGATGGATTGTGTGAATCAAAATATTACGATTAATGGCCAAGTTGTAAACGTTAATTTAAGTATTGGTGTGTCTATATCACCAGATGATGCTCAGCAAGGCTCTGCGCTTTTAAAAGCTGCGAGCATAGCGTTATATCATGCAAAAGACTCTTTAGAGGGGCGTTATCAGTTTTATAAGCAAGAGATGAATCAGCATGTTCAAAGAGCGCTGCATCTTGAGTCTCAGCTAACTAAAGCGTATCAAGAAGAAGAATTTTGTAATTACTACCAGCCTATCATTAACGCTGAAAGTCAAAAAACAGAAGGCTTTGAAGTACTGCTGCGTTGGCCTGAAAATAAGCTTGTGCAAACTCAAGAATTTTCGGTGGCAGCAGAAGGTATAGGCCTAATTACAAAAATTATGCTGCAGACTTTTGCGCGCGCTTTATTAGAGCTAAAAGAGTGGCGAAAAGCCTCACCTAGCCTGTATTTATCTATTAATTTATCGGCTCTTGATTTTGAGTTTAAAGACCTTGTTCCTGAAATTAAAAAAGCGTTAAGTAATTCAGGAGTGTCGTCTGAGGCAATTGTTTTTGAAATAACCGAATCAATATTAATGCGTGATTCAAAAGAAGCGCTACACAGCATGGAACAACTTAAAAAGTTGGGCTGTAGATTGTATATGGATGATTTTGGTACGGGTTACGCATCGCTTACTTATTTAAAGCGTTTTCCTATTGATGTATTAAAAATAGATAGAAGCTTTGTACAAGACATAGGCATAGATTCTGACGATGAAGCTATTATTCAATCAATACTCGCGCTTGCAGATAGTTTAGGTAAAGAATGTGTAGCTGAAGGCGTAGAAAGCTCGCACCAACTCGCCTTTTTAAAGGCGCGAGGATGCATGCATTTTCAAGGGTACTTATTTAGTAAACCGGTACCTAATACCGAAGTACTACCGCTTATTAATCGCAATTGGAGTGATATATTTAATTAATAATAGCAGTACTTATTTAAGGCCTTTTACCGCAGTGCCTGCAAAACAAATGGCTATTATGCTCATTCAACTGCGTTTTAATGGCCTTATTAGCTTCTAGTTTACTCAAGCCTAATTTATAGCGTAGTTCTTCTAGGTGTTCTTGTTGAGTATTATTAAGGGTGCCATCTTGAATTTGTTCATGTACGGCATCTTCAAAAAATTGGCGGCGTTTACGTATTTGTTCTGAAAAACTAGACGCCAGTAAACCGGTAGGTATCGCAACCATTCCCATGCTCAGTAGTGTAATAACCCCGCCGAAAAACTTACCCAATGGTGTTATAGGTACTACATCGCCATAACCAACGGTTGTTAATGTTGCCATTGCCCACCACATAGCTGCGGGAATCGAGCCAAATTTATCGGGTTGTATGTCGTGCTCAATTAAGTAAATTCCGCATGAAGCTAAAATAAGCACGACGGCCATAATAAAAAAAGCTGCCATTAATGAACTACCTTCATCGTTAAAGGCTTTTAAAAGTAGCTGCATGGCGCGTGAGTAGCGAGTGAGTTTAAATACCCTTAATAGTCGGAGCACGCGTAAAAAACGTAAATCGAGAGGAAATAAAAACATCATTAAGCTTGGTAAAATCGCAATTAAATCAACAATTGCCAAAGGGGAGAAAAAATAGCGAAGCCGACGTTTGGTATGAGACCCTTCCATTGCTGCATATCGTGTTTTATCTACGCAAGCCCAAAGCCTGGCTAAGTACTCAATAGCAAAAATAGCGACCGAGACAATTTCTAAAACTAAGAATTCGTTGTAATACTGCTCTGCCACACTTGGGATTGATTCAATAACAATGGCTACAACGTTGATCATTATTAAGCTAATGAGTGCAATATCAAGAATATGTCCTGCTCGATGGTACTGGCCTGTGCCTTCAAACAGGCAAGCCATTTTTTGTCTTAAAGTGTGTGGTTCATTCATTATTTAAGTTTAAGTACCATATTAATACTGCCTTCTTCAAAGTCGCGACTAATTTTAAAACCTAACTTACGGGCAAGCTCAATCATCCCAGTGTTCTCTGGTAAGGTTATGCCTTCAATCGATTCCACACCTTGGCGTTTACAGTGGTTAATTGCTGCACTCATTAGTATGCGACCAAGCCCTAAACCTTGGCAATCTGAGCGTACTACAATGGCAAACTCAGCATGCAGGTTATCGGGGTCCATAATGACGCGAGACACACCTAATGTGCGAGTTTTACCTTCAAAGCGTTGGCAAACAATAAACGCCATTTCACGGTCGTAATCAATTTGCGTCATTTTAGCGAGTTGATCGTGGTTAAATTGTGGTAGTTCGCCAAAAAAGCGTTTATATCTGTCTTCTTTATTAAGTGACTCGTCAAATGCTTTATGAGCTTGTTCATCTTCTGGCTTTATTGGTCTGAGCGTAGCTTGGGTGTTGTTTTTAAGTGTTACCACTTCAACAAGTTCAATAGGGTAGGGACGAATAGATAAGCGCTTACGATTGCTCTGAGCTTGATAACGGCTAAGTGTCATAGTGGCATCGAGCACTAAAAACTGTCCATTACTGGCAAGTATAGGATTAAGTTCCATTGAGCTTATGTCAGGTTGATCAATAACTAACTGAGAAATACGCGTTAGCAGTGCACACAAACGATACTTATCAACTTTTTCGGGTAATATGCGCTCCTTTAATACGCCTTTATCGTGCGCTGCGGCAATTAAATACTTTGCTAAGTTCATATTTAGTGGAGGCAGAGCAACGGCGGCTTGCGCATATTCAAGGCCGGTGCCTGCTTCACCTAATAATATAACAGGACCAAAATTAGGCTCGGTTTTAATCGCAATTCGCAGCTCATTTGCGCCTGCTCGCGGCGCCATTTTTTGTAATGAAAACCCTTCAATAACAGCATCCGGATAAGTGTTTTTAATACGGATAAGCATTGCAAAAGCAGTTTGTTCAACCTCGTTCGCGTCGTTTAAGTTAAGCACCACACCACCTACTTCAGACTTTGAAGCAATACTTGGGCTAATAAGTTTTAACGCGACCGGAAAACCAAGTTCTATGGCTTGCTCTCTGGCTTCTGTTGGGGTGTAAGCCACCTCAGTTTGAATGCATGTAATACCATAGTGATTTAATACTTGGCTTGCCTGATGGGTAGGTAAGTAGCTTTGTCCGTCATCTAAAAACTCATTAATAAGCGCTTTAGCTGCTACTTTATTTATTTTTGCGTCATCTGTATTCGACTCAGGTGTTTGCGTTAAATGCTTTTGGTTACGGCGATACGTTACCAAGTGCATAAACGCGCCAACAGCACCCTCTGGTGTTCTATAAGTTGGTATTGCGTTGTTTGAGCACACTTTTCTGGCGGCGTAAGATGCGTCTTCACCCATAAAATTAGTTATAACGTAAGGGCGTGCCATTTTGGGTAATGTTTGTAAGGTTTCTACAATAATGTTGGCGTAGTCTTCGCTGGGCGCAAGCGCTGAGGGAGTATGGATAATCAGTAAGTTTTTAACTTCTTTTGCGTGCAGTAAAATTTCTAATGCTTGCTTATAACGCGCAGGTGCTGAGTCGCCAAAAATATCCACAGGGTTTGAGGTGGTTTCTGATTGCGGAATTACTTTATTTAGCGCATTTCGGGTTTCAGCGCTCAACTCGGCTAATTTACCGGAGCTTTGAATTAGCTCATCAACGGCCATAACACCTGGGCCGCCACCATTAGTTAAAATTGTCAGTTGCTCTACTTTTAATAATTTTGGATGCATGGCGAGTGTTTGTGTTGCTGCAAATAGCTCTCGTAAATCATTTACGCGCAGCATACCCGCTCGTTGAAATAACGCATCGTAAACAGCATCAGAGCTTTGCTTTCCGCCGGTGTGAATTTCGGCTGCAAGTGCGCCTGCACTTGTTTTACCTGTTTTAATTGCAATTACAGGTTTACTAAAGGCCGCAGCTCTTGCTGCTGATATAAAGCCACGAATATCTTCAATGTTATCAATGTAGAGTAAAATAGCTTTGGTTTTAGCATCACGACCTAAAAAGTCGAGTAGTTCATTAAAGTTTATATCAAGGCAATCACCTACCGATACAAAATATGAAAATCCAATTTCTTTGTTTTTAGCCCAATCTAAAATGGTTGAGCATACTGCTGCTGATTGCGATACAAATGCAATTTTACCTGGGCTTGCTACTGTATGTGAAAAGCTCGCATTTAAACCAATATGAGGGATCAGCAAGCCCAAACAATTGGGTCCAAGCAAAGTAACCTGTTTGGCTTGAGCGCATGCTTTAAGCGCGCTTTTTTGCTCTCCAGAAAGCCCATCTGCAATAACAATCGCCGTTTTACAGCCAAGCTCTCCAAGCTGCTCAATAATATCAATTAAGGTATTTTTGTTAGTACAAATAACAGCAAGGTCGGGTACTTTTGGTAAGTCAGCAATAGAGGGGTAAGCAAGTACGCCATGTACTGCGCTATGGCTCGGAGTAACGGGCATTATCGGCCCTTTAAAACCGCCTTGAAGTAAGTTGCGCATAACCACAAAACCAGCACGAGTTGATATATTAGAGGCACCAATAACGGCCACTGAGCTTGGGTTAAAAAACTGGGTAATGCGCTTAAGGCTCATGGTTTTTCCTAGGCTGATTAAATTTTGCGTTATTTATAGTCTCAATGTACCCTGTTTACTGTGTTATTTCGAGCGTCTAGATGCTTATTATTGATATCAATCAAGGAGATTATTGTGAATAAAACCCCCGGTTTTTACATTGTTATAGCGGCTATTTGTTTAAGTATAGGCTTAATTAGCTTAGGGTTTATTTTAAAGAGCACAGCTCTCAGTGTAAAAGAGATGGAACGTACTGTGCAGGTTAAGGGATTGGCCGAGCGAGAAGTTATAGCCGATACGGTAATTTGGCCTCTGCAATTTAGTGATGCCGACAATAATCTTGAAAAATTAGTCAGCCGAGTTGAGAAAAAAAATGATGCTGTAACTGCTTTTTTAAAACTGCATGGTTTTGACGACGATGAAATAACAATAGGCAGCCAGTCAGTTATTGATAAGCAAGCACGTGAATACAGTAATGAAAATCAGCAATTTAGATACATAGTGCGTTCAAATATTATTGTTTATTCTGATGCGCCAGATAAAGTGCAAAACGCGCTGAGTAAAGTAAGCCAGCTTGCTAAACAAGATATCGCGATAGTGCAGGACAGCTACGAAACAAAAGTTGAATACATTTTTACAGGCCTCAATGATGTAAAACCTGCGATGGTGCAAGAAGCAACTGAAAAAGCGCGTGAAGTCGCTAATAAATTTGCTAAAGACTCTAATTCAAAATTAGGCAAAATAAAAACAGCTCGCCAAGGGCAATTTAGTATCAGTAATCGAGATTCAAACACACCGCAAATAAAAAACATAAGAGTGGTAACCAGTGTTGAATATTATTTAAATGACTAGGAAATAATATGTCAGAGTCTAAATATGGTCAGTTTGTACTGGCGCCCCGTTCGTATTTTTTTACTGCTATAGCGAGCGTAGTGTTTGCATTTATAGGCTTTAGTTATAATGCATGGCGAATGGAGGCAAGTGAAGAGAACAACAATACACGCATTGCTAGCTTTCAAATATTACAAGAACTAGCCGAGCTTGAGCTTATTGTATTTGCCGCACATTACGATAATAACAAAATAGATGGCAGCCCTAGAAAAGGCTGGGTTAAAGTTAACTTAATTCATGACTTAAGCTACTTAGCCGTTGATAAAGTACATTTAAAAACAAAAGACTTACAAAAGGTCTGGCAAACAAATTGGCCAAATATGGTTGATCACGAAAGTGCTGCGCAATCTATTACACATGCCATAGACAGTGTGCGTACAGAAGTTGTGAGTGAATTAAAGCGCCTTGATTAAGTGAGCAACTTGCGCCGTTGAGCGTTGCAAGTAAGCGGCGCTCAGTAAAATTGTGGTCTCGTTAACTTTTTGCCCTTTTAGTACGTTGGCAAGCTGCTGTTTTGCATTAGGGTTTTGTTTTTGCTCTATTTCCATTAATGCTAACAAAGCTGAAAATTCATGCTTTACCGGTGTGCTCGGTTTATTTGCATAGGCAATGTAGCAGGCAACTGGTGTTAATCCGTGAGAGTTGGGCTGCGCGACTGCTTTAACTAAGTCATCATTTGATTCAAACAACATTAAAGAGCGTACATAGTTAAATGGCAGCTTTGTAGTATCGGCATGTTTAAACACATTATGCAGTACGTTATTTCCTTGAGTATCTTGTACTAAAAAGCCTTTATTTACTCTCAGCGCTGGGGTGAAAAAGCTCAATGCGTCAATATTAGTGAGTTGGTTAATAAATAGAGAAGGTGCTGTATTAGTACTTAATATACGGATTGCTATGTTTTGCATAAAGTCATACTTAACACTCAACCGTTGGGCGCTGTCATATAAATGGTTAAGCTGCAAAGTTTGCTGAGCAGGGCTTAACTGCCTAAAGTCGTTATCGAGCTCATTTAACTGCTGCTTTGAAATACGCGCATTAAGTAGTTGTATGCTTAAATCCATTATTATTTCCAAAATCTTTTTTACTACTATAAAACAAAAAAGGTCGCAAATGCGACCTTTTCATATTTAAAGCAATTGTTTAAATTGGTTTTAAGCCTTTTTGCTTGCTACCCATTCATTAACAAAGTTTTCTAGTACATTAAGTGGTACAGGACCATTTTTAAGCACTACGTCGTGGAACTGGCGAATATCAAATTTATCACCAAGTTGCTTTTTAGCTTCTTCACGAAGCTCTAAAATCTTAAGCATACCCACTTTATAAGCTGTTGCTTGTGAAGGCATTACAATGTGACGCTCAACCATTTTAACACCGTCAGATGTTGCATTAGGCGTGTTATTTACGTAGTAATCAATACCTTCTTGGCGAGTCCACTTCATTGCGTGAATCCCCGTATCAACCACTAAGCGACATGCGCGCCATAATTCCATTGAAAGACGACCAAAATCTGAGTAAGGGTCTGAGTACATGCCCATTTCTTTAGGAATGAACTCTGAGTATAAACCCCAGCCTTCAATATACGCTGTGTAGCCACCAAACTTACGGAACTTAGGAATACCTTCTAGTTCTTGCGAAATAGCTATTTGCATGTGGTGTCCCGGAATACCTTCGTGGTATGCCAGCGCTTCCATTTGATACGTTGGCATTGCTTCCATATCGTAAAGGTTAGCGTAGTAAACACCTGGGCGTGAACCATCAGGAGCTGGCTGTTGGTAAAATGCTTTACCTGCTGCTTTTTCACGGAATGCTTCAACCGCTTTTACTTTTAAACCTGCTTTTGGTTTAACAATGAATAACTCATCTAAACGCGTTTTCATTGTATCAATAAGCCCAGTGGCTTCATCAAGGTAGCGTTGTTTACCTTGTGCATCATTAGGGTAGTAAAATTGCTTGTCAGTTTTCATAAACTGCATAAACGCTTTTAAGTCGCCTTTAAAGCCAACTTTGTCTTTAATTTCACGCATTTCATCATGAATACGTGCCACTTCAGATAGGCCAATTGCATGAATTTCTTTAGCAGTTAAATCTGTTGTAGTTGTGCGCTTAAGTGCGTTGTTATAAAACGCTTCGCCATCAGGTAATTTCCATGCGCCATCACGGTTATCTGCGCGTTTTTCAAGCTGTGCAAGGTAATTAATTAACTTAGAGTAAGATGGTTTAACAGCCGATTTTAATGCATCTGATGCATCGCTGATTAACGAGTCTTTTTCGTCTTGGCTAATTTCAAGCGCTGTTACTTTACGTTTAAAGTCAGCAAGCAAGGTAGAATCATCGCCTTTTTCAAACGGTGCACCGTGAATAATGTTTTTGCTTGAATCAATAACATGCGGGAATACAAATTTAGGGGCAATGATGCCTTTTTCTGCACGTACAGTTAAATCAATAATAAGCTGATCAATAACACCAGTTACACCATTTAAGCGTGAAATGTAGTCTTTAGCTTCTTTTACATTACTAATTGAGTGCTGATTAATTAAAAACGCAGGGATCATAGAATGCGTACCAAACATTTGGTTCACAGGGTAGTTATGGTAACGCCATTTAAAGTCAGCAATTGAGCTTTCAAGATCTTGTTTTTTTAAGTCGTAGCTAACTTTTGTTGCATCATCTAATAAATCACGGCTGATTGCTTTTAGTGCAACTAGGTCAGCTTTTGTTTGCGCTAAATCTTTAAGCTGTCTTTCTTCGCTGCCATCATCCCACTTATCGTAATCTTGCTTAATACCCATGTATGTTTGATATACAGGACTGCTCATTACGTCGCGGTTAAATGTATCTTCAAAAAAAGCATTCGCTTTGTCTATTTCACTTTGTTGTGATTGAACTGCTTGTGCAATAGGAGCTGAAGTCGCTTGTTGTGTTGTTTGCTGGCAACCAGCAAGTAGTGCAACGCTTACTGCGGCCGCAATAAAAGTAAGTTTACGCATTGTTTTCCCTTTTGTTGTTAGAAACCCATTAGGGTGTTTTATATTTATTTTTTGTGTAGCGCTGGGGGCTACACAAATAATTCTAGCAGGTCATTTAAAAAGCGATGACCTTTTAAGCTTACCTGCCAATGGCTGTCTGTTTGAGTCAATAAACCTTTATTAATTGCTTGGTTTAATGCGCTTTGCTGACCTTGCAGTGGCAGTGTTGTTAGTTTATTAAAATCATTAATTGGGCAAGGCTCAACAAGGCGAAAGCGGTTCATAAAAAATTCAAACGCTAAATCGTCTTGCTCTACATGCCAGCTTTTATACATATACGGTTTAATTAAATCCATATAGCCGCGTGGGTGTTTAACCTTTTCAGTACGCGTAATAAGCCCTGTATTTGCATCAGTAACCTTACCATGCGCGCCGCAACCAATACCGAGATAATCGCCAAAACGCCAATAATTTAAGTTATGTTGGCATTGATAACCCGGTTTTGCATAGCCCGATATTTCGTATTGTATGTAACCTGCTTGAGCGAGTAACTCGACCCCTTGTTCTTGAATGTCCCACAGTATTTCGTCTTGTGGCAAGGTAGGTGGTTTTGAAGCAAACTGAGTATTGGGTTCAATAGTTAGTTGATACCACGATATATGCGGTGGATCGAGCGCTATTATTTGTTTTAAATCGCTCAGTGCATCGTCAAGTGTTTGCCCAGGTAAGCCATGCATTAAATCAAGGTTAAAGCTATTTAAACCGGCTTCTTTAGCTTGTTGCGCGGCATAGTTTGCCTCGTCGCTGCCATGAATCCGACCAAGTGCTTTTAACTTGTCGTTTTGCATGCTTTGCACACCGATAGAAATACGGTTAATGCCTGCTTTTACGTAATCTTTAAAACGACCTGTTTCTACTGTACCTGGGTTGGCTTCAAGGGTAATTTCGCAGTGTTCTTCAAGACCAATTAGGTTGTCGACTTCATTTAATAAACGAGTATAAGCCGCACCAGTTAATAAGCTCGGAGTACCGCCACCAATAAAGATACTGTGAATTTTACGTCCTTGCACTAAGTGCAAATCTGCTTTTAAATCATCAATTAAATGCTGAACATATTCAGCTTCAGGTATTTCACCTTTTTGTCCGTGGCTATTAAAATCGCAGTACGGGCATTTTTGCACGCACCAAGGTACGTGCACATATAAGCTCAGTGGTGGAAGGTTCACAGGCCGCCTTTTTGCTGTAGCTCTAGCAATAGTTTTTGTAGTGCTTGGCCGCGATGACTCACTGCATTTTTTTGCTCTTTTGTAAGCTCAGCACTGGTACAATTTTTCTCTGGTACAAAAAATACAGGGTCGTAACCAAAGCCACCGTTGCCATTTTGAGTGAGCGTAATTTCGCCTTCCCAGCTTGCACTGCAAATAAGGGGGGTAGGGTCATCTGCGTGGCGCATTAATACCAGTACACACCAAAAACGAGCACTACGGATAGGGTTATTACCCAAGTCTACGAGTAACTTATCAATGTTATCTTGATCGCTGGCACCTGGGCCTGCAAAACGGGCAGAGTAAACACCGGGTGCGCCATTTAGGCCATCAACTTCTAAACCTGAGTCATCGGCAATAGCAGGCATGCCAGTAATTTTAGCGGCATGACGCGCTTTAATAATGGCATTTTCAACAAAGGTAGTGCCGGTTTCGGCAACTTCATCTACGTTAAAATCGCTCTGTGGAACTACATTAATATTCAGAGGGCTTAGCATGTTAGCTAGCTCATTTACTTTGCCAGGGTTACCTGTAGCAAGTACTAAAGTTTTGGTCATGTTATTAATCTACGTAAAATTTTTGCTGAAACTGTAATTTTTGAAATTGATTACTTTGTTGTATTTCAATCTCAAAGCGTAAAATCTCTTCGTTGGTATAATCAACTTGGGCAAGGTAATAAATTGAATCACCTTCTTTTACTTCTTTAAAAGTAAGCGTTTGTTTGTTGCCAAGTAGGTTTCTAGCTGTGCCAGTAAGCTTTGCTGTTTGGGCTGTATTTTCGGCATTATTTTTTAAAACAGAAATATTTACAATGCCTTTGTATCCGCTTCGCTCAAGGCCATACGTTTTTGCTATTTTTGGCTGAATAAAAGTAGAAGGAAAGGCGATGTAATGCACTTGCCAAGGGCCAAGCTCTTTATATTGTGCGCCTTGCATTTCTTCGCTTTGCGCGTTAAATGCAAATGCTAAACAAGCAATAAAACAAAACTTAATTAAACGGTTCATTATGTATTCCTCAAAACATATAAAAAAGAGGCCTTTGGGCCTCTAATTAAAAAATCCATATTAGACTAAAAAATCCATAAGCAGCATTTGCAAAAACTGAATACCAATAATAAGCACTAAAACTGATAAATCTAAGCCACCCATTGATGGCAATATTTTACGAATTGGTTTTAGCATTGGTTCAGTAAGCTGATGGAAAACCGCTTCTATAGGGTTATAACCTTGGCTAACCCAACTTAAAATAGCGCGAATAATAAGTACCCAAAAAACTAAGTTAAGGCCTTCTTTTAGTACCGTTATAAGTGCTTGTATAATTACAGGCTGTATTGCCCACGCATTATATATAACAAGCATTAAAGTACTAATTTTGGCTACAGCCACTATAAATGCCAGCAACAGAGATGCTAAATCAAGTCCGCCAAACCCCGGAATGATTTTACGCAGTGGTTTTACCGCAAACGAAGTGGCTTTAACCACAAACTGGCTCATTGGATTATAAAAGTCGGCTTTTGCCCACTGCAGCCAAAAGCGCAGTAATACCACCATTAAAAACAAATCAAACAGGGTACTGATTAAAAATTGCATGGCATTCATAGTGTAACCTTCAATAAAAAGTGGTTTTAAAGTTCTTTTTCCATTTGCTCTGCACGCGCAATACACGCATCCATTGCATCGCCGACGGTTTTAGTTAAGCCTTCGTCTTTTAAGTGCTCAACAGCTGCGTGAGTAGTACCGCCTTTAGATGTTACGTTTGAACGCAGTTGCGAAATACTAATATCAGGCTGGCTAAGTGCCATTTCTGCGGCGCCAAGGGCTGTTTGCTGTACTAAACGACGAGCGTCTTCATCATTAAAGCCCAGCGCTTTAGCTTTTTCTTCTATGGCTTCCATAAATAAGAAAAAGTAAGCAGGTGATGAGCCGGTCACAGCAATAATATCGTTAATTTGTGATTCTTTTTCGACCCATACAACAATGCCAGTGCATTCAAAAACTTGTTGTACAAACTCGTGTTCGCTTTGTGTTTCGCCCGCGCCATATAAACCTGATACACCACGGCCTAATAAAGACGGTGTATTTGGCATACAACGTACCATTTTAACGTCTTGACCTAGCATTTCACGTAAACGTTTTACAGTTAAGCCAGCAGCAACAGAAATAAACAGTTTATCGCTAAAATCTACGCCCGACTCTTGAAACGATTTACATAAATCGCCCATCATTTGTGGTTTAACAGATAAAACAATTACATCAGCATCGCGCAGGGCTTCGTTATTGTCACTGGTGGTTTGCACCTTGAAATCAAAGGCTACCTTTTCAAGCTTTTCTTGGTTGCGGTTAGTCGCAATAATGTTACTTGCGTTAAAACCGTTTTTTACCATGCCACCAATAATGGCGTAGCTCATATTACCTGTGCCTATAAATGCGATTTTTTTATCTGACATAAATCTGTTATCACCTTTTAAGTTCGTGTTCCAAAAATGTCTGTGCCGATCCTTACCATGGTTGAGCCTGCACTAATGGCAGCTTCAACATCGTTACTCATACCCATCGACAAAGTATCTACTTGAGGATATTGGGTCTTTAGTTTATCAAAGCAAGTTTGTAATTGCTCAAAAGATTGAATTTGCGTATCCAGATCGTTGCTTTTAGCGGGAATTGCCATTAAACCTCGAAGTGTTAAGTGCTCACATTGGTTAATAAAATCGGCAAGTTCATCTATTTCATCGCGGTGGCAACCCGACTTCGCTTCTTCATTACTTATATTTACTTGAATAAGTATATTAAGAGGCTGTTTATCGTCTGGGCGCTGGGAATCTAATCGTTTCGCTATTTTTATGCGATCAACACTTTGCACCCAATCAAAGTTGGCAGCCACTAAAGCACTTTTATTAGATTGAATAGGGCCAATGAAATGCCAAATGATGTCGCTATATGACTGTAGTTGAGCTATTTTATCTATAGCCTCTTGAACATAAGATTCACCAAATTCGCGCTGACCATGCTCATAAGCTGCAATAACATCTTCGCTTGGTTTAGTTTTAGACACTGCCAGTAGAGTGACTTCGTTAGTGTTTCGTTGTGCAATTTTTGCCGCGTCTGCAATTCTAGCGTAGGCGGATGTGAGTCGTTCTGCTATTGTAACCATATATTTATCAGTTAGTTGTGGAGTCATAAATGGATATTACCGAATTATTAGCGTTTAGTGTGCAACACAAAGCATCCGATTTACATTTATCGTCGGGTGTTTCACCTATGATACGCGTAGACGGTGATGTTCGCCGCATTAATATACCAGCCCTTGCAGACAAAGACGTAAACAGTCTGGTTTACGATATTATGAACGATAATCAACGCAAGGACTATGAACAAAATCTCGAAGTGGATTTTTCGTTTGAAGTGCCTAATTTAGCACGTTTTCGTGTGAATGCGTTTAACTCTAATCGCGGGCCTGCTGCGGTATTTCGTACCATACCAAGTGAAGTGTTAACGCTTGATGATTTAGGTGCGCCAGATATTTTTAAAACAATCTCCGATACCCCACGTGGACTCGTGTTAGTGACGGGCCCAACGGGCTCTGGTAAATCAACAACACTTGCCGCTATGGTCGATTATATAAATCAAAATAAACATCACCATATTCTAACAATAGAAGATCCAATCGAGTTTGTTCACGATAATAAATTAAGCCTTATTAATCAACGTGAGGTACATCGCGATACTCATAGCTTTTCAAACGCGCTACGTAGTGCATTGCGTGAAGATCCAGATGTAATATTGGTCGGTGAGTTACGTGATTTAGAAACAATTCGTCTTGCAATGACCGCTGCTGAAACGGGTCACTTAGTGTTTGGCACGTTGCATACAACATCTGCACCAAAAACCATTGACCGTATTATCGATGTATTCCCAGGTGAAGAAAAATCAATGGTACGTTCAATGTTATCTGAATCTTTGCGTGCTGTTATCTCGCAAACACTGCTTAAAAAGATTGGTGGCGGGCGAGTTGCAGCACACGAAATTATGATTGCAGTACCTGCTATTCGTAACTTAATTCGTGAAGACAAAATTGCACAAATGTACTCGTCTATTCAAACCGGTGCGTCTGTGGGCATGCAAACAATGGATCAATGTTTAACTAATTTAGTTAATCACGGCATTGTTACAAATGCGGCAGCGAAAGAAAAAGCACAAGACAAAACACAATTTGGCGGGTAAGAAACTATTATGGCTTTATCTTTAAACGACTTTTTACTCATCATGATTGAGAAAAAAGGCTCTGACTTATTTGTATCGAGTCAGCTACCTGTAAGCGCAAAAATAAACGGTGAGCTAACAGCCCTAAGTGACGATAGGCTTACTGATGAGCAATCGCTTGAGTTAGTAGAATCTGCAATGAGCGAAAAGCAAAAAGCAGAGTTTCATACAACGAAAGAATGTAACTTTGCGATTGCCACCGACGAAGGGCGTTTTCGTATTTCTGCTTTTTGGCAACGCGATAAAGCCGGTATGGTTATTCGCCGCATTGTTACGCAAATACCTGATGTGAGTGAGCTAGGTCTACCTTCTATTCTTACCGATGTAATTATGTCTAAGCGTGGTCTAGTATTGTTTGTTGGTGGTACAGGTACTGGTAAATCAACCTCACTAGCTGCACTTATTGGCTACAGAAACCGACATCAACGTGGTCATATACTGACTATTGAAGATCCGATTGAATTTGTTCATGAGCATCGCAAAAGTATTATTACTCAACGCGAAGTAGGGCTTGATACCGAAAGCTTTGAGTCAGCACTTAAAAGCTCATTACGCCAAGCTCCCGATGTAATTTTGATTGGTGAAATTCGCTCTCAAGAAACTATGGAATACGCACTAAGCTTTGCCGAAACAGGTCATTTATGTGTTGCAACACTGCATGCTAATAATGCTAACCAAGCGATTGACCGTATTATGCATTTAGTTCCAAAAGAAAAACACGATAAGCTTAAGTACGATTTAGCACTTAACTTACGTGCAATTGTGGCCCAGCAATTAGTACCGACTGCTGATGGTGAAAGCCGTGTTGCAGCTATTGAAATATTGCTTAACTCACCAATGGTTGCTGAACTGATTAAAAACGGTGATATTGGTGGTATTAAAGAGGCAATGGCTAAATCGAAAGAAATGGGCATGCAAACCTTTGACCAAGCATTATTTGAGCTGTATAGACAGCAGCGAATTAATTACGCTGATGCACTGCATCATGCTGATTCGCCAAATGATTTACGCTTAATGATTAAACTGCGCAATAACGAACAGCAAGGTGCGGGCTTTTTACAAGGCGTTACTATTGATGGCCTTGACGATAAAAATAGCGATCAATGATTTAAAAAGTAATGAATATAAATACTTTATATAAATAAAAAGCGCCAATTGGCGCTTTTTATTTATATAACGGGTTGTTTATGTAGCGGGCTTATTCACCGTAACTAGACTCAAAAAAACTTTCTAAAATAATAACCGCAGACATATTATCTACGTTACCTTTGCCTAAGTTTTTATAGCCACCACTTTCAAAAAGTCGCGCTTTAGCATCCGCAGTCGTTAAACGCTCGTCTTGTGTTTGCACCGGAATGCCATAATGATTATGTAATCTGTTGGCAAACTTTTTTGCTTTAAAGGTAACCTCTTGTGACGTTCCATCCATATTTAGTGGTAAGCCAACAACCATTAAGTCAGGCTGCCATTCGGTTACTTGTACAGCAATATGGTCCCAGTTAGGAATGCCATCTTGTGCTTTTACAGCCTTAAGGCTAGAGGCGCTGCCTGTTAGCTCTTGCCCAATAGCAATACCAATACTTTTGGTGCCAAAGTCAAAGCCCATTACAGTGCGTTCGCCTTGCGGCTTAAGCGATTTTTTTGTCATGTGTATCTTGTTTAAGTTTGCTAAGGGTTAAGTTACTATTATGCGTGACCAGCTTCAGGGCTGAGTTGGCTAATATCAAAGCCCAACATTGAAACTGCTTTTTCCCATCGTTTTTCAACGGGGGTATCAAAAATGATCTTCGGATCGGCTTCTATGATCAACCAACTGTTATCAAGTAACTCTTGTTCGAGTTGTCCTTGCTCCCATCCTGAATAACCCAATGTAATAATAAATTGTTCAGGTGCTTGTGCGGTAGTTAAGCTTGCTAAAACGTCTTTTGAGGTAGTGATCATAATATCGCTACTGAGCTTTTGGCTTGCTGAATAACCTGATTGAGGAGAGTGCAAAACGAAACCACGATCAGTTTTGACAGGTCCGCCTGCAAACACACTTACTTTTGCTGCGTTTTGCGTTTTGTCGTTATCAATTTCTATTTTATCTAAAAGTTCGCCAACAGTAACATCAATAGGTTGGTTTATTACCAAGCCCATAGCCCCATCTTCATTGTGCTCACAAATATAGGTAACAGCACGTTTAAAAAAAGGGTCTTGCATCGACGGCATCGCGATTAAAAAATGATTTTCTAATGACTGCATAGATTTCACCCTTTTTAGTTAATGAACTTTGAGTATGGCACATACCTTTGTTTTTAAAACTAAAAAAGCACTTTCATACGGTTTAAAAATTAATAGTTAACAACTATATTAAAATCTATGACACGAAAGTGCTTTTAATAACGACAGGTAGATGCTTATTTATCTAGCTTTCTTTCAATTGCGTCAAACAAAATACCTGTTATAGAGATATCGTATGCAGCTTCAATTTCGCGAACACACGTTGGCGCTGTAACATTAATTTCAGTTAATTTATCGCCAATAATATCTAAACCTACAAATATTAAGCCTTTTTCTTTAAGCGTTGGTGCAACCGCTTGCGCTATTTTTAAATCTGACTCGCTAAGTGGACGCGCTTCGCCTCGACCGCCAACAGCTAAATTACCGCGTGTTTCACCATTTTGTGGAATTCGCGCTAAACAATACGGAATAACCTCACCATCAATAACCAATACGCGCTTGTCGCCTTGTTTGATCTCTGGGATGTAATTTTGCACCATAGCAAAGCGGCTGCCGTGCTCGGTTAGCGTTTCACAAATTACACCAATGTTGGCATCGTCTTCTCTAAGGCGGAAAATAGATGCGCCACCCATGCCATCAAGGGGTTTTAAAATAATGTCTTTATGCTCGGCTAAAAACTCACGAATTTGTTTTTGGCTACGTGTAACAAGTGTGTCTGGCGTATGTTCGCTAAACCATGCTGTAAATAGCTTTTCGTTAGCATCGCGTAGGCTTTGTGGCTTGTTAATTATTAACGTACCTTCTTGTTCTGCACGCTCTAAAATATACGTCGCGTAAATGTATTCGGTATCAAAAGGAGGATCTTTTCGCATTAAAATAACATCAAGGTCGGCAAGGGCTATAGTGGCTTTTTCTTCAAGCTCGTACCATTTTTCTGCATTATTAAACACTTGCGCTTTAGACGCTGTAGCGTACGACTTACCTTTACGAAGAGATAAATCATCCATCTCCATATAATAAATTTCGTAGCCGCGTTCTTGCGCTTGCATCATCATTGCAAAACCGGTGTCTTTTTTGATGTTAAATCCACTAATAGGATCTGAAATAATACCTAACTTAATTGCCATGCGCTGTGCCTTACTATAAATGTTACTGTTTATATGAGGGTGCTTTTAGTTATTTCAATTAGCTAAATCGCCAAATTGAAGTTGTAATGCACTTAAGACCGTTAAAGCGGCTGTTTCCGTTCGTAAAACGCGCGGGCCTAAGCGAATATCTACAAATTCTAGTTGTTTAGTTAGTGCCATTTCATCGTCGGTAAAGCCGCCTTCTGGGCCGACTAAAAAGCGTACGCCATCTTCAGGTACCGTAATGGTTTTAATGCTGTGCTCAGCACGAGGGTGAAGAGTGAGCTTAATTGCATTGGTTTGTTGTGCAAGCCATTGTTTTAAATCTACAGGGGGATGAATAATTGGCACAAAATTACGCCCAGATTGCTCTGCCGCTGCTATTGCAATTTTTTGCCATTGTTGGTGTTTTTTCTCAAGACGATCGCCCATTAGTTTCACGCCACAGCGCTGACTAAAAATAGGGGTGATTTCGGTAATGCCCAGTTCAACTGACTTTTGAATTGTAAAATCCATTTTATCACCACGGGATACACACTGGCCTAAATGAATTTTAAGCGGGGATTCTACATCATGAGGATTAAGCTCTAATGGCATTACGACGACTGTTTTTTTTGTTACCTCAATTATTTCACTAAGGTATTCGCCGCCTTCGCCATTAAAAATAGATACATGCTCGCCTACTTTCATGCGCAGCACTCTGCCAATATGCCCTGCAGCATCGTCATCTAAAGTTACAGGGGTGTTTAGGGCAATACTCGATGTTTGATAAATATGAGGAACTCGCATAGGGCGTCACTTATTACTTAGCGTAAAAATATATACTGCTATGGTAAGTAAGCTGGGAGCTGTGCGCAATTATTTATTTTTATTAAGTTGCTCTGCAAGGTCTATTAAATCTTGTGGTGTGTGCGCTATATCGTGGTGATTTTGCGAAGGTTCCGTTAACGTCTCGTCGGTAACTAGGCTTAGTGTGTAGCCTGTATCATCAAAGCTTATTAAAAAGCGCTCTTCATGTAACGAGTTATAAATAAAGCGTTGTTTATCGCTTGCGAGTAAGTAATCGGTGCTATTAAAAAGGACTCCGTGTAAATCGTGATGCTCTTTTAGATAGTTAATTAATTCAGAAACGCTTATTTCGTTTTCAAGGTCGCAATAACTATAGTCTTTAATAAGCTCGTCAAACATCATTTTTACTAACTGACGGGTATTACTGCCTGCGGCAATAAGCGTACTCGCTTTTGTTTTACCATTATTATTTACATAGTATTCGGCAAATGCTCGGCTAAATTCGTTGTCTATGTCAATTAACAAGTAATTCGTTATTTCAAGTGGCATAGAGCTAGGACCTTGTTGCATTTAAGTAATTACCATTATTACTTAAATGCAGACTTTTAATGGCTGTATTTTAGTAAAAAGGTCTAAAGAGAAAACATGCTAATAAGTAAATAGCCTATAGCACAAAAAACAGCAAACTCTATACATGCTACCCCAATATTATCTTGATGGTCTATTTCAAGAGCCGTATCAATATTTGGTAAAGAGATAACTTTTATCACATACGTTAAGCTGTAAAGTAGTATCCACATTACACCGCAATGCATAACGAGTGTAAATATGTTTTCTACCATTTTACCGTTTTGAAATGCTGCGCTAGATAAACCAGCATACACAGCCAATGCTAAACCGATTGATTTGCCAGCATACCTTATACCAATAGATGTATTTTCTAGGTTAAAGTTACTTTGTAGCGAAGCTCCTTGATTTGCTTTTGCAAAACGGTGTTCTCGTATTTTACTATCCAGTGCAAACATTCCCTGAAGCGTAAAAAAGCTAACACAAGCAATAAGTAAGTTGCTAAATCCCAGTGTGTGCGTCCACGTGTACAAGCCAAGTGCGATAATACAGTTAGCGATTAACATGCCTGAATCTACCAATGCAGCACATACATTTTGTTTTAGTATGGCAGCTTCTTCGTTAAACCTGTGGAGTATCCATTTTCTGTGAATTAAATGACCCACTTTTATAAAAGTGAATAAAAGAATAATAATAATTAACACTTTTAACGGGTTTGACTGTGCGGTACTTATACTTATTTCGTCAAATAAGAAAGCCATAGTGGCTATAACAACTGATATTTCAGATGCAAAACTAATACCCATGGCAAAGTTGTCGTGTTGTGCTAGCTCATCTTTAAGCGCTTGTTTTGCTTTGATTTGAGTGACAACTC
The DNA here is from genome assembly GCF_011378845.1 of Pseudoalteromonas sp. Z9A4. Lineage (NCBI taxonomy): Bacteria > Pseudomonadati > Pseudomonadota > Gammaproteobacteria > Alteromonadales > Pseudoalteromonadaceae > Pseudoalteromonas > Pseudoalteromonas sp. Z9A4. The sequence continues at coordinate 246,870 of NZ_WTLA01000002.1, forward strand.
GTAAACAAAAAATAGTTATGCAAATAACCGCAAAACTAATGGCAATCGCAATAAAACTAGTGTTAGATAAAGACAAATATGACATGGTGATCCTAATTAAGTTAACCTTTCTAGGTTTTAATCATTCTAGTACGGTTATTGATGATATAAAAGAGAGGATTGATGAGTAACGTAAAGCAACTTCCTATTCAATTACAAAAACTTGGCTTGATGCGCTTTGAACAGTTATACCCGCAGCAAAGTAAACAAAGTGAAGTTGTAAGGTTATTAGCATTAAGCGACTTTGCTTGGCGCAGTTTAGAGTCACAACCTGATTTAAATACTTGGCTATTATGCAAAGACGAAATACAAAATAGAGTAATAGATTCTCCTTTTAAAAACCTTAACTTAGCTGACATTGATGAAGTGCAGTGCCATAAAGTACTTCGCCAATATCGTGAAAAGTACTGGCTCAAAGTCGCCTTTTTAGATTTATGCTGTAACAATCCCATTGCCGATAGTATTAATTACATAAGCCAACTGGCTGACATGCTAATAAATAGTGCTAACCAATGGGCGCATGCACAGGTGGCAAAAGTAAATGGTGAGCCGCTTGATGAGCAAAACCAAGCAATGCCGTTAATGGTTTTAGGGATGGGAAAACTTGGCGGACAAGAGCTAAATTACTCCTCTGATATTGATCTCATTTTTGCATATCCGCGCAGTACAAAAACCCAAGGTGGCCGCAGAAGCCTTGAGGCTCAAGTATTTTATACCAAAGTTGCACAAAAGCTCATTGCATCACTTAACCAAGCCACCAGTGACGGGCAGGTCTTTAGGGTTGATATGCGCCTACGCCCGTTTGGCGAAAGTGGCCCTTTGGTTATGAGCTTTAATGCCATTGAAGATTATTACCAAGAACAAGGTCGCGACTGGGAACGCTACGCGATGTTAAAAGGGCGCTTAATTGGCACGCCTAATAAATATTGGGATGAATTTATTAAGCTTTTAAAGCCGTTTGTTTATCGCCGGTATATTGATTTTTCGGTGATTGAATCTTTGCGTAAAATGAAGTTAATGATTGCACAGGAGGTTCGCCGTAAACGCTTAACTAATAATATAAAATTAGGCGCTGGTGGTATTCGTGAAGTTGAATTTATAGTGCAAGCCCTACAAATGGTACGAGGTGGGCGAGAGGCTAATTTACAAACTCAATCATTACTTAAAGCATTAAATGAGCTGGCACTTAACCAAGTTATAGATGAGCAAGAAGCAAGCGAGCTTAAACGCAATTACCTTTATTTGCGAAAAGTTGAACAGTACTTACAAATATTTGACGATCAGCAAACGCAAACACTCCCCGATGATGAATTGAACCAGCAGCGCTTAAATTTATTATTAGAACAAGCTGATTTCTCCGCCACTTTAATCACTATTGAAAAGGTAATGAAGCAAGTTAACGGTGAGTTTGCACTCGTTATTGGTGAAGAAACCGCGCCACTAGATACCTGTGAAGGTGCATTTATTAGTGCTTGGGATCATGGTGATGTGAGCTTTCTAAAAGAGGCTAGAGATGAATGGCAAACACCCCTTAACGATTTTAAATTAAGGCTGTCTAAGGTCAACATAGGTAACCGAGGGCGTGAAACCCTTGATAAATTAATGCCTGTTTTATTGAGCCAGTTAAATGACTTTAATGCCAGCGCAGCTGCTTTTACAATGGTTTGCCAAATTTTTAATAAGATAATTTCACGTACTGCTTATTTAGAATTGCTGTACGAAAACCAAGGTGCATTAAAGCAACTTGTTTTACTGTGTTGTCATAGCAAATGGATAGGCGAGCATATTTCTCGCTACCCTATATTGCTGGATGAGCTAATAGACCCGGCTGTTCTTTATAAACCAACACCATTAACGGCTTATAAAGATGAAATAAGACAGTATTTTTTACGAATAGAGCATGACGATTTAGAACTGCAAATGGAGTCGCTTAGGCAATTTAAGCAAACGCATCAACTAAGAATTGCTGCTGCCGATGCAACCGGTGTTCTTGATGTAATGAAAGTAAGCGATCACTTAACGGTCTTGGCTGAGGCTGTTGTGGATCAAGCTGTTAATATTGCATGGCATAACACCATTAAGCGCTTTGGCATGCCTCCTGGCACTGATGATGAAAATAAAGGCTTTGCTGTTATTGCATATGGTAAAACAGGCGGCTTAGAAGTAGGGTACGACTCAGATTTAGATTTGGTGTTTGTACATAATCATGATGGCTCAAGTCAAACCAATGGTGAAAAACCGATAGATTCTCGCCAGTTTTATTTAAAGCTCGCTCAGCGCTTAATGCATTTATTTAATACTCGTACTGCTTCAGGCATTTTGTATGAGCTCGATACACGGCTTCGCCCTGAAGGTGCATCGGGTTTACTGGCTATTAATCTAGAGAGCTTTAATCACTACCAGCAAACTCAAGCATGGACGTGGGAGCATCAAGCACTTGTTCGGGCTCGTCTGATTTTAGGTCAAGATGATCTGATAGAGCGTTTTTCACAAATTCGTAAAAATATACTCTGCCAACATCGCGACGATGCCGTATTAAAAGCAGATGTGATAAAAATGCGCGAAAAAATGCGCGATCATTTAGCGAAGGGAAATATTGAGCAATTTGATTTAAAACAAGATGTTGGTGGTATGGCTGATATTGAGTTTATAACGCAGTACTTAGTGCTTAAACACGCTAATGAGTTTGAACAGCTTACCGTTTATTCAGATAACGTAAGAATACTAACGGATGCAGCAAAGATAGGCTGTATTACTGAGGAGCAAAAACAGCAGTTGATTAAAGCGTATATTGATTATCGTTCACGCTACCATGTGCTTAGTTTAGAGCAACAGGGCCGGTTGATACCGCGTTTAGGGCTAGAAAATAACATTAACAATGTTAAATCTATTTGGAAAAGTATATTTTTACCAAAGTAGTTCGCAAATTTATTTTTGTATTATTTATTAGATAACGCTGTTGTATCAATTTTTATAACTTTATAAAAGTAACTTGTTTTTGAAGTTATAATATCAATTCGCAGTAATATTTAATTAATTTGAAGGATTAAACTTGATGCTTACTATGTTAAAAATTTCTGATATGCGACAGCATGGATGCAAAGTAATGCAGGGACAGTTAGTGATTACAACTAAATAAATAAATTTTTGCCTTGTCATAGACAAGGCTTTCTTACCTCAAAATAGCGCACTTAATTAAGCGAATGAGTATAAGGTCATACTCTATGTTTAAACAGGTCGATCTCCTATCTAAATTGTTAATCTAATGCAATTAGAACGTACGAACTCAGAGGGTAATTCAGTGATTATAGCAGCACGTTGTTTGTAACAAAAAAAGGTGTAAACTTCATTTACGAAATCATTATTTATAGAGCGACTAACCTTATACAAAGTAGTTATGAAGTCTCCATCCATTCTGAAATGATCTTTAACAACGTAGTCTTTATCTAAATACCAATAAAGTATAATGTCCTCTTTTTTTGCATAGTCAGTTAAAACTTCTTTAAGAGTAAAGCCTCTTTCAAAACGTCTTGCCTTTGTTTCTCCAACCCAGTTAGCTGACATCGGATCTACGGTTCGTCCTCTTGCACTTAAAACGCGATCTAAACTTTGTTCAGGCTTACTCAAATCAAGTACATACTTATCATGCTCTTTGTCTTCATTTATTTTACTACGAATAGATTTATAGAATCTAGATAATCCGTTTGCAGCAGCGTTTGAAGAGTCTTTAAAGTTAACTACAGAGTCACTATTTAAAATGAAGTAAAGAGCGCAAGTGATTAAAGCAACACCTATTACTATATGTTTAATCCAAGATAACATAATCGTTGTTCTTCTTATTTTGTTATTTATTACGCTATATATACCATTACTTTTTATAAAAAGAAGGGGTATTTTTATCAGGTCGAGTTTTAAAGCGACGGTGCAGCCACATGTATTGCTCTGGAGCTGCATTTATACATAGCTCTACGCGTTGATTAACACGTGTTACATCAGCCTTGTCATCACCACTTGGGAAGTTTTCAAGCTCAGGTACTACCTCTAAATGGTACTTACCATTTTCGTCACGGCGCGAGATTAAACTCATAGTTTCGCAGTTTTTACTGCCAGCAAACATAAGAGTACCTGTTGTTGTTGCAGTGTCAGGTACTGCGTAAAATGGGACAAATTCACAGCGGTTACGGCCGTAATCTTGATCGGGTAAGTAATAACATACCTTTTTATTTTTTAATGCTTTTAGTAAACCTTTTACATCTTTTCGACCGATTAAATATTCGTTAGAGCGAAGGCGCCCATTAGTCGTAAAGTATTCCATTAGTGGGTTGTTATGAGGGCGATAAAAGCCAATACCCTGACACTCTAAGCCCATAATACGGCTAGCCATTTCAAGATGCAGAATATGAGGGACAAGCAATAAAACACCTTTACCAGACGCTTGTACGCGTTCAAAGTGCTCAAGCCCTTTAAAAGACCCTAATGCTTTTTGTGCTCGCCACTGTGGCCACCACCAGGCCATGCCAGTCTCAACCATTGCAATACCGGTGTTTTCCATATTTTTGAGCACAAGGTCTTTTTGATCTGCTTCGCTCATATCAGGAAAACACAGCTTAATATTTACTTCTGCAATATGGCGACGGCGCTTCATAAATTTATGAACTAAGCGACCAAGCTGTTTACCCATTGCCAATTGTAGTTTTTGCGGTAACCAAGAAATTAAATATAAAAATAGAACGCCAATCCACGTTAACCAGTATCGAGGGCCCAAAAAAGATGCTTTAAAAGGAGATGAGGTGACCACAAAAATATCTCTGAGAATAAAAACGATAGTTTAACGCTAAGCGCTGTAAAATACAAAAAGCCAGCATTTAGCTGGCTTCCAATGTTTTTAACTACATGAATTATGCGATTTAAGCGGCTTTTAAACCTTGGTTTATAGCAACTAGATCTGCACTTGTTAATGTACCAGCAGCTTGTTTTAGGCGAAGGGTAGATAACACATAACGGTAACGTACATCAGCAAGGTTACGCTTTGCATCGTATAAATTTTGCGTACTTACTAGTACGTCAACAATGGTACGAGTACCTACTTCAAAACCAGCTTCAGTTGCTTTAAGCGCACTTTGAGCTGAAACAACAGCTTGCTCTAGCGCTTTGTAAGTAGCAATGTCTGAAACAACTTGGTTATAAGATGTAATCACTGTGCGAGTTACTGCACGATAATTTGTTTCATAATCTTGGCTCGCACCTACGTAAAATGCACGGGCCTGATTTGTTGCAGCAACTGTAGCACCACCTGAATATAAAGGTACGCTAAAGTTAAGCCCTACAGAGCTTGAGTCTGAACGTGGCTGATCATCAAAGTTAGCGCCATTTATTTGATTGTCTGTAAGAGAATCGCCGTAACTAGCACTTAGGGTTAGTTTTGGGTAATGACCCGCTTTTGCTAATTCAATTTGATCTTTTGCAATATCAACCGTTACTTTAGACACTTGCAGGTTTATATTTTTATCTTCAGCTATTTTAACAAAGTCGCTTGAGCGCTTAGTTGGTTTAGTTGTTGAGAAAGTATCTGTATTTAAAAAATCTAATTTTTCGTGGTATTTACCTGTAATCTCACGAAGTTGCTCGCGTGCTGTTTCTACAGCATTACCTGCAATAATTTCTTGAGCTACTGAGTTGTCAAACTGAGCTTGCGCTTCATGTACGTCTGTAATAGCTGTTAGGCCAACTGCATAACGTTGTTTTGTTTGCTCAAGTTGGCGTTCAATTGCACGTTTTTCAGCTTCAACAAATTCAAGGTTATCGCTTGCACTTAATACGTTAAAATAACCCTCAGCAACGCGTACAATTAAGTTTTGTTTAGCTGCATCGTATAGGCCGCTTGCTTGAAGCGCTTGCTTGTCGGCAATATCTAACGTATTCCAGGCACCTAAATCAAATAATGTTTGGCTTAAGCTTACACCGCGAGAGAATTGGTCTGTATCACTTTCAACTTTTACTTGGTTAGATAAGTCGCCAACGCTTTGGTACGACGTTGCATCGCTTTTTGTATAACCCATAGTTAAACCAATTTGAGGTAATAGTGCACTCATCGCCAAATCGCTTTGGTAAGACTGCGCATCGGCTTGGGCTTTTGCTTTTAAAACAGTAGGATCGTTAGCTGTCGCTATTTCAAAAACTTGTAGTAAATCTTCAGCTTTCACTGCTGTTGCACCTAGTGCGCATGATAAACTAACTAGCGCCGCAAGAATGTTCTTTTTCATGTGGGGTTCGGTCCTTAGACAATTTTTGTACTAAAAGCATGTTAACCTGTTTTACTCCATAACAAAAAAAATAATTAGTAAAACAGTATGTTCAAGTGTAACAGAATATATTAACGCATTTTAAAGCTTTAGATAAGTAGGAGGTAGGTACGTGGTTGATAAAAAACTCGTTCAATTTACACATAAAGATGTAAATTTAAAGCCAATAAAAAATCTTTATAAAGGTTTTTTTCAGGTTGATTTGTACCAGTTTGAACATGCTCTTTTTGCGGGTGGAAAATCTAAAGTAATTAGCCGAGAAATATTAGAACGTGGCGATGCAATTGCAGTACTCCCTTATGACCCAATTTCAGATACTGTTCTTTTAATTGAGCAAATACGTATTGGCGCTATTAAAAGCAAGCATTCGCCTTGGCTACTAGAGTGCATAGCTGGAATGACAGACGGCAGCACTGATTACGAATCAGTTGTAAAAAAAGAAGCGTATGAAGAAGCTGGGCTTGAATTAACTGAACTTGAATTTATGCTTTCATACCTATCAAGCCCTGGTGGTACAACTGAGCGCTTACATTTATATTTAGCGCGTACTGACTTAAGCCAAGTGAAATCAGGTGTATATGGTCTTGAAACTGAAGGCGAGGATATAAAAACCCATATTTTATCGGTTGATGATGCGCTAATGCGCCTCAATAACGGTGAAATGGATAATGCGGCAACGGTTATTTGTATGCAGTGGCTTGCGCTAAATCGCGAAAAAATGGCAAGTAAATGGACATAAACTCTTACTAATATTATGGTGGTACTTTGACAGCACAATTAGCAACAAAGCGATATATTCAGAGCCTCCCAAAGTATTTAACACTTTGTGAGCATAACTATGTGCGACTATTAAAGTTGTTACCGAGCGAGCGTAATATAGGAAGCATTCGTGAAGTTAAACTTGGCAACAGTGAGTTTGCTACAAAAATTGATGGCAGCGCAAAATACACCATGGATATTTCAATTAAGCAGCTAACAGGAATGGTTAAAGGGATTACGCCGCTGTATTTAACGGTGCGTTTGTATCACGATGCCAAAGTGGCTGAAATTGTTCATCACGATTATCATCAACGCATAAAACCATCTTATGGATACCCTAACCCTAAAATGCATCAAAAAGATGAAAAGTATCAACTGAATGCTTTTTTATACGACTGGTTAGTGGCCTGTGTAGAGCACGGACAAGCGACGTTAAATTGGGATGTAAATAATGGCTTGGTTTGATGATACATATACATTTGATAAATCATCTTTGTGCATTGCTCATATTACCGACAGCCATTTATTCGCAGACAAAAGCGGTGAGTACTTTAATGTAAATACCGCAGATCATTTTGAACAAGCCTTGGCACACATAGCTAAGCAATCAATAGACTGCATTATTTTTGGTGGCGACTTAACACAAGACCATAGTTTCGAATCGTATTTATTATTTAGTGAACTTATAAATGCCAGTGACATTACTAGTCCTGTATTTTGGGTGCCAGGTAATCATGATGAACTAGCAATGCTTAATCGCATAAGTGGTGGGCAAATAAATTCGGCTAAACATATTATTGCTAATGGGATTGAGCTACTTCTTATTAATTCTAAAGGGCCCACGCCCGCAGGATGGGTTACTGGCACGCATTTAGATGAAGTAACGGACGCTTTAGTCAACTCGAATAATAGTAAAGTTATATTTTGTCATCATAATCCGCTGCCAATAAACGGCTACCTTGATAAACACTTATTAGAAAATGGCCCACAGCTTTTAAATATTTTAGTTAATAGTAATAATGTATCTGCGCTTTTTCATGGGCATGTGCACAATGATTACGAACAAAGTTTTAGAGGCTTGCCCATATATGCAAGTCCTGCCAGCTCAATACAATTTGTAAAGCACACTTCACAGTGGGAGCAAAAAAATGCGGGACCAGCTTACAGAATGCTAAATATAAAGAGTAAAAAAGATAAAGTAGAAGTAAAAACGGAAGTAGTATGGCTAAACGCGTAATTTATATTCATGGCTTTAATAGTTCACAAAAATCATATAAAGCTGTGCGCTTTGGTGAGCTTATGGCAAACTATGACGTTGATTATTGTGTACCGAACTTAAACCACGAGCCCCTACAAGCTATAATTGAGCTTGAACAATTACTAACGCCAAATACCGTTTTATTAGGTAGCTCGTTAGGTGGTTTTTTTGCCACGTATTTATCGCAGCGTTATCAAATTCCTGCAGTGGTTATTAATCCCGCGGTCGCACCCTATAATTTATTACAGTCGTTACTTGGACCTAATTATAATCCGTATCAAGATTATCATTACGATTTAAATAACAGTCATATTGAGGCACTTAAATTACTCGCTGTAGATAAATTAGCATACCCTGAGTTACTGTACTTATTACAGCAAACAGGCGATGAAGTGTTGAACTTTCAACACGCAGTAAAATATTATTCGCAATGCAAGCAATTGATAGAATTTGGTGGCGATCATAGCTACGTTGAATTTGAACGCACCTTTGCAAGTATTGTAGATTTTCTTAAAATCACGTAAAACTAGTTAGCCTGAACTGAGGTTAGTTACTATATTAACGCTTTAGCGCATATAACAATAAAACTAGTAAAACGTATTAGAGCCTTAGCGGATATAAAGACAAAAACTATGAGTGATCAAAATTATAACGCCGAAGCCATTGAAGTACTTAATGGATTAGATCCGGTAAAACGACGCCCAGGGATGTACACAGATACAACACGTCCCAATCATTTAGGCCAAGAGGTTATCGATAACAGTGTCGATGAAGCTATGGCTGGTCATGCTACTCGTATCGACGTAATACTCCACGAAGACAATTCGCTTGAAGTAAGTGATGACGGGCGTGGTATGCCTATTGATATTCACCCAGAAGAAGGTATCCCTGGGGTTGAATTGATCTTCACCAAATTACACGCCGGTGGTAAGTTTTCTAATAAAAACTATCAATTTTCGGGTGGTTTGCACGGTGTAGGTATTTCGGTAGTAAATGCGTTATCTACGCGTGTAGAAGTAACAGTAAGACGCGATGCTCAGCAATTTAGAATGGCATTTGAAAGCGGCGATAAAGTAGAAGACTTAAACGTAATTGGTACAGTTGGTAAGCGTAACACCGGTACTACGGTTCGTTTTTGGGCTGATGTTAGCTACTTTGATTCACCAAACTACTCAATTACCAAGCTTAATCATTTATTAAAAGCCAAAGCAGTTTTGTGCCCAGGGCTACGTATTAAGTTTGTTAATAAGCAAACAAAAGAAACCCAAGAATGGTTTTACGAAACAGGCTTGAAAGATTATTTAGTTGAAGCAATTAAAGGTTTTGAAACATTACCGCAAGACCCATTTGTTGGCGAATTTAAAAGCTCAATTGAAGGCGCTGACTGGGCTGTTGTATGGCTACCAGAAGGTGGTGAATCAATAGCTGAAAGCTACGTAAACCTTATACCTACCGCGCAAGGTGGTACGCATGTAAATGGTTTACGCCAAGGCTTGCTTGAAGCAATGCGTGAATTTTGTGAGTTTAGAAACTTACTCCCTCGTGGTGTGAAATTAACTCCTGATGATATTTGGGATCGTTGTAGTTACGTGTTGTCGGTAAAAATGCAAGACCCTCAATTTGCCGGTCAAACAAAAGAAAAACTATCATCACGCTCGTGTTCTGCGTTTGTATCGGGGGTTGTAAAAGACTCGTTTAGTTTATGGTTGAATGAACATACAGATACCGCTGAGTTATTAGCTGAGTTATGTATTTCAAATGCACAAACTCGCTTGCGTGCAGCTAAAAAAGTAGTGCGTAAACGTGTTACTGCAGGTCCTGCCTTACCGGGTAAACTAACAGATTGTAGCGCTGCTGATAACGACCGTACCGAATTATTTTTAGTGGAAGGTGATTCTGCTGGTGGCTCTGCTAAACAAGCAAGAGACCGTGAGTTTCAGGCTATCATGCCGCTACGTGGTAAAATTTTGAATACCTGGGAAGTTGAGTCAGGTCAAATACTAGCATCACAAGAAGTACACGATATTTCAGTGGCACTGGGTATTGATCCAGAATCAACCGATATGTCGGCATTACGCTACAATAAAATTTGTATATTGGCCGATGCTGACTCGGATGGACTACACATCGCGACGTTATTATGTGCACTGTTTGTTCGCCATTTCCCAGAGTTAGTAAAAACAGGGCATGTGTATGTAGCAATGCCGCCATTATTTAGAATCGATATTGGTAAAGAAGTTTATTACGCACTTGATGAGCAAGAAAAAACCGCTATTTTGGCGCGCATAGAAGCCGAGAAAAAACGCGGAAAAGTAAACGTCCAACGATTCAAAGGTCTGGGTGAAATGAACCCGTTACAACTGCGTGAAACCACGATGGATCCAAATACACGACGTTTAGTGCAGCTTACGCTTGATGAAGAAGTAGAAACCATGGAAATGATGGATATGCTGCTTGCTAAGAAACGATCGCCTGATCGTCGTCAATGGTTAGAAGATCATGGTAACAAGGCACTCGTTTAATTACCTGTGCTTAACACTAGGAGAGGCGAATGAAAAAACTACTAGGAAGTTTGCTGTTACTTGGGCTGACTACCGCTCCTGTAATGGCGAAAAATATACTCGATAAGCTCACAGTCGCGCCGGGATTTGAAATAAGCTTATTTGCAAATGATGTAGAAAATGCACGTCAAATAGCCGTTTCAAAAAAAGGTATTGTGTATGTTGGCTCTCGTAAAGCGGGCAACGTATATGCGCTTATTGATCATAATAGCGATGGCGTAGCAGATAAAAAAATTGTTGTGGCTAAAGGCCTAAACATGCCCTCTGGCATAGCAATTAAAGATGGCGATTTATACGTAGGCGAAGTACATCGTATTATTCGCTTTAAAAATATTGATACCCAATTAAAAGATCCAAAATTTGATGTGGTTTATGACGCATTACCGAGCGAGCGTCATCATGGTTGGAAATTTTTACGTTTTGCACCAACGGGCGAGCTAATCATTCCGGTGGGTGTACCGTGTAATATTTGTGCTGAGGATGAACGTTTTGGTCGTATTTTTGCGCTTAATGTAGAAACAAAACAAATAAAAACAATAGCCAAGGGCGTTAGAAACACCGTCGGTTTTGATTTTCATCCAGCTACTCAAGCTTTATGGTTTAGTGATAACGGTCGCGACATGATGGGCGATGATATTCCGCCTGATGAGTTAAACCGTGCAACGCAAGAAGGTGAGCATTTTGGTTTTCCGTATGTTCATGCCGGTGCAATTATTGACCCTGAGTTTGGGGAAGGTAAAAATATTGCCGATTACACGTCGCCAGCTCTTGCACTTCCAGCGCATGTAGCGCCACTGGGCATTCATTTTTATAACGGTAAGCAATTTCCAGCAAGCTATAAGCAACAATTATTTGTTGCTGAACATGGCTCATGGAACCGTTCTAAAAAGTCAGGTTATAAAGTAGGGCTAGCAACAATTGAAGTAGGTCGCGTAACTAAATATACGCCATTTATTACTGGCTTTATGAAAGACGAAACAACATTTGGACGCCCTGTTGCATTTGCAGAATTAGGTGACGGCAGTCTGTTAGTAAGCGATGATTACGCTAATGTAATCTACCGTGTAAGCTATAAGAAAAACTAGGTAAGCTTTAATGAGTGATACAGATACCTTGCTAATGCAAGGAATTGAGCAACAAACAATGGGGCGTTTTACCGAAGACGCCTATTTAAATTATTCCATGTACGTGATCATGGACCGCGCCTTACCGCATGTAGGTGATGGTTTAAAACCAGTACAGCGTCGTATTATTTATGCGATGAGCGAACTAGGTTTGTCGGCTAACGCTAAGTACAAAAAATCCGCCCGTACAGTGGGTGACGTACTTGGTAAGTACCATCCACACGGCGACAGTGCATGTTACGAAGCGATGGTATTAATGGCGCAGCCGTTTTCTTATCGCTACCCTTTGGTAGATGGACAAGGAAACTGGGGTGCGGCAGATGACCCTAAATCGTTTGCAGCAATGCGTTATACCGAAGCGCGTTTATCTAAGTTTTCAGAAGTACTATTAAAAGAGCTTGGCCAAGGCACCGTTGATTGGACACCAAACTTTGATGGCACAATGGATGAACCTGTAGTATTGCCTTCTCGTTTACCGCATATTTTACTAAACGGTATAACGGGTATTGCTGTAGGTATGGCAACCGATATTCCGCCACATAACGTACGTGAAGTGGCTAGTGCATGTTGTTTATTACTTGATAAACCAAAAACAGAGCTTGAAGAATTACTTGAGCTTGTACATGCACCAGATTACCCAACAGATGCTGAAATAATTACCCCAAAAGCCGATATTCACAAAATATATAAAACCGGTCGAGGGTCTATCAAAATGCGTGCGGTTTATACCGAAGAGCATGGTGATATTGTTATTACAGCGCTGCCGCATCAATGTTCTGGTGGTAAAGTACTTGAGCAAATTGCAGCGCAAATGAACGCTAAAAAATTACCAATGATTGCCGATTTACGTGACGAGTCAGATCACGAAAATCCAACACGCATTGTAATTATTCCGCGCTCAAACCGCATTAAAGCTGAGCCATTAATGGCGCACTTATTTGCAACCACCGATCTTGAAAAAAATTACCGAGTAAACTTAAACATGCTAGGCCTCGATGGCCGCCCGCAAGTTAAAGATTTACGCTGTATTTTAAGTGAGTGGCTAATATTTAGACGCGAAACAGTGCGTCGTCGTTTGCAGTATCGTTTAGATAAAGTATTAGCACGTCTACATATTTTAGAGGGTTTGTTAGCCGCCTTTTTAAATATTGATGAAGTGATTGAAGTCATTCGCAGCGAAGATAAACCAAAGCCTGTATTAATGGAGCGCTTTGATTTAACGGATACGCAAGCAGAAGCTATTTTAGAATTAAAACTTCGTCATTTAGCCAAACTTGAAGAGTTTAAAATTCGTGGTGAGCAAGACGAACTGGCCAAAGAGCGTGATAAATTAGCGCAAATATTAGGCTCAGAACGTCGTATGTCGACACTGCTTAAAAAAGAAATTCAAGAAGCCGCTGAAATGTATGGTGACGATCGTCGCTCGCCAGTGATTGAGCGCTCAGAAGCAAAAGCGCTTAACGAAAAAGATTTAATTCCATCAGAGTCGGTTACTGTTGTGCTGTCAGATAAAGGTTGGGCACGTGTTGGTAAAGGCCACGACTTAGATGTACAAGGCTTAAATTATCGCTCGGGTGACGGCTTTAGAGCCTCGGCTCGTGGTAAGAGTAATCAACCGGCTGTATTTTTAGATTCAGCAGGGCGGGCGTTTGCAACCGATGCGCACAGCCTACCTTCTGCGCGTAGCCAAGGCGAACCAATGACAGGTCGCTTTAACTTAACACCAGGCGCTAATTTTGAGCACGTGGTAATGAGTGAAGACGAGCAAGTATTGCTTATGGCATCGGACGCAGGTTACGGCTTTATTACTGACTTTAAAGATTTAGTTAGTAAAAATAAAAATGGTAAAGCGCTGGTAAGCGTCCCTAAAGGTGGAGTATTACTTTCTCCTATTAGAGTGAACAATGTTGCTAGCGATTACTGCATGGCTATTTCTAACGAAGGTCGAATGCTTTTATTCCCGCTGCGAGACTTACCAAAATTAGGTAAGGGTAAAGGTAATAAAATCATTTCTATACCAGGGGCTAAAGTACAAGCTCGCGAAGAGTTTGTAAAAGTGCTTGCTGTTGTGCCACTAGGAAGCAGTGTTACGCTTCACGCTGGTAAGCGTAAACTAACGCTTAAACCAAGCGACTTAGAGCATTATCATGGTGAGCGAGGGCGTAGGGGTAATAAACTACCGCGAGGCCTGCAACGTGTTGACGAAGCTGTTGTAGAACTAACCCCTCAAGATGATGAACCGATTGAAGTCATTAGCGAAGAATAAGCATTAGTTACCGCGCTTATAAATAAAAACGGTCTGCATTTGCAGGCCGTTTTTGTTTTAAAATAAAGAGCTTAAATATTTCAGCGTACACTTGTGCGCTATAGACTCGTTTGTGTCACAAAATAACGCTATAATAATCATAATTGATTTTTGGAGAAACCCATTTGCTAGCTGTTATACGCGTTTTTATTATGCTGCTGTTTATATTATTCAGTTGTTTTTTTGGTTTATTATTGTCGATAGTAAGACCATTTCATCCTAATAATGTACATATTATATCGGGTTGGTTTGGCTCAATGGCTAAAATGGTTGGCGTTAAGCTAGCTCTAACACGTCATAAAGATGCCGTTGATCCAGGTCCTGCAGTTTATGTTGCTAATCATCAAAATAGCTACGACTTATTTACAGTGCCAGCAATGGTGCCAAAAAACTGCGTAAGTTTGGGTAAAAAGAGCTTAAAGTGGATCCCATTTTTCGGTCAGCTTTATTGGTTGTCGGGTAATATATTAATAGACAGATCGAATCGCTCTAAAGCGGCAGGAACTATCTCAAAAGCAGCCGAAAAAATTAAAAATAATGGCTTATCTGTATGGATGTTTCCAGAAGGCACACGAAGCTATGGAAGAGGGTTGCTACCATTTAAAACAGGTGCATTTCACACCGCAATGAGCGCAGATGTACCCATAATTCCGGTATGTATGAATACAACACATAAAACCATTAAGCTAAATCGTTGGGATAATGGTACAATTCACATCGAAATGTTAGCGCCTATACCGCTTGATAAAGAAATTAGCGCGCGTGAGCATGCTAAAAGCGTGCATAGCATTATGGCTGCTAAAATAACTGAATTAGATGCTCAAGTGAGAGAAAAATAATGGAAAACTGGCGTGAAATAAGTGAAGACATCGTAAGTTCACTACTTGAAGATGGGTCAGACCCTGAAATACTTTATGAAGTAGAGCACCACTTTGTGTGTGAAGACTTTCCTAAGTTAGAGCAAGCTGCACTTGCTGCTTTTAAATTGGGTTACGATGTTGAAGAACCAGCAGAGCTTGAGCTTGAAGACGGTAACAAAATTTGGAGCTTTGACATTGTAGTTGAAGCTGAGCTAGACGTAGACGTTATTATGGAAGACGTTGATAAGCTAGCACAACTAGCTGTTGAGTGCGAAGTTGAGTACGACGGTTGGGGTACTTACTTTCAAGAGTAACGTAACTAACGAGTGTTTAGATTAACTAATTTAAAAGCGAGTGTTGTAAAAACACTCGCTTTTTTGTGCCTATAATTAGGTCATGTTTGTTTTTCGAGGTTAAATAAATATGCTGCTGAAAATTCAACCATCAAAGATCAACACGCCCTAGCTAGAGAGTAATAAGCCTAAATGTTTTAGTGTTTTAATATGCTAGTAAATCTTCTAATTAAATCTCCAAATTAAAGCTCCGGTTAATTATTTATTCGTACTAAATCTATTTTCAAACTAAGCTATATTAACGCTTTATTGGTATGACCAGTTTTACTCAGTTACAATTTTATTAAAAATAATTTTAGTTTATTCATAATGCATTAAGCTGTTCATGGAAAGCTGGTAATAGAGGTTTTTGTTTGAAGTACTACTATTTTATGAAATTTACCAATAATTGCATTCTATAATTTTAAATGATTGGATTTTTAGTTTGTTGTTTTTTAAGCGTTTAAGTTTGTTTGTATTGTGTTTTTTAGAATGTTTTGCTGCTCATACGGTAACAATTAACTTGTTGACATATTGGCAACAAAAAATATAGCCTTGCTTTACCAGTTTGGTAAAGGTTTTGGTAATACCAACTTGAATTGCTTAATTTATTTTTGCTATTACCAATTTTTTGAATCGAAAGTCTGTTTATACAATGCGTTTAAGTTTGGTATTTACTACCAAGTTAAGTTGTTAGGTTATTTATATACAGATTTAAAGGAATAAAAATAATGGTTAAATACAAAAAGTTACTTATTTGCTCTGCAATTGCTGCGAGCACTTCTTTTGCGCATGCTGCCACGATTGATAACTCGGGTTTTGAAGATGGTTGGAGCGATTGGAATGAAACAGAGCCAGCAGCGCTATCTTCAGATGCATACAAAGGCTCAAAGTCACTGAAAATACAAGGTAGCCCAGGGCGTGTTTACCAGAATGTAGATGTAGATCGCAATACTCAGTACACGTTAAGTGCGTACGTACTTGGCAAGGGACAAATCGGCATTAACGATCTTAATGGTTTGTTTAAAAGTGAGAAATTTAACGTTTCTTCGTGGACAAAAGTATCTAAAACTTTCACCACAGCAAATACAGGTTCGCTACAAGTATTTGCTAAGCATGATAAGAGCTCAAGCGATGTTCGTTTTGATGACTTTTCGTTAACTAAGGGTAGTTCTTCTGGCGGCGGAGACACAGGTGGTGGTGATACTGGCGGTGGCGACACTGGTGGTGGCTCAGGTATAGCAAGCAACATCACCAACGGTAGTATTTTTGACCTTGAAGGTAACGATCCTCATCCATTAGTAAATAGCGACACTTTAGAGTTTGTTCCTCTAGAAGCGCGTCATATCACTCCAAATGGGAATGGCTGGCGTCATGAATATAAAGTAAAAGAAAGTGCACGTGTTGCGATGACCGAAACCTATGAGGTTTTTGAGGCAACTGTAAAAGTTGAAATGTCAGATGGTGGTAAAACGATTATTTCTCAGCACCACGCTAGCGATACGGGTACGATTTCAAAAGTATATGTTTCAGATACTGATGAATCAGGTTTTGATGATAGCGTAGCAGGTAACGGGGTTTTTGACGTTTATGTTCGCCTGCGTAACACCAGTGGTAAAGAAGAAAAACATGCACTAGGTACTATCAGAAGTGGTGGTTCATTCAATCTAAAAGTAGTTAATAATTACGGTGATGTAGATGTGACTGCATTAGGTACTACCTTTGGTATTCCGGTAGAAGATGATTCAGAATCTTACTTTAAGTTTGGTAATTATTTACAATCACAAGACCCATATACACTAGATGAGTGTGGCGAGTCAGGAAACTCAGATTCATTTAAAGAGTGCTTTAAAGATTTAGGAATTACAAAAGCTAAAGTAACAATGACTGACGTTAGTTATACGCGTAAAACTAACTAATTATTTAGTTATTCAGTAGTTTAGAAGGCCACTCAGTTTAAAGCTGAGTGGCTTTTTTAATGCTTTTTTAATGTATAAACTTAATCTATAACCATTTTTTATTTTTAAAATACACACCAATACCGCCAGTAAGTACAATCAAAAATATAACAAACGCACTAAATGCATAGGGGCTCTCGGTACCCGGAATACCTCCTACGTTTACGCCTAACAGGCCGGTTAAAAAGCCTAAAGGTAAAAATAATGCAGCCACAACCGACATTACATACATACGCTGATTTAATTGCTCAGACACTTGGTTAGTGATTGTTTGTTGAATGATTTGCGCACGTTCAATAGAGCTATCAAGCTCCTCTAAATAACGAATAAGTAAGTTAGTTGTTTCGTTTAATTTTGCTTTATCGTCATCTAACAGCCACGGGTAGTGATTATTTATCATTGAGCTAAGGGCTTCTTTTTGCGGTTTTAAATAACGCTTTAAGGCAATTGTTTGACGGCGCAACTGTGATAAACCTTGGTTATCAAACTTTTTACTTGGTTCATCTATTTCTTCTTCAAACTCATCGAGTGTTTCATCTAGTGAGTCAATAACGCTTTGCATGCGAGAAGTTAGTTTTTGTGTAATAGAGCATACTAGCTCAGAAATATTGCATGGGCCTTTATTTTCATTTAAACAGGTGAGCGTATCCTGCACCGATAATAAACGACGCTTGCGGGTAGTAATAAGAATGTCTTCGCTAATAAATAAACGAATTGAAACCATGTCTTCAGGGCTTTGTGCTGGATTTAAATTTACACCACGTAAAAATAACATATGTCCGTTAGTCGTTGATGTAATACGCGGGCGTGTTTCATCAGCAATTAAGGACTCTAATTCGTAGTCGTTTAAATGAGGTTGTGCCTTGAGCCACTCAACAGCCTCGCTTTGGCTATAGTCCATGTGCACCCAAAGTTTTCCGTGGCTTGGTTGCCAGCTATTTAGCTCATTAGTGCTTTCAATAGGGCGAGCGCCGCCTTGTCCATCAAGTACAAGTGCATGTAGTAAACCATTAATCATAATTATTTCTCATAATAGTGTATTTTTAATACCGTTAACTATAGTGTATCTACTTAACTATTTTAAACTTACCTTTATTTTTAATAAGTTAAGCTTAAATAGCAAAATATATGCAGAGCCTTTGGGCTGAGTAAAGTGGCATAAAGTACTATTCAGCAAGGCGTGCATTGTGTGACCAGTTGTTTAAAAAGATCAATTTAATTTACTAATCGACTAGATAAATTTATTTCGTTGGTGTTTTTTTACCTGTAGCGTATAAGTCACTTTTTTATTAAGGGCACATTTATGACAGCAAAGATCACAGTTGGTTGGCGTGAGTGGTTAAGTTTACCTGGGCTTGGTATTAACGAGATAAAAGCAAAAATTGATACTGGCGCTCGCACTTCATGTATTCATGCAATTAACATTGAAGAATACGAAGTTGACTCAGAAAAATGGGTTAAATTTACGGCCCAGCCGCTGCAAGATGATGAGCAAACGCAAGTCACTTGCAATGCAAAAGTTAAAAAAATGAAGTACGTAACCAGCTCAAGTGGGCAAAAAGAGTTACGTTACTTTATAGAAACTACATTGCATGCAGGCGAGCATAGCTGGCCTATCGAGCTTACTTTAACAAGCCGTGCAACAATGAAGTTTAGAATGTTATTAGGGCGTACAGCCATGGAAAATCGTATAGTCGTTGACCCGGCTTTATCTCAACTATTAGGTCGTAAGGTTTAACTATGAAAATCGGTATTTTATCTCGCAACAGAAAATTATATTCAACGCGTCGCTTAATTGAGGCGGCAGAGGCACGCGGTCACGAAGTTAAAGTGATTGATGCATTGCGCTGTTATATGAATATCAACTCTGAGCAACCAGAAATTCACTATCGCGGTGAAAACTTAAAAGAATTTGACGCAATCGTCCCGCGTATTGGTGCATCGGTTACATTTTATGGCTGTTCGGTACTTCGTCAGTTTGAAATGATGGGTGTTTACCCTGTAAACGAATCAGTCGCTATTTCTCGTTCGCGCGATAAATTACGCTCACTTCAGTTACTTTCGCGCAAAGGCGTTGGTATGCCAGTAACAGGTTTTGCTAGCAAACCAGATGATGTAAAAGACTTACTAGAAATGGTAGGCGGTGCACCTGTTGTAATTAAATTACTTGAAGGCACACAAGGCATTGGTGTTGTACTTGCTGAAACACGCAAAGCGGCTGAAAGTGTTATTGAAGCATTTATGGGCTTAAAAGCTAATATTATGGTTCAGGAATACATTAAAGAAGCGGGTGGTGCGGATATACGTTGTTTCGTATTAGGCGATAAAGTAATAGCAGCTATGAAGCGCCAAGCACAAGAAGGTGAGTTCCGTTCTAACCTTCACCGTGGCGGTAGTGCTACATTAGTTCGTATTACTCCAGAAGAACGTAAAACGGCAGTAGCGGCGGCTAAATCAATGGGCTTGAACGTAGCGGGAGTTGATTTACTTCGCTCATCTCGTGGACCACTTGTGATGGAAGTAAACTCATCACCAGGTTTAGAGGGCATTGAAATAGCAACAGGTAAAGACATTGCAGGCATGGTGATTGATTTCATCGAAAAAAATGCTTCAAGTAAAGGAACAGCAACACGTGGCAAAGGTTAAAATTAACCGTCCTTTTTCCTTATTAGGAGAGAGTGTAGGCGTAGGCGAGCGTAAAACACTTGCCTTAGAGGCAGCTAAACTTTATACCCATTCACCACTTAATATTCCTATTGAAGTGGTTAACGGTGTAATGGAAGGTCCTGTGCTTATGGTGTGTGCGGCTATTCATGGTGATGAGCTAAATGGCGTAGAAGTTGTGCGTCAGTTAATTGCTAAAATAGACCCAAGCCAACTGCGCGGCACAATAATCGCTGTGCCTATTGTGAATGTGTTTGGCTTTATTCATAAATCGCGTTACTTACCAGACCGACGCGATATGAATCGTAGCTTTCCAGGTTCTGAGCGTGGCTCACTTGCTGGGCGTATGGCTTATATGTTTTTTAATCAAGTGGCAATACATTGTACCCACATTATTGATTTACATACTGGCGCTATTCATCGAACTAACTTACCGCAAATTCGCGCTAACTTAGCTGATGAAGCAACCGCTGAAATGGCTAAAGCATTCGGCACGCCAGCAGTTATAGATGCATCATTGCGTAATGGCTCATTACGAAGTGAAGCTGCAAACCTAGGTATACCGGTTATAACCTATGAAGCTGGTGAAGCACTGCGTTTTGATCCAATCGCCATTGCGGCAGGTGTGCAGGGTGTTGATTATGTTATGCGTCATTTAAAAATGATCCGTGGCAAGCGTCCTAAAAAGTTACCAGATCCTATTATTGCAGGTTCAACTAGTTGGATACGTGCCGAAGTTGATGGCATTGTGCGTGCACAAGTATCACTGGGTGAGCATGTAACTAAAGGGCAAGTACTTGCTTATATTAGTAGCCCACTAGGTGACTCTGAGCTTGAGCTTTTAGCGCCTAAAGGCGGTATTGTTATTGGTCAGCAAACTATGCCATTGGTAAATGAAGGTGATGCGGTATTCCACCTTGCTTACTTTGCAAATGACAATAGTTTAGTAGAGCAGCAACTAGAGAACTTTATTGACGAGATAAACGATTTAGATGACGAGCTTAAAACAGCTGAGCTAAATAACTAATAGTTCACCTTAATTTTGGTTAGTTAAAGCATTAAAAAGCCGCAGAAGTTAATTACTTACTGCGGCTTTTTTGTGACTAGTACTTTTTTAACTATGTTTTTTAGGGCCAATAATACGCTTTATAACGGGAGCTTTTGTTGGCTTTGGTTCTTTATTTAAAACCATGACAGGGCGTGTCACAAATAAATTATTAGGGTAAATTACACGGTGCCCATCAATATGCTCAAGTACTACATTCATTAAGCCCATTTCAACAATGCGCCCTTCAACATGATTTGCACCATCAATAATTCGTACCCAATAGCCAACACGGCAATCGTTTTGAATAAACATTAGTAAAAATGCGGTTAGGTTACTCAGTAATGACCAAGCGGCAAAAAGCGCTACGCCTAACATAGCGAATAAAGAGGAGCCTAAAACCAATAAGCCACGAAGCTCTATACCCCAAAATACTAAAACTAAACACAGCACGACAAAGGCGAGTATAATTTTTAGTAAGAGCTCTGCACGGTATTTTCGGTGTAAATCAACTTTCCCCTTAATTGCTTTTTCGAGTAATTTTTTGGTTATTTTTAATAGCAGAGGGAAAACCAAAATAGCGATTATAGTTACAATTAACTTATATTGTGATGCAAACAATTCTAAAACTTCTATTATTTCCACATTAGGCCCTGAACTTTTATACCAATTTAATTTAATTCAATTGGTATTAGTTTAACGCGTTTGTATTATTTAAAAAGTGTTTTTAACGCTTACTAACCACTGTACTGAGTCTACGTCATCGTAGCTATCAACTGGGGCTGCAATATCAATGTGAATCATGGTTCCTGAGTTTGCACGACTCGGTGCTAAACGAAGACCCACGCCTATATTTTTTAATACATGTGCGTTTTCACCATTATCTTTATCGTTAAACCATGCTCTGCCCACATCTACAAAAGCTGCGCCACCCACTTTAAATAGTTGTAGTAAATCGTACTCCCAGTAATAGCGCTTTTCTAGATTAACTAAAAAGCTGCGGTCGCCATGTTGATAATCCATAGGGTAACCACGCAGGCCTGTTTCGCCGCCTAAAGTAAGCTGTTGATCAGCAGTAAGGTTTTTTGCGTATTGCACCCGGGCTTTAACATACCAAGATTGGTCTTCACTGGTATTTAAATAATATTGTACTTGGCTGGTGGCCATAAAGTTTTCGAGTTTTTTCTGTTCTTTATTCCAATAGCCATCAATATCAGCACTAAAACGCCATAAGGTATTATCGTTAGTAAAGTGGGCTTTTTTAAAGTTAAAAGAATACACCGCGCGGCTGTCGTCATTACTTAATGATTCGTCTGAATAGCCAATTAAGCTTTTAATATTCCAACCTAAGTTTAAATCCTCAGTGCGAGATATACTGTCAAAATTGCGTACTTTTATGTAGTTATCTTCAAACCAATGGCCGCTTATAAAGGGATAACTTAAACTTCTGTCATCGGCAAGTGGTGCAAATGTAGTGTCTATAGCTTCAAAGGTATGCTGCTCGTCGGTATAACCTAAGGTTAAGCGTTGGGTCCAATTATTATTAAGCGCTTTAGAGTGTCCTATAAATGCACGGTTTAAATCAGTAGTTTGATCAAATTCGCTAAACTCTTCGCCGCGTTTATATAGTGACTCTTCGCGCTGCTCAGAATAGCTTAAAATACCGTAACTAAAAGGGGTGTCTATCGCGTAAAATGGATAGGTTAGCTCAAGTAAATGGCGCTTGCCATCGCTGTTATCAGCGTACTCTAAACGGCCGCGGTAGCGAGTAGATAAAATATTAGGATCGTCGTAAACAAATAAATAACCGCTACGATCGCTGTCGGTCGTGCGTGACAACGAAAGGCGCTTCCCCCAACCAAGCAGGTTTGATTCTCTAAAACCTATACTCGATTTATTTTCTCCGCCGCTACGGCTAAAGTTTACTTCAGGTAAAAGTGTCCACAAATCACGGGTAACCACTTCTACATTAACGTCACCGTCGCAGTTTTCGATTGCACTAATTTGTGCATCATATAAGTAGCTTTCTTTACGAAGTAGGCGCTCAGACTCTGCAAGCTTTTTAGCATCGTACTTGTCACCAGGGGAGAATAATAAAAGGTTATTAATGACATCGGGCTCTGTTTGAATATGAGCGCGGTTAGCAAATCGAAATAGTGCGTTGTTCTCCTCTTCAAGCTCAGTATTAAATACATTAAGTTGCTTGAGCTTTATTGAGGCTATTTTAGCGTTACTATTACTGTGCGTGAGGGTTGTTTTGTCTTGAACTTCTCGGCGTAAGTTTTTATTTGTGCTTAAATCTGTCTGTTCTACAAGGCAGTTATCAGTTTTCGTTGAAGATTGTTGTGCGAATGCATTAGGCACATAAAAGCTTAAAACCGTTAAGCTAATACAACATTGTGCTATCCATTTCTTGTTCACCATTAAACCTCTTTACTGCTACGTAGCAAATGACTATCGTAATATCAGCTTACATCATTGTTATTATAATGTAAGTAAAAGGTATGGATTTTGAAACTAATTAATTGTTACTCATATTCACTTATGTTAATAACCAACCTGGTTTAGAACCGCCTGTGGGCGGGATATTAAAAGCTAACTTAAATAAAATGCTAAAGCGGCTAATAAGTGCTCAGCTTCATGGCCTTCGGCATTAATCCAAATACTTTGGCTGTAATGCTCATAGTTTAAATTAAAGGTCTGCTGATTATAGGTAAAGCGAACTTGATGGCGATCGGCGCCTGCAGAATACTCATTGAGTGTTACATCGTCTGAGTGTAAAAAGAGTGTGCTCCACAGTTCAAAGTCTTCATCGTGTGGAGGCTCGACTGGCGTAATTAAAATGTATTTATGGGCGTGGTCATATTCTATTTGGGTCATAACATTCTTAATTTGTAGCTAGGTAATTGCGAATTGCAGTTAAAAACTCGCCGCCGTATTTATTTAACTTAGTAAAACCCACACCCGACACTTTTAAAAATTCGCTGTCGTTTGTTGGCATAAGCTGCGCCATTTCGGCTAGCGTTTTATCATTAAATACCACATAAGGTGGTACATCATCGGCATCAGCAAGTTCTTTACGTAGTGCGCGCAGGCGAGCAAACAGTTTTTTGTCGTAATTAAATTGTGCTAATTTATCTTGATAAACGTGTTTGGCTTGCAGGCGTGGCTCGGCTAATTGCAGTGCGTACTCACCTTTTAAAATTGCACGCGCGGCTTCGGTTAACCTAAGTGACGCACCTTGCGTTATATCTTGGCTAAGTAAGCCTTGATGAATAAGCTGGCGTAAAATACTAAGCCAAAATTCACTGCTTTTATCTTTACCTATGCCGTAAGTGCTTAGCTCATGATGATTGTTATCGCGTATGCGGCTAGTATTTGCACCACGTAGTAATTCAACAATGTACCCAAGACCAAAGCGCTGGTCAGCTCTGTACACACAAGAAAGCGCTTGTTGGGCAACTAATGTACCGTCAAAGCTTTTAGGTGGATTTAGACAAATATCGCAGTTACCACAAGGTTCGCGTTGATATTCACTAAAATAGTTAAGCAATATTTGCCGACGACACGTTTGTGCTTCTGCAAAGCTTGCCATTGCGTTAAAGCGTTGTTCTTCTACACGGCGGCGTTGCTCGTCGTCTATGTCTTCAAAAAAGCGTCTTACACGGCCAATATCAGCTGGGTCAAAATACATTATGGCTTCTGCGGCAAGTCCATCTCGCCCAGCACGCCCTGTTTCTTGATAGTACGACTCTATACTTTTTGGAATATCGTAATGCAGTACAAAACGCACGTTAGGCTTGTTTATACCCATACCAAAAGCAACGGTTGCGACCACTATTTGTATATCGTCACGGGCAAAGCCAGTTTGTACAAATTGTCGTTGCTCGTTACTCATACCTGCATGGTAAGCGGCAGCGTTTAGCCCTGCATCTGCAATTTTTTCAGCAATGTCGTCTACGCGTTTACGGCTGGTGCAATAAATAATACCGCTTTGGCTTTTTTGCTCCTTTAGGTAGCGAAGCAATTGCACCATAGGTTTAAATTTTTCTTCTATAGTGTAGCGAATATTGGGGCGATCAAAGCTGCCAGTATGAATATAAGGCTGTTGTAGTTTTAGTTGCTCAACTATATCAAAACGGGTGGCTTTATCGGCAGTTGCAGTGAGCGCCATCATGGGTACATGTGCAAAACGTTGCTTTAATTCGTTTAAGCGAAAGTAATGAGGCCTAAAATCGTGACCCCAATGCGACACACAATGCGCTTCATCAATGGCAAATAAGCTTACATTTAAATGCGATAAACGCTCTAAAAATTCGCGTTGTAATACTTTTTCAGGTGCCACATATAAAAGCTTAATTTGCCCCTGATGAAGCTGTTGATACACCAATTGCTGCTCTTCTCGCGCTAAGCTGTTATTTACGTAAGCGGCTTTTACCCCAAGTGCTTGAAGTTGACTTACCTGATCTTGCATTAGCGATATGAGCGGAGATATGACAATAGTGACGCCTTCGAGCACTAAAGCGGGTATTTGATAGCAAACCGATTTTCCGCCGCCAGTAGGGAGCAATACAAGCGAGTCTTGGCCGTTAATAGCAGCATCAATAACTGTTTTTTGGCCGTCGCGAAATTCACTGTAGCCAAACACTTGTTTGAGGACAGTTTCGGGTTTACGCACAAGGGTGCTAGAAGGTGGTGTTGATGTATTCATTGGCGGGTATTTTAGTGGTTTTTTAGTGAGATGTCTTTAGCTGAGTTACTTATACCAATCCGCAATACTACTTAATCAATTTGAGGGATCAAATCTGACGCTAGCTGCGTTAAAAATTTCTGATATAGAACAACTAAATAACGAGTTTTTTGCCTTGTTATAGACACTATTTTCTTACCTCCAGATAGATCACTTAATTAAGCTAATTGGTATTAACCTCAACTCTATTGTAAGTAAATTAAACTCTGGTAGTGTTGAAACCGCTTATTAAGATAGATCTGCTTTCTTAAAGTTAGGTTGCTAAGTAAATGATTTAACTAGAGCCTCGTAGTTTTGCTTAAGTTATGCTTTACTCATCGTACCAGTTTAAACATAGAGAATAATAATGAATAAAGAAATGTTAATTGAACAAGTGGGCGCATTATTTGTAAATGGCATGCCGTTTAACCAGTTTTTACAAATATCGGTTGAGTCGTTGAGCCCTGAACAGGCCAAAATTACGTTTCCGTGGCAGGATGTACTCATTGGTAACCCTGCGCAAAAAATACTGCACGGTGGTGTTATTTCAGCCGTACTTGATAATGTAGGCGGTATGCTCGCTGCAGCAAGCGTGATTGATAAGCTCACCGATTTAGATATAGGAAGTGTGCAAACAAAATTAGCCACGCTTGGGACTATCGACTTGCGCACTGACTATTTGCGCCCTGGTAAAGGAGAGAGCTTTACAGCGAGTGCCACACTTATTCGCTCAGGTAATAAAGTGTGTGTTTGTCGAATGGAATTACATAACGAACAGTCTGTTCAAATTGCTTTTGGGACAGGCACGTATTTAGTTGGATAAAACGTGTATGGCAAGTAAACTAGCGGCCTTTTAAATCACTAAGTGTTTATTATGTCGATTGATACTGAGCAGCGTAAAGGTGCTATTTTTGCTTGTCTTGCTTTTTTTATGTGGGGCCTTGCGCCAATATATTTTAAGTTAATTCAGCATGTTTCTGCCTTTGAAATTTTAATGCATCGGGTTGTTTGGTCGGTTGTATTTTTAGTATTAGTAGTAAGTGTTTTAAAGTATTGGGGTAAAATTAAACGCATTATTGTTCAGCCTAAGCTTTTGCTTATGCTTGTTATTACCTCAACATTACTAGGGTTTAACTGGGGTTTATTTATATGGGCTATAAATAATAACCATATGCTTGATGCGAGTTTGGGCTATTACATAAACCCTCTTTTAAATGTATTACTGGGTATGCTCTTTTTAGGTGAACGCCTGCGTAAGTTTCAAGGTGTAGCAGTGGCACTGGCCTTTACCGGTGTTGTGCTGCAGCTAATTAGTTTTGGCTCGTTTCCGGTAGTGGCATTTTCATTAGCTATATCGTTTGCGCTTTATGGTTTGTTACGTAAAAAACTACCCGTTGAAGCCTTGCCTGGCATTTTGCTTGAAGCACTTATATTACTGCCTGTTGCACTCATTTATTGGTGGTTAATGGTGCCTACAGTAACATCAAGCCTGCCAGCTAACGATTGGCATACTAATGCATTACTGATTAGTGCAGGTATTGTAACTACATTACCATTGCTGTGTTTTACCGGCGCCGCTAAGCGTTTGCAATACACTACATTAGGCTTTTTTCAGTATATTGGGCCAAGCCTAATGTTTATATTGGCAGTGGTGTTTTACGGTGAAGTGTTTGACGCTGAGAGATTAGTAACGTTTGCATGTATTTGGAGTGCGCTAGCTATTTTTAGTTGGGACTCTTACAATCAATCACGCAAACGTAAAAAAGCGGCTATTACAGCCGCTGAAGTATAATTAACCTAATAGAGCTGTTAGCTAACTACTTTATTACGACCAGATTCTTTAGCGTCGTAAAGCTTTAAATCGGCCTGTTTTAATAATTCATCAATTTGATAAACAGGCCCATCTGCAAAACCAATAGATATAGTAAATTTGATTTTTTCTTTACTAAACTCTTGGCTATTCGCCTCTATAAAGTACCTAAAACCTTCAAGTCTTTTTAGCGCTTCTTGTTTATCCGCATTTGCAAAGTAAACGGCAAACTCTTCGCCACCTAAGCGGGCCACTAAATACTTTTTAAAATATTTGCTAAAGCAAATGGAGAGCCCTTTTAATACTTCGTCGCCTACATCATGCCCGTGAGTGTCATTAATTATTTTAAAATGGTCAATATCAAGCATGGCTAGCGCTCCTGAACCTTGCTTATTTTTAATCTTTTTGAGTGATTTGTTTGTTTCTTCAAAAAAGTAACGACGATTAGGTAGATTAGTTAGGTAATCGGTGTTGGCTTGGCGTTTAATTGTGGCTATTTGTTCTAGCATATCGACGTTTTGGCTAAGCCTGCAGTAAAACTCTTCACTATTAAAAGGTTTATGTAAATAATCGTTTGCGCCATTTTTTAAAAATAAACTAGAAAGCCCTACAGAGTCAGAGCCCGAAATACCAATAATGGCTTTTTCGTCATTGCTATATAAGCGGCGAATTTCGCTACATAACTCATCACCATTCATGTTTGGCATTTCGTTATCAGTAATGATGACTGAAATGTCGGGTGAACTTTCGAGCATTTTTAATGCTTCTTGTCCGTCTTGTGCTTCAATAATTTGATATTTGTGACGAACTAACAAGCTGCAAATGTATCGTCGAGTCGATTTAGAATCATCAACAACGAGTACTTTTACATTTTCATTGCGAGGTAAGCGGTGTAATTGTTTTTCTAGGTATTGGTAAGCTTGTTTGTTTTCTTTAATGATGTAATCGATGATTGGGTATTTTTCGACGGTGTCGCGGGTTTTTTTATCAATATTACCCGTCATTACAATAGTTGGGATATCAGCATTAACAGTGCAGGGTACTGCTTCACCTGATGGGGCATCAGGTAATATAAAGTCAACTACAGCGCAAAAGTAGCTATTTTTACTTATAAGCTCTTTTGTTTGTGCTAATGACTCTGCTATATCAACTTCATAGCCTGCTTTAAGCGCGATGTGCTTTTGCACTCGCGCCATTGCAGGTGTATCTTCAACTATTAGTATTTTTCGCGTCACGGAACAACCCTGTTTATATTTTGCAAAAATATTTGCTTATACAAGTTGTAACTGTTAAAACGCAAAAAAGCAAATAACTTAAGTACTTACAGATTATCCGCTTCTGAATAATACTCTTGGCTAATCGGTGCCGGTCCTGACATTTTTGAGCGGCCAAATAAAGTATGAAACTTAGTTTTACAGGTCGTTAGCTTTAAGTATTTTACCCAAGCACGTTCGATTGGGTTAGTAGGTTCTTGTGAGCCAGTGACTACTGCTACAAACTGTTCTTGATGTTCGTTTTGCGGCTCAATTGTTTTACTGTATAAGCCTCTTAAAACAACACCGTGTTGTTCTAATATACTGGCTTCTAATAAGGTGAAGTTTCCGCTGCGGCTAAAACCACGTGGAAAATTCTGATCATCATAAAATTGACGTTGGCTAACAAATGCTTGGCGTAGTAATGAAATGTTATTGCTCATAGCTTTATCCTCATACCCTATTAATTAGCTGGAGTATGATGCAAGTTTGGCAATTTATTAAACAAATTATTTTTATCGTGAGGATAAAAAATTGGATATCGATTTATTAAAAACATTCGTTGAGGTAGTGCGTACGCGTCACTTTGGTAAAGCGGCCGAAAACCTTTATATTACGCAGTCTGCAGTGAGCTTTAGAATTCGCCAATTAGAGCAAGGGCTTGGTGTTAATTTGTTTATTCGCCAGCGTAATAATATTCAACTTACAGCACCTGGCGAGCGCTTATTACCGCACGCACAAATGATTATTACGGGCATGCAGCGGGCCAAAGTCGATGTTGCACTTGCCGACAATATGCATAAGCAAATTAGCTTAGCAGGAACGCCTAATATTTGGGATGCTTTTTTACAGTTTGGTATAACAAATATTGTATCGGCGATGCCGGGCGTGTCGTTAGTTGCAGAAGTTAAAGCACAACAAGAGAGCACTCGACTTTTATTAGAGCGTACTCTCGATTTGGCAATATTATTTGATCCACCAAAAGTAGATGAACTCGTAGTAGAGCGTATTTGTGAGTTGCCAATCATTCCAGTAAGCGGATACGACACCGCAACGAACGAAAACTTTTTTGATAATCAATATGTGTATGTGGATTGGGGAACTACTTTTTCTCTTTGGCATGCGCGTCAGTTTACAGGAAAAACGCCACCTTACTTTAGAACCAGCACGGGACGTATTGCACTTGATTTAATACTGCAATGTGGTGGTAGTGCATTTATACCTCAAGTATTGGTTGAAGGGCATTTAGAAAAAGGTGAGTTGTTTCATGTTAAAGGGGTAGAAAACACCTCAAGAGACGTATTTATTGCGTATCACAGAGACAACGAGCAAAAAGAGCTAATAGAAACCTTAGTTAATTTACTTTCGCAAATGACGCCAAGCTTGTCATTAAAGCAAGGTAAGTAAGTACGACCATCTACTAGGCTTTCATGTTATTTTGATTTCATATTTAATGCATTTTTATTAACAAAAAAAGACAGTAATATTTCTATTGTAATATTACTGTCATTTAGGAATGACAAAATGCAGCAGTTTTGAAAATTAGTCTTTTGTGATTATCCAAGGAAATAACATGAAATTTGTAAAATCGAGCTTATGCTTAGCACTATTAAGTGGTTTATCTTTTAATGCACTTGCCGACGTAGACATTTACGGTAAAGCGAATGTAACAGTGCAATCATCTGATGATGGCGAAGGGTCTTTTACCGAGATAAAAAGTAATGCATCTCGTCTTGGTGTTAAAGGTTCTGAAAAAATAAATGATAGTTTAGAAGCGGTATATAAGTTTGAGTTTCAAGTTGATGTGTCTGATGCTGATTCAAAAGGCGATAACGACGACAATATTTCTGCGCGTAACCAATACGTTGGTTTAAAAGGTGCGTTTGGTCAGGTTGTAATTGGTCGTAACGATACTGCGCTTAAGCAATCTCAAGGTAAGTTAGATTTATTTAACGACCTTGAAGGCGATATTAAAAATGTATTTAAAGGTGAAAACCGCTTAGGAAACACAGTTAGCTACTCATCAAACTCATACGAAGGCTTTAAAGTACTTGCTACTTTTGTAGCTGAAGACGATGTAGACGCTGATAACGGTTATTCAATGGCGGTGACATACGGTGACGTGGCTCTTAAAAAGAGCGCGGTATACGCCTCTATTGCAGCCGATAGTGAAGTAAATGGCTACGACGTAGTGCGTGCATCAATCCAAGGTAAAGTTGAAAACTTTAAATTGGGTGCAATGTACCAAACACAAGAAGCAGTAGATGGCAGCGCAGAAGCGGATGGTTACTTGCTAAATGCTGCTTACAGCATGGGTAGCAACACATTTAAAGTGCAATACCAAGATATGGACTTTGACGACAGCGACGATAAGTCAGCAATTTCAGTTGGTCTTGACCACAAATTAAATAAAAACATTAAAGTATTTGGCTTTTATTCAAGCTTCGACATGGACAACAACGTTGACCAAGATTACGTAGGCTTAGGTATGGAATACAAGTTTTAACGACTAGCCTAATTAGTTAAAACACTCCCTTTTTAACCGCGCTCTTTTGAGTGCGGTTTTTTTTGCTTTAAATTATTTACTTAGCCGCCCATAATAGAGCTTCATTTGGAATGAGGTGCGAGTCCTCGACTGTTCCCGCAACTGTAATTAGCGCAAAGCTTTAAGTCAGATACAAATGGTATGATACCAATTTTATTAAAAACATGATCTTTCTAGCGAATTAAATAACTTACTAACTTCGTTAAAAATTATTCATATAGAACAACTATATGTCATAATTTCCGCCTTGTTATTAAGCTATTTATTTGTCGCTATAATAAATCACTAATTTAATGCAATTGGTATGAATTCTTTTAACGAGCGGGTTTACTCATTTTTTCTTGTAGTGCATTAGTATTTTTATCGCATTTTGGTGAGTTTAACCTAGGGTCTGTTGATCTTTGCGGATTAAAATTTGTTCAAACTAGGGGCTATTTAATCGCGGCGCGAGGTTTGTAACCTGGTGGGCTAAGTAAAAACCGAGCAACAAAGAGTAAATAGCCCCTAGGAAGAACCCTTTGGGCAGCGCCTGTTTGGCATTAATGCTACGTTATCGCCCATTTATGGGGAATAACCACACTACATAGGCTCTGCCTTGCCTAAATACCAAACAGACTGTTGCAAATTTAACCTTGAAAGATCAACAGACCCTAGCCTAGGACTGACTATTGCGCACTCAAACGCCATTAAATAAACCATTACTAAACGTTAAAAACGTATCATGGGGTATTGGCAATAAAACGATTCTCAAAAAAATAAACCTTAAAATAACCACAGGTAAATTTGTTGGTTTAATTGGACCTAATGGCGCAGGTAAATCGAGCTTATTGCGTTGTTTATATCGTTTTAATAAACCAAGTGATGGCGTTGTAGAGTTTAACAACACCGACATTTGGCAGCTAAAAAGTGATGAGTACGCAAAAAAAGTCGCGGTTGTTTTACAAGAAACCCCTTCGCAATTTAACTTAAGCGTATTTGATGTTATTGCACTTGGGCTAACGCCTCATAAATCGCTATTTAGCTCAATAACCAATATTGATAAACAAAAAATCATCCAAGCTATCAACACCGTAGGGTTAGTGGATCATATTGATCAAAGTTTTGAATCGCTCTCAGGCGGTGAAAAACAAAGAGCGCTTATTGCTCGTGCTATTGTGCAGCAACCTCAACTATTAATTATGGACGAACCAACCAGCCATTTAGATGTTAAATACCAAATACAGGTTATGGAGCTTGCTAAATCGTTGGGTGTAACGGTATTTGCATCGTTTCACGATTTAAACTTAGCCTCTGCAATGTGCGATGAACTAGTGGTTATTAAAAACGGTGAAATTACACATACAGGCACGCCAAGTGAGGTATTAACCGAAAACATGCTAGGCGACGTTTTTGGTGTTTGCGCCCAAGTAAATAACCATCCGCAGTTATCTAAAGCAGGAAATAGCATTCCTCACATTACTTACTTTTATGGTTATGAATAATATGAGCGCAGTTAATACTCGCCAATCATTTGCGCTATTTATAAGTGTTGTAGCTGCTTTATTTAGCTTATTTGCAGCACTTAGTTTTGGCGCAGCAGAGACCTCACTTCAAGACGTACTTAATAGTTTTTTACTCTCAAATGATGCGTCTTTTAATTCGCGTATTATTTACGAGCTAAGAATGCCACGCACATTACTCGCCTTTTTAGCAGGCTCTGGCTTAGCAATTGCGGGGCTTATTTTACAAACGGTAACGCGCAACCCTTTAGCCGATCCTTACTTATTTGGTATATCGTCGGGTGCCTCATTTGGCGTGGTGTTACTTATGGCGCTAGCAGGCATTAGCGCAGGCTTTATGCTATCGGCAGCAGCACTGCTGGGCAGCTTACTCGCTATGAGTTTATTAATACTTATTGCAGGTAGGCAGCAAAGTGCACAGGTAGAATCAATGTTATTAGCTGGTGTTGCTCTGTCATTTTTATTTAGTGCATTTACCAGTTTGTTGCTTTATTGGAGCGACCCTCAGGCGGTAGCCGCTATTTTATTTTGGACACTGGGCAGCTTTGCTCGTGCGCAGTGGGCTACGCTTTGGTTACCTTTATTGGTAATCACATTGTGTACGTTTGTAATGCTGATCTTTAGAAGGCAACTCAATGCTATGTTACTTGGCGATGAAAGCGCGATTACATTAGGTGTTAGGGTCCAGCGCTTTAGAATACTTATGCTGGTTTTGAGCTCATTAATTACCGCTGTGCTGGTGGCTATGTGTGGTGGTATTGGGTTTGTAGGATTAATGGTACCGCACATTGTGCGCTTTTTTATATCCCAAGGCACCATCGCTGGCTTACTGGTAACCAGCTTAGTGGGCGGTACATTTATGGTGTGGGTTGATGTACTTTCGCGCTCCTTGCTAAAAAACCAAGAATTGCCCGTAGGCGTTATTACTGCTGCTATTGGTAGTGTGTTCTTTTTAAGTTTATTGTTTTTTAGAAAGCGAAGGGTGTAATTCCATGAAAACCTTAATGGTGCAAGGCACTACTTCCGACGCAGGTAAAAGCACTTTAGTTGCAGCCCTTTGCAGGGTATTTGCTAAGAGAGGGGTAAAGGTTGCGCCTTTTAAACCACAAAATATGGCACTTAATAGCGCAGTAACAAAAGATGGCGGCGAAATTGGTCGTGCGCAAGCTTTGCAAGCAATAGCAGCTAAAGTAGAGCCCGAAATAGATTTTAACCCTATATTACTTAAGCCTAATAGCGACACGGGCGCACAAGTGATTATTCACGGAAAAGCCATTAGTAATATGGAAGCTGGCAAATATCACGACTATAAAAAAGTCGCGATGGATGCGGTAATTACTTCACATAACCGCTTAGCTAAACGTTTTGAATTACTCCTTGTTGAAGGAGCGGGGAGCCCTGCTGAAATAAACCTGCGTGAAAACGATATTGCCAATATGGGTTACGCCGAAGAGGTAGATTGCCCTGTCATTATTATTGCCGATATTGATAAAGGTGGTGTGTTTGCACATTTGGTAGGTACGCTTGCGTTGTTAAGCGAGTCAGAACAGGCGCGCGTAAAAGGCTTTGTTATAAACCGATTTAGAGGCGATATAGGTTTGCTGCAAGGCGGGCTTGATTGGCTTGAAGAATACACAAACAAACCCGTACTTGGCGTATTACCTTATTTGCACGATCTTGCGCTTGATGCCGAAGACGCCGTCGCAATTGATAATAATGTAACCAACGCCACAATTAATATTGCAGTGCTACTTGTTCCCCACATTAGTAACCACACCGATTTTGATGCACTGCGTTTGCACCCAAACATTAATATAAATTACGTGCGCCATACGCAAACGATCCCAGAAGTTGATCTGATCATTCTCCCAGGCAGTAAAAACGTGCTGGGGGATTTAACCTTTTTGAAAAATGAAGGCTGGGATTTACAAATTAAGCGCCACTTACGCTATGGTGGCAAAGTACTTGGCATTTGTGGCGGCATGCAAATGCTGGGCAATACAATCAACGATCCCGATGGTATTGAATCGTCATTAAAACAAGTGAATGGGCTTGCTCTATGCGACTTTGAAACCACGCTGACAGCGCAAAAAGTATTAACTAAAATAACCGCTACACTGCTTTTAAATAACCAATCAACACCCTGTAGTGGTTACGAAATACATGCAGGGATTAGCCAAGGTGCAGCGCTTGATAAGCCATTTTTAACCTTTGATGAAAACCACCCACATGGTTTTACGTTTGATGGCTTTATTAGCGATGATAACGCCATTGCGGGCACCTATTTACATGGTTTGTTTGATGAAGCCGATGCTACATCGCAAATTTTAAAATGGGTAAAACCAAGCGCCTCAATTAACCCAATTAGTATTGCCGCTCACCGCGAGCAGCAGTTAGAACGATTAGCAACCATGTGCGAAACGCATTTAAACATACAGCAAATTATCTCGATTTATGAAGGGCACAATAATGACTGAACAAAACAACGATAAGCACCAACAACGCCAACAAAAAGTAAAAGAGCAAGTGGATGCACGTGTTGCTGCCGCACAAGATGTTAAAGGTATTTTTCAGGTGATTACGGGTAATGGTAAAGGTAAATCAACCTCGGGTTTTGGCGTTGTAGCACGCTGCGTAGGTCATGGTAAAAAAGCAGCCGTTTGCCAGTATATCAAAGGTACTTGGGAATGTGGCGAGCGTAATTTATTACAAGGTGCAGGTGTTGAGTTTGTTGTAATGAACACCGGTTTTACCTGGGATACGCAAAATAAAGAAGCTGATACCGCAGCCGCCCAAGCAACATGGCAAGAGTCAAAACGCATGCTTGCTGATAGCAGTATTGATTTAGTATTACTTGATGAGCTTACGTATATGGTGACCTACGGCTACGTTGATTTAGATGAAGTAGTAACGGCGCTTAATAACCGCCCACCAATGCAGTCAGTTATTATTACAGGGCGTGCAGCGCACCGTACTTTAACAGACCTTGCCGACACAGTAAGCGAAGTGCGTAATGTAAAACACGCATTCGACTCTGGTATAAAAGCGCTTGAAGGGTTTGATTACTAATGTTTAAAGCGCTTTTTATTGGGCTGCTGCTTTTTAGTGTATCGGGCAGTGCACTTGCAGAGCAGGTTAATGATTCTAAAAAACTGCGAATAATCGCGCTTGCACCACATATAGTCGAAAACCTATTTGCCATAGGGGCGGGCGATAATATTGTGGGCACGGTTGATTACGCCGACTATCCTGCTGAGGCCCAAAGTATTGAGCGCATAGGCGGTTATTACGGTATCTCGCTTGAAAAAGTATTGGCGCTTAAACCCGACTTAGTAATTGCGTGGAAAAGCGGAAATCAAAGCGAAGATTTAGCCCAAATAGAGCGCCTTGGCATAAAAGTATATTTGAGTAATCCCACCACAATCGCTGGTGTAGCCGACGAGTTACTTACTTTTGGTGAATTTACAGGGAACATTAAGCAAAGCCAGCAAGCGGCAAGCGCATTTAAACATAAGCTAAATGGTATTGTTAAAAGCCAGCAAGATAAAAAAAATATTACCGGGTTTTATCAGTTATGGGCTGAGCCCATGATGACAGTAAGTAAAAATACATGGATAAATCAGCTGATTGAAACATGCCATGTAAGCAATGTATTTGCACAGAGCGTTACAGATTACCCGCAAATTAGTATCGAAAATGTCATTGTTACTAAGCCACAAGTTATCATTATTCCTGATGAAAAATCAAAAACACCACAGCCGGTTGTTAATTGGCAAAAGTGGCCAGAAGTGCCCGCCGTTAAAAATGATCAATTTATTAGCGTAAATGCCGATTTATTACATCGTTTTACTCCGCGCATGCTAGATGGACTCGCGGATATGTGTGATAAAATAGACGCATCACGTAAACAGATTAAGAGTACACAATGAGCGATTGGGCTACATTTTTAGAAAGTGAATTACAGCAACCTTACATGCAGGAAACGTTAGAGTATGTGGCTAATCGCCGCAATGAAGGTGTTGCTGTTTATCCGTCTGAACCTCAAGTATTTAGTGCTTTTGATGCCACAGCACTAAATGACATCCGCGTTGTAATTTTAGGACAAGACCCATACCACGGAGAAGGGCAAGCGCATGGCTTGTGTTTTTCGGTATTGCCTGATGTAAAAAAGCTGCCGCCGTCG
Organism: Pseudoalteromonas sp. Z9A4; assembly: GCF_011378845.1. Lineage (NCBI taxonomy): Bacteria > Pseudomonadati > Pseudomonadota > Gammaproteobacteria > Alteromonadales > Pseudoalteromonadaceae > Pseudoalteromonas > Pseudoalteromonas sp. Z9A4. The sequence continues at coordinate 284,096 of NZ_WTLA01000002.1, forward strand.
CTTAAAAATATGTACAAAGAGTTAGCTACCGATATCAGCGGTTTTGCTGTTCCTGAACATGGGTACCTGCAAAGCTGGGCAGATCAGGGCGTGTTTTTACTCAATACAGTATTGACCGTTGAGCAAGGGCAAGCGCATTCTCATAAGCATTTAGGGTGGGAGCAATTTACCGATAATGTAATAGCGCATATTAATAAACACCGCGAAGATGTGGTATTTATTTTATGGGGTGCACATGCACAAAAAAAAGGTAAAGGCATAGATAGCGCTCGCCATCATGTTTTAAAAGGGCCGCACCCATCACCGCTTTCGGCGCATAGAGGCTTTTTTGGCTGTCAGCATTTTTCAAAAACGAATGAGCTATTACAAGCCCAAGATGAAAAACCGATTAACTGGCAGGTGTAAATAACCTGGGCTCTGAATAATAAATTTATCTCATGCAGCTATTTTCAGCGCATTAAAAAAGGCTTCCATATATCGGAAGCCTTTTTGTTTAGTTGGGGCGTATTGAATTAAAAGTCGAGCTCTTCAATTGCAATACTGTCTGTAAAGTAGTCTAGTTCTTGTAGTTCTTTACGTAGGCGCTGTTTGTCTTTTATTGCTTCTATTTCACGCCATTTTCTTTTTTTATTTTTCTGAGAGGTTTTCCTTGTTGTATCTGGTCCTTCTAATATCTCTAATATATCGTTTAGGCTATCCATGAACTTCTCCTATTGATTTTATTGACCTCAAGAATACCTATACCACAGGCCTAGTTAAAATAGAATAAAAAAGTGACAGTTATGTTACATAAGTGTGATTAATTGATGAAGGTTTATACGAAGATTATATGAAGTCGATATGAAGATTATATAGAGGGGTAGCGTATTTTAGGCATAAAAAAACGCCGCTATTGCGACGTTTTTAAAACACGATTATAGCAAATTACATTGCTTTAAAGCGCGCCTCTAGTTGTTCTTGTGCATCAGCAAAAGAGCGAATACCTTCAGCTAGTTTTTCAGTAGCCATAGCATCTTGGTTATGTAACCAACGGAACTGTGCTTCTGTTAATGGCTCTGGTTTTGGCTCTTGTGGAACATCGCTTTCAAGCAAATATTCTTGTGCGCCTTCAAGGTTACCTAAATCTTCTAAAAGATTAGGGCTAATAGTTAGCTTGTCACAACCTGTAAGTGCAATAATTTCACCTGTATTACGGAAACTTGCACCCATCACAACTGTTTTGTAGTCATGGCGTTTGTAAAATTCAAAAATGCTGCGTACAGACTGAACACCCGGATCTTGTAGCGGATCGGTTGGTTTTTCCATACCGTTAGCAACGTGCCAATCTAAAATACGACCAACAAATGGCGAAATTAGAAATACGTTTGCATCGGCACACGCGCGGGCTTGGGCATCGCTAAATAATAAAGTAAGGTTACATTTAGTGCCTTCTTTTTCTAGCTGCTCAGCGGCTTTAATACCTTCCCATGTAGACGCTACTTTAATTAAAATTTTGTCTTTGCTTACACCTTCTTTTTCGTAAAGGCTAAGTAGGGTATGTGCTTTATCAATCGTAGCTTGCGTATTAAACGAAAGGCGTGCATCTACTTCAGTAGAAATATAACCAGGTACAATAGCGCTAATTTCTTTACCTAGTAATACGGCAAAGTAATCACATGCTAGTTCAAGTTGTTTAGCTGGCTCTTGCTCGGTTTCTTTTGCGTAGCTCCAAGCTTTATCTAGGTAAGGCTTATATGCTTCAATCTCGCTCGCTTTTAATAAAAGCGATGGGTTTGTAGTTGCATCTTCTGGTTGATGCTTTTTAATAGCTTCAATATCACCAGTGTCGGCTACGATAGATGAATGTTGTTTTAGCCTTTGTAGAGCTGAAGTCATTTGCTTTCCTCATTCCAAGCAAGTTAAAAGAAAAATCTAATCACTCTTAATATATCTAATCCATACTGCAACAGTGTGACAATGCTTGATAGGTCTTATGTCCTGATCAATAAAAAAACGGCAATGCATGGGTTATTAAGAGAGGATTTATTTAAACAAAACGTGCTTTTCGTTTCATTTAATGTTGAAATTGACACTAAATAAATTACAAGTCAATAGCTAACTATGATCACTGTTATTTCACCTGCAAAAAATCTTGATTACGAAACGCCACCCGCAACAGACAAGTTCACTCAGCCTGAATTACTAGAGCACAGCGAAGAGCTCATGAAAGTATGCCGTGAACTAACACCAGCGCAAATTGGCAGTTTAATGAAAATTAGCGACAAGCTATCTGGGCTTAACGCAGCACGCTTTAGCGAGTGGGCGCAGCCGTTTACACAAAGTAATGCTAAACAAGCAGTGCTTGCCTTTAATGGCGATGTATACGGCGGTTTAGATGCAAGCACGCTTAAAGCTAGCGAGCTTGATTATGCACAAAACCACTTACGTATCCTTTCTGGCTTATATGGCTTATTAAAACCACTTGATTTAATGCAAGCTTACCGCCTAGAAATGGGCACCAAGCTTGAAAACTCGCGTGGCAAAAACTTATACGAGTTTTGGGGCAGCGTAATAGCGAATAAATTAAACGAAGTATTAAAAGCACAAGACGCGCAATACTTAGTTAACCTTGCTTCAAACGAATACTTTAAAGCGGTAGATAAGAAAGCATTAAATGCACAAATTATTACCCCACACTTTAAAGACTGTAAAAACGGTCAATACAAAGTAATTAGCTTTTACGCTAAAAAAGCACGCGGCATGATGGCGCGCTACATTATCGAAAATAAAGTAACGCAGTTAAGCCAACTTAAAGAGTTTACGGTAGCAGGTTATTACTTTAGCCCAGAGGCAACAGTTAAAGAGCTTGAGCCGGTATTTATGCGCGACGAACAAAATTAGGTTTATAAGCTTAAATAAAAAACTTAAAAGCCATGCATTGCATGGCTTTTTTGATGTTGGCGTTATATTTGCAATCTCATCTAATATTAATGAGAACACTAATTAAATAGGTGCAAATAAAATGATCAGCATTCCGTCAATTGACGAAGCCGAAAAACTAATAGAAGAAAAGCTCGGAGGGTGGTTTGATGTTGTAATAAGTCATATCCCTAATTTTATAGTTGCGATACTGATCGCAATTGTGTTTTCAATATTGGCACGCTTTGCTGGCAGGCTGATGAAAAACGTATTACGCAGATCCCTCGATTCAAAACAAATTGCCGATTTAATGGCTTCAATATTTAAAGTTATTGTTTTGTGTATCGGTTTATTTATAGCGCTCGATTTTGTTGGCTTAAAAGGCACCGTTACCTCACTACTTGCTGGTGCGGGTATTGTGGGCTTAGCAATTGGTTTTGCGTTTCAAGATATGACCGAAAACTTGATAGCCGGTATTGCTATGGGTGTACGCAAACCATTCAAAACAGGCGACGTAATAGAAACCGATGACGTGTTTGGTTCAATACATTCTATAAACCTACGTAACACGCTAATAGAGAGCTTTTATGGGCAGTTAATACTGGTACCAAACAAAGTATTATTTAGAAATGTACTAAAAAATTACACCACTTTAGGCGTTAGGCGCATAGAAGTACCTGTTGGTATTTCGTATGGCGATGATATAGAAAAAGCAAAAGACGTTATAGTCGAAAAAATTAATGAATTCGACTTTGTAATACGCAAAGATGAAACCGCCGTATACGCTGAAGGTTTTGGCGACAGCAGCATTAACTTACTGGTGTGGTTTTGGATTAAATACCCAGGCGAGCCTGACTTTATGACGGTACGCCACAAAGGTGTTGTTGCCGTTAAGCAGGCACTCGATGAGGCTGACATTAGTATTCCATTCCCAATTCGTACTTTAGATTTTGGTATTAAAGGCGGCGAAAAACTCGATGCCATGATAAGCGACAAAATAAGCCAGCAGTCATCAAATAAAGACAGTAGCGACGGTACTGACTCTAACCAAAGTGAGTAATTTAGTTAAAGCTCATTAGGCAAAAGCATTGGGAAATAGTTACTTACCAACAGCGCATTTTTACAGAGTAAAAAATGCGCTTTTTAATTAGTTCAAGTCACTTTTCTTTATTCATTAATTATTTTCTCCAGCAGATTTTGTAACGTATTTTTTATAAGGTAAGTTTCCCTTTTATCTATTTATTATGCAATTATTGGTTATACAAGGTGTATTTTTTTTAGATATTAGGGTTACAAACAAATGAAGTTAAGGATTAAATGGTTTACAAAAATAATTTTATTTTCAAGCCTAGTTATTAGCTTTATTTCAGTAGGTAACGAATATAATGCTAAATATGATGTGAGTTATAAATTAAATATAGATAACAATACCGCTGAAATACTTTTTCTCGATAAAAACAAAAACCTTACCTCTACATTAATCTTACCAAATAAAGCGGCATATATTGAAAAAGAGAAGTTACGAGAGTTTTGTAGCTCAGATGATGTTTTATGCCCTAGAAAAAGTTATGAAAGTAACGTTATCACTTGGTCACCTGATAATGAATATTTAGCTGTGTTTGTGGGTAATACAAAAGGGTTTTGGTTTATCCCCAGTAAAGAGATAACAAAAGCCGCATTCAATAAAAATAATGTAGTTAAAGTCGGCGTACATACTCAAAACGATAAAATAAATATTGCTCTATTTCATGGCGCGGCAGGATGGGTTGATAATCATCATTACGTTTTTTCAGCGGGTTTAAGTGGTGACAATTTTGTTTATAAGTTTAACCCAAAAACAAAGGAACTTAAGGGTTTTCCTTTTGAGCTAAATGAAGATTCTACGGTAAGCAGTTTTAAAGAAGTTTTTGTTGAAAGTTTTAATTCACAAAAAAGTAGTTTTAAATTAAGTGATGTTATTCAACAACTAGATAAATTGAAATAACTACAAAAAATAAACATAAAAAAGCGCAGCTTGTGTTGGAGTAACAAGCCGCGCTTATGAATTAGTTATACAAATAAGTTTATGTGGTGCGTATTAAATAACGCTAATTTTGTTACGAATGATTTTAACCCCATCCATATTTTCTAAAAACTTTTGAGCCAGTGCGCGCTGAAAACCAGTTTGTGCTTCACCGTATAAATCTACTTCACCATTTTTTACCTGCACGCGAATATCACTTAACGCTAGGTTAGGATTAGTTCGTAGGGTGTTGGTGATAGCTTGTTGTAAGTTAGGTTGAGTGGCTACACTGCTTACTACGGCCATGTTGGTTGCTGCACTTACTTTTGTAGCGCAAGCTAATAAAAATAAACAACAAAATGATACTAAAGCGATAGTTAACTTGAAGCGGTTCATAACTTAATCCTTACATTACGGTGAATAGTGCAGCCACAATATGGAAATTCCATCGGCTAGGTTATCTTTGTAGTTACAATTTCGGTGCCAATATTAACGCTATGAAATATAAGGGAATTTTATTAAGTGGGAATTCAGGTGGGCAAAAATTACATTTAAATGAGTATGAGTTACATGCTTGGGTTACATATGTAACAGGTACAAACAGCAGAGCCTGCAAGGCTTGCATTAAAAAGCCGACAAAAGTCGGCTTAGTATAAAAATGTTTTAGGTTACTTTTTCTTTTTAACCTTAGCCTTTTTCTTGGCTTTCATTTTTACTGGATCTTTACGTTTTTTAGCCGGTGGCTTAGCTTCTTTATGCTGTGGCTCGACACCTCTAATTACACGGCGTTTTAATTTTTGTTCAACGTAGCGCTCTACTTTATATAAAATACCAATATCGTGTGCTTCAACTAGCGATATTGCTATCCCTTTTTTACCAGCACGGCCAGTACGACCAATACGGTGTACATATACGTCGGCAGTACGCGGCATATCAAAGTTAATAACGTGGCTGATGTCAGATACATCAATACCACGTGCAGCTACGTCGGTAGCAACTAATATGCTTGTTTTGCCACTGTGGAAGTTTTCCATGGCTTTCATACGTTTGTCTTGTGGCATTTCGCCGCGTAACCACGCCGCTTTTACATCATTAGTTGTAAGTTCGCCAATCAATGTTTCTAAGCGTTCGCGAGTTTTAACAAACACAATCGCTTTAGTTACGTCAGGGTTTTTTAGCGTATTAACTAATAATTCAAGTTTGTGATGATAATCGTCGGCTAAATGTACCCATTGGTGAATTTTAGCTTTTTCTTTACGTGACGATTCGGCTTCTAATAGAGCTGGGTCGCTTAATGTTTTTTCAGCAAACCTTTCTACGCTGTCACCTTCAAGTGTTGCTGAGAATAAAAAACATTGGCGACGATTTTTAGCTTCGTCACAAATACGGCTCATTTCTTTTTTGAAACCCATATCTAACATGCGATCTGCTTCATCAATAATAAGCATTTCTACGTGTTCAGCATGAAAGTTTTCGGTTTCTAGGTATTCCATTAATCGACCTGGTGTGGCGATTAAAATATCATTATTTTTTTCAAAAATTTCTTTATGCGTGCCGTAGTTAATACCGCCTGTTACTACACCAATTTTTAGGTGTGTGCGTTTAGCTAGCAGTTCACATTGTTCATGAATTTGATAAGCCAGCTCACGAGTCGGGGTCATAACGAGTACGCGCGCAAAACCAGGGTCACGACGTGGGAAATCCAGTAAGTACTGAATAGCCGGAATTAAAAATGCCGCTGTTTTACCTGTACCAGTAGGCGCAGATGCTAAAATATCGCGCCCCTGTAGTGCTTCAGGAATAGCTTGTTGTTGAATGCTGGTTGGCGTCTCGTAGCCCATTTTATTAATGGCATCGAGTAGCTTGTTATCAAGATCAAATTCAGAAAATTGCATAGAGTGTCTAAAATAAGGGACAATTACCCTGATTATACGCGCTATGCTGCGCTTGGTGAATGAAAAGGTGAAAAAATGTCTGGTTTTGTATTTAAACAATTTAAAGTTGAACACGACCACTGTGCAATGAAAGTTTCTACCGATGGCATTTTGCTTGGCGCATGGGCTAATTTAAGCGGTGCAAAGTCGTTACTTGATATAGGCACCGGCACCGGCTTACTAGCACTAATGTGTAAGCAGCGCAGTAATGAGCTTGATATAACTGCGGTAGAAATTGACGAAAGCGCCTATACCCAAGCATTACAAAATGTAGCTAATAGCCCGTGGCCAACTATAAGTATTACGCACCAAACTATTCAACGCTTTAGTAGTGAAGTTAAATTTGACGTGGTTATCTCTAATCCACCGTATTTTAATCACAGTTTAAAAGGCGATAATGTTGCGCGTAATACCGCACGCCATACCGACGGCCTAAGTTTTGAAGAGTTAATTAATGCGTTTAAACATTTAAGCCATAGTGGTTCCCGCTTTAGCTTAATACTCCCAAGCGTTGAAGGCGCATTATTTATTGAGCTTGCTACTCAAAATGGGCTTTATTTAAATGCTCATTGCCAAGTAAAAGCCACGCCCAATAAAGATATTAGCCGCAGTTTAATGACATTTAGCTACGTAAAAAGCGATATAGAATCATCAATCCTGTGTATTAGAAACTTAGATAATACCTACACTGCTGATTATATAGCCCTATGCAAAGCATTTTATTTGAAAATGTAAACTGCCTAGTTATGTAGGTTATCTAGTAATAAAGGATAATTTACCTATTATGCATACGTATTCAGTTTTTATTTAATCAATTACCAATCTAGTGTTAACCACTTGTAAATAACATCGAGTAGTTGTTTTGCTCGCTCAACAATTGGATCACACACTATGAAACTCAATAAAATAATCACCACCGCAGGTTTAAGCCTAGGGTTGCTCTTACCTAGTATTGCGACTGCTACGCCCACCACATTTGTACATTTGTTTGAATGGAATTGGCAAGATGTAGCGCAAGAATGTGAGCAATACCTAGGACCAAAAGGCTACGCTGCAGTACAGGTCTCGCCACCTAATGAGCACATTACAGGAAGCCAATGGTGGACACGTTATCAGCCAGTAAGTTATGAACTGCAAAGTCGTGGCGGAAACCGTGCACAGTTTATCGATATGGTAAATCGCTGTAGTGCAGCTGGGGTTGATATTTACGTTGATACGCTTATTAACCATATGGCAGCAGGAAGTGGCACAGGCACAGCCGGAAATAGCTTTGGTAATAAAAGCTTTCCTATTTATAGCCCACAAGATTTTCATGAAAGTTGTACCATTAATAACTCTGATTATGGCAACGATCGCTACCGAGTACAAAACTGTGAACTAGTTGGACTTGCCGATTTAGATACCGCTTCAAACTATGTGCAAAATACCATTGCAGCATATATTAACGACTTACAAGCTATTGGCGTAAAAGGCTTTCGGTTTGATGCTTCTAAACATGTTGCAGCAAGCGATATCCAAAGTTTAATGGCCAAAGTAAATGGCTCGCCAGTGGTTTTTCAAGAAGTGATCGATCAAGGTGGGGAGGCTGTTGGTGCCTCTGAATATTTAAGCACAGGTTTAGTTACTGAATTTAAATATAGCACTGAGCTTGGTAACACTTTTAGAAACGGCTCGCTTGCATGGCTGAGTAATTTTGGCGAAGGGTGGGGCTTTATGCCAAGCTCTTCTGCGGTGGTTTTTGTAGACAATCACGACAATCAGCGCGGGCACGGCGGCGCTGGCAATGTTATTACCTTTGAAGATGGCCGCTTATATGACTTAGCCAATGTATTTATGTTGGCTTATCCGTACGGTTATCCAAAAGTAATGTCGAGTTATGATTTTCATGGTGATACAGATGCTGGTGGGCCAAATGTACCGGTACATAATAATGGTAACTTAGAGTGTTTTGCTAGTAATTGGAAGTGTGAGCATCGTTGGTCATATATTGCAGGCGGGGTCGATTTTAGAAATAACACCGCCGACAATTGGGCAGTAACAAACTGGTGGGATAACACGAATAATCAAATATCATTTGGCCGAGGTAGCTCGGGTCATATGGCTATTAACAAAGAAGACTCAATGCTTACTGCAACTGTGCAAACCGATATGGCGCCAGGGCAATACTGTAATGTGTTAAAAGGCGAACTGTCAGCTGATGCTAAAAGCTGTAGTGGTGAGGTTATAACGGTTAATTCCGACGGTACTATTAATCTTAATATTGGCGCTTGGGATGCGATGGCAATTCATAAAAATGCCAAGTTAAATACCAGTTCTGCCTCAAGCACTGAAAGTGACTGGCAGCGAACGGTTATTTTTATTAATGCACAAACACAAAGCGGACAAGATATGTTTATCCGTGGTGGAATTGACCACGCTTATGCAAATGCAAACCTTGGTCGAAATTGCCAAACAAGTAATTTTGAGTGTGCAATGCCTATTCGTCATAACAATTTAAAAAATGTCACAACAAGCCCTTGGAAAGCAAATGATAACTACCTTGATTGGTATGGTATAGAAAATGGGCAAAGTAGCGAAGCAGAAGGTTCTGCTACCGACTGGACAACGAACGTTTGGCCAGCAGGTTGGGGCGCTGAAAAAACGGTAAACACAGATGGTTTTGGTGTGACACCTTTAAATATATGGGGCGAACACTATTGGATGCTTGATGTAGATATGGATTGCAGTAAAGCGGTTAATGGATGGTTTGAACTAAAAGCATTCATTAAAAATGGCCAAGGATGGGAGACTGCCATTGCACAAGACAATCCACTTTATACAAGTACTAATCATATGGCGCAATGCGGAAAAATTAATAAATTTGAGTTTAATAATTCAGGTGTAGTAATTCGTAGTTTTTAAAAGTAAGCAAAAAAGCTCATATGACAACCTAAACTAATGATTATTAGTTTAGGTTTTTTATTTTATGTACAGCGCTTTAATAGTGTGTTTATAAATCACCTGATATGATTTAGCCATTAGCCCCTTAATTTAAAGGCAGCACAATGAAAAAATTAAATAAAATAGCATTACTTAGCACGTTAGCAGCCACCATTTTTGCAAGCCAAGGTGTGTTTGCTGCTATTACGCCTATAGGGCTTTGGAAAACGATTGACGAGGATACAAACCAAGCTAAGTCGTATGTACGTATTACCCAAACCAGCGGTGTATTGACCGGCAAAGTTGAAACCATTCTTAACCCTGCAAAACAAAATGATATATGCAGTAAGTGCGATGATGAGTTAAAAGATCAGCCTATTTTAGGAATGACTATAATCACGGGTGTAAAAGCACAAGATGATGGTGTTTGGGGAGACGGTGAAATACTCGACCCAACAAATGGTAAAACCTACACTTTACAACTAACCCCGCAAGATGAAGGTAAAAAACTCGAGGTACGCGGCTACATTGGCTTTTTTTACCGAAACCAATATTGGCTAAAAGTAGAGTAAGTTTTACTACTTATTTAATCACTGGGCGTTAAATAATTAAGTATTAACTGAAATCATTTTTGCGCTTTGCCTTTCTTACTCACTAAGCCAGCTATATTTAATTGGCATTCAATTTTGAGTAATAATAAAGGAAAAAAGATGATTAAGTACATAGTTGCTTTAATAATGCTTAGCGCACTGTTAATAAGCGGTGGGGCAAATGCAAAGGATGATGCTGTAAATACGGGTTGGTTTAATAACACGGCTGTTAAAGGGTACGACAGCGTTGCTTATTTTACGCAAAATAAAGCCGTTAAAGGCAGCGACAAATACACGTTTAGTTATTTAGGTGCCAACTGGCACTTTTCGAGTGAAGAAAACAAAACGACATTTGCAGAAAACCCAAAACGTTATGCACCGCAATACGGTGGTTGGTGTGCTTATGCAATGGCTGATGAAGGTAACGCTGTAGGTATAGACCCAGAAGCATTTTATATTCACGAAGGTAAGCTTTACTTAAACTATAGCGAAAGCGTGCAGCAAAAATGGTTAAGTAATTTACTACCGTACATTGTTATGGCTGATGGATATTACCCACAAACGACCAATGTGATGACGTTTCAATAAATTACTCATATTACTAATCAAAAGCCCGCAACTAAACTAGTTGCGGGCTTTTTGCTTTTTATTTATTAGCTTATTAATTAAAGCGTTTCGCCGTATTCAGTCATTACCTGTTCAACCCATGTTGCAATGCGGTCGTCGCTTAGCTCGTATTGACTGTCTTCGTCGAGCGCGAGTCCTACAAACTGTTTACCATCAGGCGTTAATGCTTTTGAAGCTTCAAACTCGTAACTACTGTCGTTTGGCCAAAAACCAAGTTGAGTAAATGTTTGCGTATTTATTTCGTCGTGTAGCATGCCTAGCGCATCTTGAAACCACTGCCCGTAACCTTGTTGATCGCCCATGCCAAATAAAGTAATGGTTTTACCATTTAGGTTTACGTCGGCTATGTCGTCCCACTTTGACTCCCAGTCTTCTTGTATTTCACCAAAATCCCATGTTGAAATACCAAAGATGATAAAGTCATACTGCTCTGCATTTTTTAGTGGCTCGTCTTTAATATTGTGCAGGGTAACTATATCGGCACCAATAATGTCGCGAATCTTTTCTGCTGCCATTTCGGTGTAGCACGTAGTAGAACCAAAAAATAAACCAATTTGCATCGTATTTATCACTGTGTAATTGCCTGATATGATAGGCTCAAGTTTACCGTAAGGTATTTTTAATTGATACCTTAGCAAAGCATGAGAGCATAATGTGACAACGCTATCTGACGATTCTTTTGAAAATAACAGCAGTATGAGCAGTAATAGCGACTACCTAGAAACCTTTTTAGATAGCCTGTACTTAGAACAAGGCGTAAGCGAAAACACATTAAGTGCTTATCGCAGTGATTTAGATAAGTTTTGCCTATTTTTAAAGGGCGAAAATTTAATGACGGTAACAGGGCTTGATGTTGAAAGTTACTTAGCGCACCGAGTCGATTTAGGCTTAAAACCACGCAGTACGGCACGCAGTATTAGTGCGCTAAAGCGTTTTTATCAGTACTTTGTGCGCGAAAAACTAATTAGCGACACCCCCATGCTAAATATTTCTCAGCCAAAAGCAGGGCAGTCGTTACCTAAAACACTCTCAGAGGCCGAAGTTGAGGCATTATTAAATGCGCCTAATACCGAAGAAGCGATGGGACTGCGCGATAAAGCCATGCTAGAGCTACTTTATGCAACGGGTTTGCGTGTAAGTGAGCTTGTTGGACTGCGCATGGAGCAAATTAATTTGCGCCAAGCAGTGGTGTTTGTAAAAGGTAAAGGTAATAAAGAGCGCTTAGTTCCACTGGGTGAAGAAGCCATGTATTGGCTTGAGCAATTTTTAAAGGGTGGGCGTGCGCAAATGATAAAACATGCCACCGATTTTGTGTTCCCATCTAAACGCGGAGTAGGCATGACGCGACAAACCTTTTGGCATAGAATTAAACACTATGCTATTTTGGCAGCAGTTGAGTCTCCATTATCGCCCCATACTATGCGCCATGCTTTTGCTACGCACTTATTAAATCATGGGGCAGATTTACGTGTGGTACAAATGATGTTGGGCCATAGCGATTTATCAACGACGCAAATTTATACCCATGTTGCCAATGAACGGTTAAAGTCGGTACATGCAGAGCATCATCCGCGTGCGTAAGTTTGAAAGTAAATATCATTAAGCCGGTCAATATATTAAGTATTTTTAGGATAGAGAGAAGTTATGAAAAAATTAATGTTAGCAGGTGCCATGTTGTGCACAAGTATTAGTGCATTTGCAAATGGCGTTGCTGTAACACCAGATGCTAATGATCCTATTATTACTAAATTTGCCGAGCTTGGTGTAACTGTAAAGCAAATTAACCCAAGTCCAGTAACGGGTTTAAAAGAATTGATTACTAACAAGGGCGTGCTTTACGCAAGTCCAGACGGTCAATATTTAATGCAAGGTACGTTAATTGATTTAAATAATCGTAATAACCTAACAGAGCAAGCATTAAATGGCGTGCGTGTTGAAGGTCTTAAAGAATACGAAGAATCGATGATTGTGTACAAAGCGCCAAACGAAAAACACAGCATTACTGTATTTACCGACATTAGCTGTGGTTACTGTCGTAAATTACACCGCGAGTTAGACGATTTACTTGATGCGGGTATTACCGTTAAGTACTTAGCGTTTCCACGTGGTGGCTTACAAGGTTCAGGTTACGCAGATTTAATGAACGTATGGTGTGCACGCGATCAGCAAGAAGCACTAACAGAAGCTAAATCGGGCACAAGCACTAAAGTAGTTGCAGGCTGTAGCGCACCGGTTGCAGAGCATTACCAATTAGGTCAAAGCTTTGGTATTAGCGGCACACCCGCTATTATTTTAGAAGATGGTACGATGATCCCTGGTTACCAGCCAGCAGCAGCACTAAAAGCAGCATTAGAAGCTAACAAAGCGTCGTAATTAAACGCTTAGTTATTATTAAAAAGGCCTTAATGGCCTTTTTTTGTCTTTTTAATACGACTCAATAAGTTAAAACCCTGCATGAAAAAACTAATCATTGCGCGTGAAAACGTTGACGACTCGCATCTGCCGAGTAATTTACACCCTGTAATTAAACAAATTTATGCTAACCGCAATGTATTCAATGCCGAAGAGCTAAATAACAGCGTAGCTACGCTTCACGACTTCAAATTGTTTAAAGACATCGACAAAGCCAGCGACTTATTAATTGAAGCATTAAAAGCGCAAAGCCAAATATTAATAGTTGGCGACTTTGATGCCGATGGCGCAACAAGCACTGCAACATTAATGCAAGGCCTTGAGATGTTTGGCTTTAAGCATTTAGATTACTTAATTCCTGACAGGTTTAGCTTAGGATATGGCTTAAGCCCCGCGCTTGCTGAGCAAATAGTACAAATAAAACCTGATTTAGTGATCACCGTAGATAACGGCATATCGTGTATTGCCGGTATTGATATTTTAAAAGCGGTTGGCATAAAAGTGCTGGTAACAGATCACCACTTACAAGGTGAGCAGCTGCCAAATGCAGATGCAATCGTAAATCCAAATAGACATGAATGTGATTTTCCGTCTAAATCTATTGCAGGCGTTGGCGTTGCTTTTTACTTATTAATAGCGCTGAGAAGCGTAATGCGAGATTTAGGTTATTTTGAGCAGCAACCGCCGCCTAATTTAGCTAACTTGCTCGACATTGTAGCGCTTGGCACGGTTGCCGATGTAGTGGCACTTGATGCAAATAACCGTACCTTAGTACACCAAGGTTTAGCACGTATTCGCAGTGGTAAAACACGCCCTGGTATTACCGCGCTTATTGAAGTGGCTAACCGCAATGCTGCGCGCTTAAGCGCAAGCGACTTTGGCTTTTCACTTGCGCCGCGTTTAAATGCAGCAGGGCGATTAGACGACATGAGTTTGGGTATAGCGTGCTTGCTTAGCACCGATATAAACCAAGCGCGTAGTATAGCGGGCGAGCTCGATAGCTTAAACTTTGCAAGGCGCGAAATAGAACAAGGCATGCAAGCCGAAGCGCAAGCCGTGCTTGATAGACTCGCATTTAGCGACGATAACATCCCTGATGCTATTTGTTTGTTTCAAGACGATTGGCATCAAGGTGTTATTGGGATTTTGGCTGGTCGCTTAAAAGAAAAATACCACCGCCCAACAGTTATATTTGCTGGTGGCGAAAACGGTGAAATTAAAGGCTCGTGCCGCTCTATTGAAGGGCTACACATGCGCGATTTACTCGAAGGGCTTAATACAGCCGACCCACACTTGATTAATAAATTTGGTGGCCATGCCATGGCAGCCGGCTTAAGTATTAACGAGCAACACTTTAACGACTTTAAAAAAGCGTTTGATGCCGCAGTTAGCGCGCAACTGAGTGAAGAAAGTAAACGCTGTATTGTATTTACCGACGGTGAGCTGCCAAACGACTGCTTTACGATGGAATTTGCCCAGCTATTAAAGCAATCGGGCCCGTGGGGTCAGCAATTTCCTGAGCCGGTGTTTGAGCATACCTTTGAAGTAATACAGCAGCGCATAGTAGGCGAAAAGCATTTAAAGCTCGTGTTAAAGCACCAATCTGGTCGTTTAGTTGATGCCATTGCTTTTGGTATTGATGTAAAAGAATGGCCAGATACTGAGGCGAAGTTTGTAAAAGTAGCGTACCAGCTCGATATAAATGAGTTTAGAGGTAAATTTACGCTGCAATTAATAGTTAGAGAGCTTGAAAAAGTACACTAAAAAATATGTAATATCATGCATAAAATGCTAATAAAGCGCGCGGTTTTTTGTTAAAATCGGGCGTTTTTATCATTTGACGATAATTTATTGCGAAAATCCCATTTAAAGGGGCGCAATTACCTAGCCATTTTGGAGTGATGTACATGTTTGAAGTGAATCCTGTGATTAATCAAATCAAGGAAATTCGCGAACGTACTGAATTGCTTCGGGGGTACCTTTGACTACGCTCTTAAACAAGAACGCTTAGAAGAAGTTAACGCCGAGCTTGAAGATTCAGCCGTGTGGAATGAGCCTGAACGCGCACAAGCGCTTGGCCGTGAAAAATCAGCATTAGAAGCTGTTGTTGAAACAATCGACAACCTTGTAGCCGGTACTGATGACGTTGAAGGCTTACTTGAGCTTGCTGTAGAAGCTGAAGATCAAGATACCTTTGACGAAGCGCAAAGCGAGCTTGCTGATCTAAACGAGCAGTTAGAAGGTTTAGAGTTTCGTCGTATGTTTTCAGGTCCTCATGACTCAAACGATGCGTACCTTGATTTACAATCAGGTTCTGGCGGTACTGAAGCACAAGACTGGTGTAATATTCTACTTCGTATGTATTTACGTTGGGGCGAGGCTAAAGGTTTTAAAGTTGAGCTAGTTGAAGCGACCGACGGTGATGTTGCTGGTATTAAAGGCGCAACTGTCCGCTTTGTTGGCGAATACGCTTACGGTTGGTTACGCACAGAAACTGGTGTGCATCGCTTAGTACGTAAAAGCCCATTTGACTCAAGTGGTCGTCGTCATACTTCATTTGCTTCTGCGTTTGTATACCCAGAAGTTGACGATAATATTGAAATTGATATGAATCCGTCAGACCTGCGTATAGACGTTTACCGTGCATCGGGCGCGGGTGGTCAGCACGTTAACACCACCGAATCGGCGGTTCGTATCACTCACGTACCAACAAATACCGTAGTGCAGTGTCAAAACGAGCGTTCGCAGCATAAAAATAAAGCCCAGGCGATGAAGCAGTTAAAAGCTAAATTATTTGAGCTTGAACTACAACAGCAAAATGCTGAAAAACAAACGCAAGAAGATGCTAAATCTGATATTGGTTGGGGTAGTCAAATTCGTTCATACGTACTTGATGACGCACGCATTAAAGATTTACGTACAGGCGTTGAAAACCGCAATACCCAATCGGTACTTGACGGTAACTTAGATAAATTTATTGAAGCCAGCCTTAAATCTGGCCTATAACCACCAAGCTAATAAAGAGCTAAAAAATGACTGATAAAATCCAAGACGAAAACAAGTTAATCGCTGAGCGTCGCGGCAAGTTAGACGCTATACGCGAAAATTGCCCAGCCAACGGTCATCCAAACCAATTCCGTCGTGAGCATTACACGGCTGATTTGCAAGCCCAGTTTGGTGATAAGAGCAAAGAAGAATTAGTAGAGATGCAAGAAGTTGTGTCTATCGCTGGCCGTATTTTAGCAAAGCGTGGACCGTTTTTTGTAATTCAAGACATGAAAGGTCGCGTACAAGCGTATGCATCTAAAGATGTTCAAAAAGATCTTAAAGAAAAATATGGTCAACTAGACACTGGCGATATTATTGGTGTTAAAGGCGCATTAAATAAATCAGGTAAAGGCGATTTATACGTAGAAATGACTGAGTACCAACTATTAACTAAGTCACTTCGTCCGTTACCAGAAAAATTCCATGGCTTATCAGATCAAGAAACAAAGTACCGCCAACGTTACGTTGACTTAATTACTAACGAAGCAACGCGCGAAACATTCCGTATTCGTTCACAAGTAGTTGAAGGCATTCGTCGCTTTTTAGCAGACCGTGACTTTATGGAAGTAGAAACACCAATGCTACAGGTTATACCTGGCGGTGCATCTGCGCGTCCGTTTGTAACTCACCATAATGCACTTGATATCGACATGTACTTACGTATAGCGCCTGAGCTTTACTTAAAGCGCTTAGTGGTAGGTGGTTTTGACCGTGTATTCGAAATTAACCGTAACTTCCGTAACGAAGGGTTATCTACGCGTCACAATCCAGAATTCACAATGATTGAATTTTACCAAGCATACGCTGATTACATCGACCTGATGAACATCACCGAAGACATGCTTCGTACGGTTGCAGAAAACGTACTAGGTAGTGCAGTTGTAGTTAATACAACTAAAGACGAAAACGGCGAAGTAATTGACTCAGTTGAGTACGACTTTGGGCAACCGTTTACACGTTTAAGCATGAGCGATGCAATATTAAAATATAACCCTGAGTTTGATGCTGCGGTATTTAATGACCCAGAAAACCACTTTGACGAATTAAAAGCGTACGCTAAACAAGTGCACGTTAAAATTCCTGAAAATTGTGTTTGGGGCCCAGGTAAGTTCTTGTGTGAAATATTTGAAGAAACAGCAGAGCACATGCTTATTCAACCTACGTTTATTACTGGCTACCCGTGGGAAGTTTCTCCACTTGCACGCCGTAACGACGAAAATGCATTTGTTACAGACCGTTTTGAATTTTTTGTTGGCGGTCGTGAACTTGCAAATGGCTTCTCTGAGCTTAACGATGCACAAGACCAAGCTGAGCGCTTTACTCGCCAAGTTGAAGAGAAAGACGCAGGCGATGATGAAGCAATGCATTACGATGAAGACTACATACGCGCACTTGAGTACGGCTTACCGCCAACTGCAGGTGAAGGTATTGGTATTGACCGTTTAGTAATGTTGTTTACTGACTCACCTACAATTAAAGACGTTATTTTGTTCCCGCATATGCGTCCACAAGCTGACTAAGCTTTGGGTAGAACAAAGTAAGTTAATAAACGCCGCTTAATAGCGGCGTTTTTTGTTTGAAATTCATGTTTTAGTCAAAAATTACTACATCAAAAATTAAATCTAGTTATTGGTTCTGATTAATATTTAATTCAGCTTCACTGGCTTATTGTTATTGGCAGTTTTTAGTATTAGAACTAACAGTGCTATAACTTTTCAGTATGATTGTTTTTTAAACATAATGTTGTATTTATGTAAATTTTTTATGTATAATACGCACGAAATTTACACTGCTTAGTATTAGTAGTCGAATATAGATTCTTAAAGGACTTAGGATAATAGTATGAAAGACGAACGTGTAGAATATTTATCAGAGAAATGCACTACAGAGGAAGAGCGGGATGCTTATTACCGTGTTTGTATCGCTGAGTTTCAACAATTAGGTTATCAAGAGCAATACTTAGCTCAATTGACTGATGAGTTAGTTCCGATGCTAGGTGTTAAATCAGTCGGTAAAAGTACATAACCTGCTCGAAATTCAACCTAATCACACTTTAAAACCAAGCATATGTGTAATCTATAACCATATAGTCGTTTTTGGTAGAAAAGTGTTTGACATATTTTCTGAAATCTTTATTATACGCCCCACAAGACGGAGAGGTGTCCGAGTGGCCGAAGGAGCTCCCCTGCTAAGGGAGTATAGAGTTTGTAGCTCTATCGAGGGTTCGAATCCCTCCCTCTCCACCATTTCTTTTAATGGCGTGTTTTGTAAAGTTTTAAAGTATGGGTGCATAGCTCAGCTGGATAGAGTACTCGGCTACGAACCGAGCGGTCGGAGGTTCGAATCCTCCTGCGCCCACCATACTTTAATAACTCTGCTTAGAGTCTAAATAAGCAATTAAAGTGTTTGGCTTTATAACCAAGCGGTCGGAGGTTCATTCTTACAAGATACGTCCTGCGCTCACAATACTTTAATAACTCTGCTTAGAGTCTAAATAAGCAAAAGCTCTACTTAGAGTTAAAATAAGTAAACTATAAAGTGGGTGCATAGCTCAGCTGGATAGAGTACTCGGCTACGAACCGAGCGGTCGGAGGTTCGAATCCTCCTGCGCCCACCACTTTATAGACTCATACTTAGAGTATAAAAAAGTAAAGTGTTGGCTAAAGCCAAACGGTCGGAGGTTCATTCTTACAAGATACGTCCTGCGCCCACCACTTTATAGACTCTCACTTAGAGTAAAAACAAGTAACAGTAAAAATGAAAGTGGGTGCATAGCTCAGCTGGATAGAGTACTCGGCTACGAACCGAGCGGTCGGAGGTTCGAATCCTCCTGCGCCCACCACTTTCATGTTTTCATACACTTTTAAGTGTAAGAAAAATAAACCGATGGAAATCGGTTTTTTTATGTCTGAATTTATACGCTCTGCTTAGAGTTTAAATAAGCAATCTATGAAAGTGGGTGCATAGCTCAGCTGGATAGAGTACTCGGCTACGAACCGAGCGGTCGGAGGTTCGAATCCTCCTGCGCCCACCACTTTCATAAACAAGCCGACATTAAGTCGGTTTTTTTGTGCCTAAAATAAAGTGAAGTGTAGATTGATAACCTGTAGCCGCTGAGCTTGCTCGCGTGAGAAGCGCCGCTTCTAATCAGTTACCGTCGATATAACTGATACTTTATTTACGAGCTACGCTCGTCGCGTTAGCAAGCTGCACGCCTACAAGTAAAACCAGCCCTAATCTTTAAATCCAAACCCTGAGTTTATTTATCCGTTGTAGACGCTGAGCTTGCTCGCGTGAGAAGCACAGCTTCTAATCACTTACCACCGATATAACTGATACTTTATTTACGAGCTTCGCTCGTCGCGTCAGCAAGCTGCACGCCTACAAGTAAAACCAGCTCTAATCTTTAAATCCACACCCTGAGTTTATTCATCCGTTGTAGACGCTGAGCTTGCTCGCGTGAGAAGCGCTAGCTTCTAATTACTTACGACCGATATAACTGATACTTTATTTACGAGCTTTGCTCGTCGCGTTAGCAAGCTGTACGCCTACAAGTAAAACCAGCCCTAATCCTTAAATCCATACCCTGAGTTTATTCATCCGTTGTAGATACCATCTCTCATTTTAAGCTTCAAGGTCGTATTTAACTTTCTTGGAGCTTAAACGCTTCTTGGTTTTTTATTACACCAAAACATATATGAATGAGCTTTCGCATATTTGCACACACAGCTTGCATCGGTGTTTTACCATTGTTTATTAACGTTAACTTGTGTCTCTTTATTGTTTTATTCCATTGCCCTGCAACAATGGCTGCCATATAAAGTTTACATCGAATTCTGGCTGGCCCGAGTTTACTGATTGATGTTCGCCCTTTTAATTTACCCGATTCATTATGCCGTGGAATTAATCCACAATAAGCCGCCGCTTCTTTGGCTTTATTAAATCTTTTAGCCGCAAATAAATACGTCAGCTCTCTCGATAATACGGGCCCAATGCCAGGGATAGACTCAAGTAGCTTTCTGTTTCTTTTTAAATCAGGTTCATTATCTATGTGGTTATCAATGTCAGATTTAAGCTGTTTAATTTCATCGTCTAAAAACGCGATAGTCACTTTTATCGATTGGCAAACACGCGCAGAAACGTTGCTGAATTCACTTGCTTCTAATCGGTTCGCTTCTCGTTGACGATTACTCTCAAGCGCATCTAAACGACGGATAAGGGCTTTAAGCTCTCTAACTTCTAATGCATCAGGTTGCCAATAATTAACGGCTGCGTGCTTAGCACAGCCGTAATGGGCAAGCATCGTTGCGTCAGACTTGTCTGTTTTATGAATTATGTTTAAAGCGTCTGCATACTTTTTAGCTTTACCTGGATTCGCTAAAATAATATTAAAGCCTTGCTCGTGTAAAAAATACATCAGTGCTTCATGATAAACACCCGTTGGTTCGAGGGTGGTAACGAGCTCACTAGCAGCGCTTTTAGTTGTATTTAAAAGCCACTTTTCTATTGTTACAAAGTCTTGGCGCTTGTTTTTAAAGACTTTTGTTTTAATTTTATTTGTAAGTTGGTCTCTCAACCACGATAAATCAATTTTCTCTTTACTAATATCAATGCCGATAAACATCATCTCTACTTACTCCCCTTGTACATACAGCATCTACTTAAATAAAAGTGTGCTTGGATACCATTCAGTTTGTGAGAATAGAAAGTCAGGGCTTTATCTACGGAGCAGTATTAAATACTAGACGCACAGGCAAGCTCACTGACTTCGATGTGATAAATGATAGCTAATCATTTATCAACGAGAGATACAAGACGCAGAGCTTGCTCGCGTGGGAAGCGACAGCTTCTATTCCCCCTCAAAATATAATTTATAAGATTTTATTTGTTGGCAACGCCAGAAATAAGTAATTTATTCACAAAGAGGTTAAGAGGCGCTGCGCTTTTAGAGGTAGTAATAAAGCTAAGCTAAACTAATAAACCCGGGCTTATGTCTTCTCATTTACTTCTCTTTCGCTTCTCTTTGTGTAATAGAGCTTTAAGTGGTTCATTGACCAAGAAATTAAATAACTAGAAGCGTTTAGCTCTAAGAAGATTAAATACGGTCTTTAAGCTTAAAATGAGAGGTGGTATTTTCAAGTAAAACTAGCTCTAATATTTAAATCTAAACTCCGAGTTTATTTATCCGTTGTAGACGCTGAGCTTGCTCGCGTGAGAAGCGTCAGCTTCTAATCACTGTATCTGCTCAAGCCCACTTAACCCCTTTCTAAAGCTGCTCTTTATTATTACCTATGTTATTTTAAACACCTTGTTTAAAAGGATATTGCAGTATGTTTAAAACCGCATTTATTACTCTATTTTTATTTCTTGGTGCTATTTTTATTTCGAGTGCACAAGCCGACGAAGCTAATAACTCACTTGTTGTAGGTGCGCAGCAATATGCTAAATATTTACCAGAGTTAAAAAATAAACGTGTAGGGCTGGTAGTTAATCAAACATCAATGGTAGGGCAAACTCACTTAGTAGATGCTCTGCTGACTAAAAGCATAAACATAACTAAAATTTTTGCACCTGAGCATGGCTTTCGCGGCGATCACGATGCTGGCGCACATGTAAAAAATGCCGTTGATAGCAAAACCGGTATTCCGCTTATTTCTATTTACGGTAAAAATAAAAAACCTAGCCAAGCTGCTTTAGCCGATGTTGATGTCATTATTTTTGATATTCAAGATGTAGGCGTACGTTTTTATACCTACATAAGCTCTATGCACTACATGATGGAAGCCGCTGCAGAGCAGGGGATCGAATTTTTAGTACTCGACAAACCCAATCCAAATATTGCCTACGTTGATGGACCAATATTAGAGCCAGAATTTAAATCGTTTGTAGGCATGCACCCCATTCCTGTATTGCATGGTATGACCGTTGGCGAGCTTGCTAAAATGATCAAAGGTGAGGGCTGGATCAATAAAGCGGTCGATTTAAAATTAACTGTGATCCCTGTTGATCATTACACTCGCAAAAGTACGTATAGCTTACCTGTAAAACCCAGCCCTAATTTACCTAACGATCAGGCCATTGCGCTTTACCCATCACTTTGTTTTTTTGAGGCAACGCCTATCAGTATTGGTAGAGGCACCGACTTTGCGTTTCAAGTAATAGGTTACTCGCCAATTGCATTAGGTGATTTTAATTTTACGCCGCGCGCAATTAAAGGCGCTGCTTTAAATCCTAAATTTAAAAACCAAACCGTACAAGGGCTCGATTTAAGACAAGCAAATATTACAGGTTTAAATTTAACTTACTTAATAAATGCGTACACGGAGCTTAGTAAAAATAACATCTCGTTTTTTGAACGCGCTGACTTTATGGATAAACTAGCGGGTACTAATAAACTACGTTTAGCTATTGAAGCAGGGCAATCAGAGGCGCAAATAAAGCAAAGTTGGCAGGCGGGGCTTGTGCAATTTAAAGCGCAAAGATCGCCTTACTTGCTATATAAATAAGGGCTGCCCATGTTTAATGCTTTAAAAAATCAAAAGTGTAGTTATATAAAAACAGCATTTATAGTGGCGTTAAGCTTTCTTATTGTAGGTTGCACTACACCACTTGAACCAATTAGCTCGCTGCCAACACTTACAAAGAGCCAACTTGTAGAGCTGCCTAACGCACAAGTGGTTGTTACGTTTCCTGAGGTAAATCCAAGTAGCCGGTTTTATGTAAATAACCGAGGAACGTTTAAAGCTTACAAAGGGCGCGGGCAGTTATTAATACAAAACCATAACGCACAAAGCGCCGATATTTACATTAATAATCAAAAGCTCGACGTTAACCAACTAAGCACTAACACCTTATATAATTACAGCTTGGCAAAAAATACTCACAACGGCGTTAATACTTTTAAAGTTGAAAATATTCTCCCTGTTGGCGCAAGTTTAACGCTGCGTTTTGCATTTCCTACTTTAAGCGACGACCCAATAAAAAGCGTAGATTTTAGCGAAGTGGATGCGTTAATAAATCGCGATGTAAAAGCGGGTTTTCCTGGGGCTGTGTTGGCTGTTGTTAAAAATGGCGAGCTAATAAAGTTAACTGCTTATGGCGATGCAAAGCAATATCAGCAAAGTGACTTAATGCTGTTACGCCCGGAGCCAATGCAAACTAATACCTTGTTTGATTTAGCCTCAAACACCAAAATATTTGCCACCAACTTTGCCCTTATGAAATTAGTAAGCGAAGGGCTATTAAATATTAATAAACCCGTACAAAGCTACCTAAGCGAATATAAAGGCGAAGGGCGCTCACAACGCACAGTAAAAGATTTACTTACACACAGCGCCGGATACCCGCCAGTATTTGACTTTCATCGTAAAGATGGCAGCAATGGCGACGCGTTTTATTCGCAAAACAGTAAAACCACCAAACAGCTATTACTTACCAGCGTGCCTTTTAGCAGTAAATCATCTGCTCAGCCTATTTACTCAGATATTGATTACATGATTTTAGGCGTACTAATTGAGCGTATCACTGGGCAGCCCCTTGACCAATACCTAGAGCAGCACGTGTATGCGCCACTAAAATTAACTAACACGTTATTTAATCCACTTAAAAAAGGCTTTAAGCCGCAGCAATTTGCAGCCACCGAGCTTAGCGGCAACACACGAGACGGGCGTATTAAGTTTGATAATATTCGCACCACTGTTTTACAAGGCCAAGTGCATGACGAGCGCGCTTACTACTCGCTTGATGGCGTAGCAGGGCATGCGGGGCTATTTAGTAACGCTCATGACTTAGCCGTGCTTTGCCAGCTATTATTAAATAATGGTGGCTACGGCGACCAACAATTATTTAGTGCAAGCGCCTTAGCGCAATTTTTAACGCCGCAATCAAGCGACGAAACCTACGGGCTTGGCTTTAGGCTTGCTGGTAACAACCAAGCAAGGCGCTGGCATTTTGGCCCTTATGCAAGCGCGCAGGCTTATGGACACACAGGTTGGACGGGGACAGTGACCGTAATTGACCCCGCTTACGACTTAGCTATTGTTTTACTTACCAATGCTCGCCATAGTGCAATTAAAGGCTCGCTAAAGCGTTACGAATTTACAGGCAAACAATTTGAAACCGCACAGTACGGATCGGTAGTGTCGCTTATTTATGAAGCACTACTAAATCAATAAGCTATCGTATAGGTTAAAACGTACTAACTGTGCCACCTTAAGTGATTTATTTACAGGTGACTTGAGTAAGCCAATCCATTAAGCTAAGCGGTCTATAAAACTAAGCCGGTTTATGTTGTTAGGCTTAACAAATAAGCGTTAAAACGCGTACAAAGCGAGGCTACTCGCTAATAATTAAGGTTAACTTTTTATGCATTGGTATTCTATTTTACCGCCGCTAATTGCGATTGCTATCGTGTTTTGGCGAAAAGAAGTGATTATGGCGCTACTTGTTGCCGTTGCTTCTTCTGAGTTTTTACTCGCCTTGCAGGGCGAAGGTAATAGCTTGTTTGATACTTTTTTAAATACCATTGAACGTATTATTTCGGTTGCCAGCTCGCCAGGTAATACACGCATATTAATATTTAGTATTTTAATTGGTGCACTGCTTGCCTACATTCGCGAATCTGGCGGCGTTGCAGCAACTGTTAATATGCTAATGAACAAAGGCATTGCAAAAAGTAAGCGCCAAGTGGGCTTTTTAACCATGTTTACCGGTATAGCGGTATTTATAGAATCTAACCTGAGCGTACTTACCTCGGGTATTTTATCGCGTGGCTTATTCGACAAATTTAAAATGAGCCGAGCGCGTTTAGCGTATATTATTGATAGCACCAGTGCGCCAGTGTGTATTTTAATACTGCTTAACGGCTGGGGCGCATTTGTACTTGGTTTGTTAGGTAACTACGAGCTAGGTGAATCGGCTGTATCGGTATTGTGGGGCAGCGTTGGGTATAACTTTTACGCCATAATTACCCTTGTCATTGTTTTTTACACCATCGCGTTTGATAAAGTGCACGGCCCAATGAAAGAAGCCGAAGAAAAACTAGAGCTTCAAACAACCGACTTAAAAGACGAAATAAAAGCCTCTAAAGCGCGTTACATGTTAATTCCGCTTATTACGCTCATTACCAGCATGGTTGGCTTTATGTATTACACTGGTAATGGTGTATTAGCAGAAGGCAGCGGTTCTAAATCAGTATTATACGCAACGGTTTTAGCCATTGTTGTCGCTTACTTTTTAATGATTGGCTCACGTAAATTTACGCACCATCAATTAGTTGATACCGGCTTTAAAGGCATGGGCGAATTAATGCCATTGGTCGCCATTGTACTGCTTTCGCTTACACTTGGCGCAAGCCTTAAAGAGCTAGGTACTGGCGTATTTGTAGCATCACTTGTTGGCGACTACTTACCTATTTACTTAATAGTACCTGTGCTGTTTTTAACCGGCGCGGTAATGTCGTTTACTACGGGCACATCGTGGGGCACGTTTGCTATATTAATCCCAATTGGTGTGCCACTTATTCAAGCGCTAGGTTTACCGCCATCGCTTGTTGTTGGTGCTATTTTGGGTGGTGGTATATTTGGCGATCATTGCTCGCCTATATCCGACACCAGCGCTGTATCGGCTATTGCATCGGGGTGTGACTTACTCACCCACGTTAAAACGCAGCTACCGTATGCCTTATTTGGTGGTGGCCTTACGTTTTTAGCGTACTTAGTAACAAGCATTATTGTTTTATAAAATACGATAGTTTAAATAGTTAAAAGCCTGCTTAATTGCAGGCTTTTTTGTTTTCAAAATAAATAAAGCTAATTAATATAGAGCCAAGCAATACCAAACTAAAAGGCTCTATAGTTATTAGAAAAACTATTTAATTATAGACTTAAGTACCCGTATTTATATTTTTTAGGTTATTGTATAGCATGAGCTTTAAGCTTTTTGTTAGCTATAAATTCTTACTTTTTAATACCAATTCGCTTAATTAAGTAATCTATTTTGAGGCTGGAAAAACGTGTTGATAGCTAGGCAAAAAATTCGCTATTTAGTTGTTCTAAATGAGAATTTTTTAACGCAGGTAGCGACACGTTTAGCCCCGCAAAATGACTAAGTATTATTGCGGATTGGTATAATTCATATAAGGCTGTAAATCCACACTATGTTTGCAATTGATAATATCATTCTCGTTAGTGCCATTTTAATTTTACTTGGAGTGATCTCGAGCAAGTTATCTGCACGCGTTGGCTTACCGGTGCTAGTACTATTTTTACTTGTAGGTATGCTCGCAGGTGAAGACGGTATTGCAGGTATTTCATTTGATAACGCAGAGGCCGCACATGCTTTGGGTACTCTCGCGCTTGCTATTATTCTATTTGATGGTGGCTTACAAACGCCCACCAGTTCTATTAAACAAGTGTGGAAACCCGCGTCTGCTTTAGCAACCGTTGGGGTGTTATTTACCGCAATAATTACAGGCCTTGTGGCCACTTATATTTTAGACTTGCCCATATTACAAGGTGTTTTACTGGGCGCTATTGTTGGCTCTACAGATGCCGCCGCAGTGTTTGCACTTTTACGAAGTGCGGGTATTCACTTAAATAAAAAGCTTAAATCTACGCTTGAAATAGAAAGTGCCTCGAACGATCCAATGGCTATTTTTCTAACGGTTGGTTTGCTCGAAATGCTCGTTAACGATATGCCAGTAGGCCTTGGTTTACTACAGTTATTTGCTCAACAAATGGGTGTTGGCGCTATTTGTGGTCTTTTAATTGGCAAAGTATCGGTTTGGTTTATTAATCGAATTAAACTAAATGCATCGGGTTTGTATTTAGTGATGGTAACAGCATTTGGACTGCTTTCTTTTGGCCTTTCTGCAACGCTTGGCGGCAGTGGTTTTTTAGCGGTATTTATAACAGGTGTCATTTTAGGTAACAGCAAGTTTGTATATAAACGCGGTATTTTTCTGTTTCATGACGGCTTAGCATGGCTTGGGCAAATAACCATGTTTGTTGTATTAGGGCTCCTTATTAACCCATCGTCATTGGTTGATGTATGGTTAGAAGGATTGCTTATTGCACTGGCACTCATTTTTGTTGCTCGCCCATTAGCTGTAGCGCCTATTTTAAAATTGTTTGGCTTTAATAATCGCGAAACCCTGTTTGTATCTTGGGTTGGCCTTAGAGGCTCAGTACCCATTATTTTAGCTATATTCCCATTACTATTTGGCCTTTCAGGGGCTGAACTTATTTTTAATGTGGTTTTTTTCGTGGTGTTAATTTCAGCCACGTTACAGGGTTCAACAATGCCGTGGATGGCTAAAAAACTAAATTTAGTAGAGCCGCCACCTGATTTGGCTGCTGCAACGCTCGAAATCACAGCACTAAACGATATTGATATAGAAATTGTAGAATACACTTTAAGTGACGTTTCTCGGGTTTCTGGGCGCAGCTTGTCACATGCTGCACTTCCTGAGAGTGTGGTTGTTGCTATGATCACACGAGGTCCGTCAATCATCCCGCCACGAGGCTCAACTAAGTTAAAACCAAACGATCATTTATTTGTTGTTTTAAAACCAGATAACAGACCCTTTGTTGATTTAGTTTTTACAGCAACCGATAAAACAAACCATCAAGATAGCCACTTAGCCCACAACGAACTTAAAGTTAAAGGGGTAACATTGGTAGGCGATATATTTTACTCTTACCACATGCACATAGACGCCCCAGAAGAGATAAGCTTGGAAGAAGTGATTAACCAAAAGCTCGCAGGAGAAGTCAGTAAAGGCGATATTGTTGTTATTGGTAATGTGCAAATACGCGTTATAACAATGGTACATACACGCATAGTTACTATTGGCTTAAAGTATTTAAACAATCCAGAAAAGCGACTTTTAAAGCAGTAATCATTAGCAATGATTTATTAAGTGAAGACGGCACGTTTATAGCGTACGTAGGTTGGGTTGAGTGGCACGAAACCCAACGGTTCTCCAATGTAATGAGCACACCTAAAGCTGAGCATATGTAGTGTTTTTGTAGGCGCATAGCTATTTTTATATTGATATTACCTATTTTAGTTGTTTTATAATTACAAACATAATATCTTAAACTTCAGTTGCTTAGCTCGTTTTGGAATACTTATGGATATTGATTGCTCTCAGGTTATAGAAAAATTTCGAAAATACGGGTTCGAATATAAAAAAAATTCTTCAAACTCTTCTTATTTAACCTTTACGTTCAAATCAGGTTTTTTTCATAATGCAGAAGTTGTTCAATTAGCTAGCAATCCAGCTGATGAAATAGATATAACAAGGAAAATAGAAGACTTAAAAACCCTTGGGGTATCAATAAAGCGAAATAAATACGACACAATAGGGCAAATAGAAGAAGGTCTTTTTGAAGGTTTTTTTGATGTTGAACATTGGAAAATACGTATTCAAGATGAGTACAGTACATATACAGAGTCGATATTAAAAAGCTTTCCAGAATCTGGTCAGCTTGAGTATAAATATATTAATGCTCCATATTCTCTGAGTGAAAATTCTCGTGTGGTACAGGACGTTGATACACCAATAGTAGAAAATATAGCCAATAGTATGAGCGAGAAAGGGGCACAATTAATTTTAATTGAGGCCCCAGCTGGTTTTGGTAAAACATGCACATCGTATGAGCTAATTGATCAGTTAGCTAAGCGTGAAGACAATCCAATCCCGTTTTTTACTGAGTTTTCTCGGGACAGGCAAGCAAGAGTATTTGGACATGTATTTGTTAAAGAAGTTGATCGAGCATTTAGTCAAGTCAAGTCAAACGTAGTTATAGATGAATTGCAAAATGGACGAATCGTTATGGTTCTTGATGGATTTGATGAACTATTAGGGGAGGACTCTAAAGAAAAGCATGAAGATGATTACGAAAATGCTGAGCCTATGCTTGAGACTATAGGTGAACTTCTTGTCAAAAATGCAAAAATTATTATTACTTCAAGAAGGGCTGCGATATTTGATGGAAGTGTCTTTAACGAGTGGCTTGAAAGGTATTCAGATAAATTTATTTTCAAAAGATTTCGTATTCATCAACCTAGAATAGAAGATTGGCTTAATGATGAAAGGCGTTTTTCTTTAAGCGCGGCAGGTTTAGAGCTAGATAAACTATCGAATCCGGTGTTGCTTGCTTATTTACGAGCTTTAAAGTTAGAACAGTTTCACAGTCTCCTCAATACACCAGAAAGAGTTGTTTCACACTACTTCACGGCTATGTTAGAGCGAGAAATGGAAAGACAGAATCTCCCTATGCCCCCTGAAGATCAGACAAAAGTATTGGCTACTATTGCTGAACATATGTGTGAAAAAGATTACACGTCTGATGGGAAAGATAAAATAGTTGAGTTATTTAAAAGTAAATGTTTTCAAATGCTCGAGTCGACTCGAAAACTTTATCCTATAAAAGATAGACCGACAATAGATGAACTAGCTACAACTTTAGCCACCCATGCGTTTTTTGATCGTAGTAATCAAGGTGAAGGTAGAATTGAGTTCATAAACGAATTTGTATTTGGTAATTACATCGCAGAAGCAATTCTAAAATTTGAAGGAGAATGGATTGCTAGTGATGAGAGGTTTGTCGAACCGGCAATATCATCATATAGCGCTAGGACGTTAGGTGAGCGAAAAGCTTTATGGGATAGATTAGAATATATGAAAATATTCTTATCTGATTCTGATCGAATGTCTTATGAAATAAAGATGCTAGGTACAATTGAAAATGAAGATTATTGCGGTACATCTATAAATTCATTAGATGTTAACAACACTACATTCTTTGAAAATAGAGCTGTAGATGGTATTTCATTTAGCAACTGTTGTTTTTCGAATATAGACTTTTACATTGAGAATATAAAAAATGCGACATTTATTAATTGTAAATTTTATGATTGCTCTATTATAGCTGAAAATTTTGAGGAAAATTCAATAGAGTTATTGAATTGTTTAGCTAACAATAACTTTATTTATGAATTAGAAGAACATCAGGTTACTGAAGAACTTAACTTAGCAAGTGAACTTACATTACAGATTTTCAGGAGATACTTTCCTGTTGGCTCTGGCAGTTGTGAACGAATACACATACCACTAGCTAGTATTTATAAAATACAAGTAGACGGTTGTACCAAACGTGATATTACAAAAGAAATAAAGCGTCTAAAAAAAGAAGAGTTACTCATTGATGCAACAGAAGGTTCATATATCGCGATAAATAGTTCGAAAATGGCCGAAATAAAACAACTTATTGGAAGAGTTTAATGAAGTACCCTGTAGAAATAATATCTCAAGAAATACAATCAGAGTTAGTTGAAACATTGAACCAAATGGGGATTATGTATCGTATTTTTGGTCGAGTTAAAGATGGTGTTTCTTTGAAATCGAAGCTAGCAAGAGATATCAATTACGGAGTTACTAAATATCTTCAAGATCTTATAGGTATTCGTATCGTTTTATACTTTACGGATGATATTAAAATTGTTCATGAAGCAATTAGTCGTGTATTTCATGAACGAGAAAAAGATCAAAGTATCGATAATATGAACGCGACAACATTTAAACCAGTAAGATACAATTTAATTTACGACGTACCTGAAGAAAAAGATTATGAGTTATCTCCCGATATACAGAAGAAAGTTGATAAAACTTTTGAACTACAAATTCGTACTGTTTTGTCTGAAGGTTGGCATGAAGTTGAACATGATCTCAGGTTCAAATATCAAGATGATTGGACACAATTTCCGACTGAGTCAAGAATGTTAAATGGTGTTTATGCTTCATTGGAAACGAACGAATGGAATATGATAAAAATATTAGAAGAGATAGCTTATGGACATTATAAAAGGAAAAGTTGGGAAGCAATGATAAGGCAAAAGTTCAGACTGCGTTTAGCTAAAACAAGTCTGAAGGACGATATTATTAATATTTTTAACGATAATGTTAATTTGGCGAAAAAATTCTACAGGATTGATAGAGTCAAAATTATCTCATTATTTAATGAGAAAAAATTCGATTACCCCATCAATGTAAACAACATTATATATTTTTCTAATATTTTTATAGTCAAAGATCAAAGTATAGGTGCGATTACTCCACAGGTATTAGTTGATGAGTACTCATGACTAAATATTTTAATTTTTTAAGAATTAAAAACTCAAATCTCAATTAGATTTCGATATAGAGTAATATCAATTGTTGATCCATTTTCAAATATAGCCCCGGAGGTTAGTGGTAAATTAAATGGCGAGCTAACCACCAACCATCTAAGCCCCACACTGCCTAATCCCAGCTCGCGCATGTTTAAGCGCAATAATCTGCCCTTTACCGTTATGCGCCATAGCTAACATATCACCCGTGTTTATATCGCTTTCAACCGCATGTTTACCCTTTAAATCACTCAACAGCGAATGCTTAATTTGCACTAGCACCTCAAGATTACAGCCAGCAGCTGCGCAGTTGATGTTTTAATAAATACTGGGTTGTTAGGTACTTCAAGTGTGTGCATAAGCCGCTCCAAATTTTATTGATCACTACAATTAGGGTGTTTTCAAAGCTATAACGGGTGGCAAATCAAAAAGGGGTGAAATAATTTTATAAAAAATGTGGGGTTTAGTTACAATAGCCATTCGCAAATATTAAAACTTAACTTTTTAGGCTGTTATGCAACTCATTGAAATAAATAAAGCACGTTACCGTAAGCATTTAAACCGTGTTATTGCAGGATGTGGTATTGGTTTGGCTGTAGGCAGCTTAGCTATATCGCAAACGCTGATTGCTTTATTTCCTGATGAAAGTGGTAGCCACTTTCATTGGAATTTAATAGGCGTTGCTATTACTAGCGTTGGGCTTGCGTGGTTACTTCATAAATATCGTACACATACGTTTATGACAGAAGTTGTTTATGTGTGGGAGCTTAAAAAAGCACTTAATAAAATAACCCGTAAAATGGCTAAGTTAAAAGCCGCTGGCCGTGAAGGGAATGCCGATGCGTTATTAGCGATCCATTATAGTTATGCGGGCTCTCGGTTATTGTGGCAGCTAGACGATAATCTAATTACTATGGACGATTTAGCCATTAAACAAGCTGAGCTTGAATCTGTTGCAGCGCAACATAACGTAACGCTTAACGTTGAAGATTACGACGCAAGTATTTTAAAACAGTTTTAAAACAGTTTTAAAACATAGGTTTTTAAATTAGTTAGAGGAGCCTTAATGAAAAAAATACTCATAGTGTGTTTAGGTAATATTTGCCGCTCGCCAACCGCTGAGGCGGTATTAAAAGCCCGTGCTAAAAAGCTAGGCGTTAACGTTAAAGTTGATTCGGCAGGGA
The DNA here is from genome assembly GCF_011378845.1 of Pseudoalteromonas sp. Z9A4. Taxonomy (NCBI): domain Bacteria; kingdom Pseudomonadati; phylum Pseudomonadota; class Gammaproteobacteria; order Alteromonadales; family Pseudoalteromonadaceae; genus Pseudoalteromonas; species Pseudoalteromonas sp. Z9A4. Next base: position 316,884 of record NZ_WTLA01000002.1, read on the forward strand.
CTATTGGTTACCACGAAGGTAAAACGCCTGATAGCCGCTCAATGGCAGCAGGGGAGAAACGTGGTTATAGTTTTAAAGGTATTTATTCGCGCAAAGTACGCAGTAGCGACTTTACTGAGTTTGATTTAATTTTAGCGGCCGATACACAAAATTTAGCTGATTTAAAAGCCCAGTGCCCTGAGCATTTACGCTATAAGCTGGCGCTGTTTTTAGAATACGGCGAGCAAGCCCAAAGCGCTATTCCCGATCCTTATTACGGCGGCGATGATGGTTTTGAAAATGTGCTCGATTTAATTGAAGCGGCTAGTGATAAAATACTCGCTAAAATTTAATTCCTATTTTTATTACTAAGGCTAAATTTAACGAGCTTTTTGTCGTATTGCATGGCGTTCCTAAAGTAAGTACATTTTATGCTTACTCAAAGGGAACTTTATGAAAATAAAAATATTACTACTCACTTTATCTATCGCTTCTTGTTCTACTTTTGCTAACGATTTTAGTTTTTCGATTGGGGGTGGCTATCCTTATTTGATTATTCCTGAAGTGTCTTTATCGGCTAACGATGATACACAGCGCTGGTATGCAAACTACAAAATAGGCCTTGATGATGGTTTTTCAGCAGGTTTTGAACAAGCGGTAAGTGATAATAAAAAACATGCTTTTGGCGCGCTTGTAGGTGCAATTGGCGCAAGAGATACAGACCAAGAGTGTGAAAGTTCAACAAATGATGTAGCAACTGACTTTGCTAATTCGCTAGGTTGTGTAATTGGCGGTATTTTTGATGAAGAAACAACAAACGGCATAGGGCTTACGTACAGCTACAACTTTAATGGATTGAACCGCGCTGGTTTTAGATTAGAGCTAGATGTGGGCTACGGTAAAGCAAGCGATAGCAATGAAAAAAGAGCCGATGGCGGTATTAGCGTAAGTTACGAATTTTAACTACGTGTGTTTTGTATTAGTTAGTTTTAAAAAAGGCGCATAAAGCGCCTTTTTTAATGAGCCGCTTTTAGTGGCGGTTAATTTTAAAGTCGAGTTGTACCTGAGAAGTAGCGCTAACGGGTTTGCCATTTTCGAACTTTGGTGAGTAACGCCATTGCTCAACAGCCGCTTGGGCTAACTTTTCATAATAATCCCTATTAACTTTTAAATTAAAATTAGGTTGACGTAATTACAACAGTTTCTTATTAATATAATTTTTGACTGAATGGTAAAACTACTTAAAGGCGTTCAAAATACAGTTCAGCTTGAGTTGTTGCATTTACAGGTTTTCCATTTTTAAACTTTGGAGCGTAACGCCATTGTTTAACAGCGGCTATCGCTGATTTTTCAAACGCTTTAGAACCTTCAGAACTAATAACCTTAGGATTTTTCACAAAGCCATGGGTATCAACAGTAATCTCTAATATAACTATTACATGACTTTTAGTTTCACCGCGAGGGTATATAGGCTCGGTTATGTAGAGTGGATTTTGCTCTGAGGTATTTTTCCAGTGCGTATTTTTAGCAAAGGCTAAGGCGTGTTTAGTCGCTTTATCGCTTTCATCTTGTTTTTCATATAGCTGAACTAAGCCAACATGCGCATTAAGCTCAAAGCTTTGATCTAAATTTTTATATTTATCAAATAAGCCAACTATACGGTTTAGCCTTTTAGTTGCTTTGTCGTAATCTTTACGGCCACTCTCAAATGAAACCATTAAAAGGTCAGACTTTATACGCTCTACTGCATTATCAGGTAGCTGGGCTTGGTAATATTTATCTGCATCTTGAGCGTATTTTTTCGCTAAAGAATATTCGCTATGGCTAAACCCATAAAGTAATGTTTCTGCAGCTTCAAATTGCATATTAGCGACAAGGCCAGGGTCATTTTGTAATTCAGCGATTTTAATGAGTTGCTTAAAGTATTTGACTGCGGTATCTGATTTATTAGTATGAGTGGCTTTGGCTAGTAGCGTATCCATAGTCTCTATTGAGTTTTCGCCATAGTTTTTAACTAAAATACGGTGGGCCTGTGAATACAAATCAAACCGTTTCTCTTCATTACCATACCCTATAGCCACAAGGTTCTTTGCAACATAACTGTTGATGGCTTTAGCGTAGTTAATAGCAAGATTCGCCGTTTCATTGCTATTTTCTCCATATAGAGCGAGCCCTTTTTGATAAGCAAGTTGTGCTTCTTTTTCAGCTTGTTGTTTGGCTGCAACGAATGCTGAGTCAGTTTCTTCGGCGTTTGCAGATACAACTTGAATGCTATTTACTTGGTTTGCGAAAGTGTAGTTAGCAAAGGCTAATAAGCTTAATCCTATTGATATGGCGAGCTGTTGGTGCTTCATAATAATCCCTATTATTTATTAGCCCATAAAATTACCAAAACTATCAAGGCCTGTCATTATTTTAGTAAATTAAAGTAAACAAGCGAAGTTGTAATATTCGGGTTATTAATTGCTTAACAATCATTGAAAATAACGCCTGTCGTCGCCATATAATTGCCATAAACAGTCTTGTACTACGGTGTATTTATCCTATTTTGTGATATTATCACTTTATTGTCGTGTCGTAGTTATTTAAATATTTGGATTTGTCGTGGCGCAAGTAAGAGCAAGAGTCCAGCTTAATGTTGGCAGAAATAGTGATATCCCTGCAGAAATAATCTCATTTACTGATTTAAAAGATGGTAAAGAACATATTGCTATGGTGTTTAACAACGCTGATACAGAGCAAGATGTACCGCTTATTCGAATGCATTCTGAGTGTTTAACAGGTGATGTATTTTACTCATCGCGTTGTGATTGCGGCGAGCAGCTAAATGAATGTATTGAAATGATGCACGAGCAAGGCGGTATTTTATTGTATTTACGCCAAGAAGGTCGTGGCATTGGTTTATACAACAAAATTGATGCTTACGTACTGCAATCGCAAGGTATGAACACCTACGAAGCTAATAATCATTTAGGCTTTGCTGATGATTTACGTGATTTTTCGGATGCTGTGTTAATGCTTAATGCGCTTAATTTAAGCCACGTTAAATTAATGACCAATAATCCTAAAAAGCTTAACGCATTAAAAGATGCCGGTATTAATGTTGACTCGGTTGTGGGCACGCATGCGCACATTAAAGCGGGTGTTGCGGGTAATAAATCGTACCTAGAAACAAAAATTAAACATGGCGCGCATATGTTAGATATTAAGAAAATTAAAAAACCTTAATCATTTAATTACGTTTCGTCTATTAATACCCCCTCACGCCAAGTTATACTTGGCGTGTTTCGTTTTAAATTAAGAGCAAGTATGTCTACACAATTACGAATTTTTAAAGCCGATGCAGGGCTAAAGTGGTTAAAAGCCGGATGGCTTATTTTTAAAACCCAGCCAGCAACCTTTATTTTTATGCATTTATTTATTGGTATTGTAGGGCTGCTGTCTTTATTTTTACCGCTGCTGCAAGTAGTAGCAGCACTAGCTACGCCATTTTTAACCGCAGGGTTTTACCAAGCGGTGCTTAGTAAGCAGCAGGGCGGAAAAATTATGCTAGCCGATATTCTCAAGCCATTTACGGCTAAGGGAAATCGTTTAGGGTTATTGCGTTTAGCACTTTATCAGATGGGTGCGGGCATTTTAATGGCGTTACTTGCTAATGGCTTATTTGCCGATGCAGTAGCTGTTATGAGCCAACCAGGACTAGATCCAAACGTAGCACTTGAACAAATGCTTGAGAGTATTTCGGGCGCGAATGTCATTTTGTTTTTTATGGCAATGCTAATTTATTTAACGGCGTTTGCTTACGCTGTACCGCTTGTTTATTTTAGTAAAGAAACACGTATTTTAACGGCGCTTAAAAAATCGTTAATGGTGTTTTATCATAACATTTTGCCACTTGGCGTTTTTGGCCTTATTTGCGCATTATTTATGGCGCTTTCGATGTTCTTATCGTTCTTACCACTGTTGATTTTAATGCCGATTTGCTACATTAGCTTTTTTGTATCTTATCAAGCCATTTTTATGCCTGTTGTACCACCAAGTGACGACATTAATGTTAAGCCACTTAGCAGTGAAACAAGCGGGCGTTTTGACGCTTAATGGATGATAAATTAAAGCAAAAACTAAAAAACTATGTACTTTGGTTACTAGGGCGCCAAGAATATTCGCGTCGTGAGTTAACGCTCAAATTACAGCAAAAAGAAGCTACAGAAGAGTTTATTGAAACGCTGCTTGATTGGTGCGAAAAGCATAATTTTATTAACGAGCAGCGATACTGTGAAGGCTTTGTAAGAAAACACATATTTAAATGCCACGGGCTTAAGCGAATACAAAGCGAAGCTATGGGCAAAGGGATTGATCGTTCGCTACTTGAATTGGTAGTTGAAGAGCTTGAAGTAGATTGGTTTGAGCTTGCGCAGGATGCGTACAATAAAAAATATTCAAATACACCGCCAGATCTCGATTACAAAGATAAAGCTAAGCGCGTGCGCTACTTAATGTATCGGGGTTTTAGCTACGATGAAATTAATTTTGCAATGCAAGCACAGTAAATACAGGTGAGACTTTCAAATGCAGCACATGACTACCGCACAAATTAGGCAACAGTTTTTAGACTTTTTTGCCAGCAAGCAACATCAAATAGTACCTTCTAGCTCGCTTATACCGGGTAACGATGCCACGTTGTTATTTAACAATGCCGGCATGGTGCAATTTAAAGATGTATTTTTAGGCGCAGAAAGCCGCCCTTATACACGTGCGACAAGCTCGCAGCGCTGTGTACGTGCTGGCGGTAAGCATAACGATTTAGAAAACGTAGGCTACACTGCTCGCCACCATACATTTTTTGAAATGTTAGGTAACTTCAGCTTTGGTGATTACTTTAAGCAAGACGCGATTAAGTTTGCATGGGAGTTTTTAACTGAGGTAGTAAGCCTACCTAAAGAAAAACTTTTAGTAACTATTTATCATGATGATGAAGAAGCGTTTGGTTACTGGGCTAACGAAATTGGCTTACCTGAAGACCGCATTATTCGTATTGCGACCTCAGACAACTTTTGGTCTATGGGCGATACTGGCCCGTGTGGTCCGTGTTCTGAAATATTTTATGATCACGGCGAGCATATTTGGGGCGGGCCTCCGGGCTCTCCTGAGGAAGACGGCGACCGTTTCATCGAAATTTGGAACCTTGTATTTATGCAATACAACCGTCAAAGCGACGGTACAATGTTGCCTCTACCTAAGCAATCTGTTGATACGGGAATGGGCCTTGAGCGTATTTCTGCTATTTTGCAGGGCGTGCATTCAAACTACGAAATCGATTTATTTCAAGGCTTAATTGCTGCTGCTGCAAGTGTTACTAATGCACAAGACATGGACGACAAGTCACTACGTGTAGTGGCCGATCATATTCGCTCGTGTGCGTTTTTAATCTCAGACGGTGTTATGCCATCTAACGAAGGCCGTGGTTATGTACTACGCCGTATTATTCGTCGTGCTGTACGCCACGGTAATAAGTTAGGTGCACAAGGTTCGTTTTTCTATAAATTAGTTGCTGCGCTAATTGAGCAAATGGGTCAAGCGTATCCTGAGCTTGCTAAGCAACAAGAAATTATCGAAAAAGTATTACGCATTGAAGAAGAACAGTTTGGTAAAACACTTGAGCGTGGCTTAGCTATTTTAGAAGAAAGCTTAAGCGACCTTAAAGGCGATATTATACCGGGCGACTTAGTATTTAAGCTTTACGATACGTATGGTTTCCCTGCTGATTTAACAGCTGATGTTGCGCGTGAGCGCCAGATGACGATTGATCATCAAGGCTTTGAAGAGTGCATGGCTGTACAACGTAAAACAGCGCAACAAGCGGGTAAGTTTGGTGCAGATTATAACGACCAATTAAAATCAGATAAACACACTGACTTTAAAGGTTACGACAGCACGCATTACAGCGCGACCGTTATTGAAATTTTTGCTGGCGGCGAAGCTGTACAGTTATTAGAAGATGGTCAAAAAGGTATTGTAGTACTAGACCGCACACCGTTTTACGCAGAATCTGGCGGCCAAACGGGTGACACCGGTACTATTACAGTTGCTGGTGGCGAATTTAACGTTACTAATACCACTAAGCTTGGTAATGCTTTTGCTCACCACGGTACAGTACAAGGCCGTATTGGTGTTAACGATAAAGTGGATGCAACTATTGATGATACGCGCCGCGACAGCATCAAGAAAAACCATACCGCTACGCATATTTTACACGAAGCACTACGCCAACTATTAGGCGAGCATGTAGGTCAAAAAGGCTCACTTGTTCAGCCAGATCGTTTACGTTTTGATTTTTCGCATTTTGAAGCCGTAACTAAAGATGAGCTACGTGAAATTGAGCGTGTAGTTAATGACGAAATTCGTCGTAACTTTGCACTTAATACTGAGCTTATGGCTATTGATGATGCTAAAGCGAAAGGTGCTATGGCGTTGTTTGGCGAAAAGTACGATGACGAAGTACGTGTAGTAACTATTGGTGACTATTCTATTGAGCTTTGTGGTGGTACGCACGTTGAGCGCGCTGGCGATATTGGCTTATTCAAAATAGTATCTGAAAGCGGTATTGCCGCAGGTGTTCGCCGTATTGAAGCCGTAACTGGTGCAGAGGCTGTAGCGTACGTTAGCGAGCAAGAGCAACAACTTAGCGATGTTGCAGCTTTAGTTAAAGGCGATAGCGCATCGGTACTTGAAAAAGTAACTGCGTTGCTTGAAAAATCTAAAGGCCTTGAAAAGCAAATTGCACAGCTTAGCGATAAGCTAGCAAGTGCAGCGGGCGCGTCTTTACTTGACTCAGTTGTAGAAATTAATGGCGTTAAGTTACTTGTAGCTAACGTTGAAGGGACTGAATCTAAAGCGCTTCGCGGTATGGTTGATGACCTTAAAAACAAGATTGGCTCAGGTGTTATTGCGCTGGGTGTTGCCAGTGGCGACAAAGTAAGCCTAATTGCCGGTGTAACTAAAGACTTAACAGGTAAAGTAAAAGCCGGTGAGTTAGTTAACCATATGGCAGGTCAAGTAGGTGGTAAAGGTGGCGGTCGTCCAGATATGGCACAAGCTGGTGGTAGTGAGCCACAAAATCTTGCTGCTGCACTAGATAGCGTTACAGCTTGGTTAACTGAGCGTACTTAAGCCTAAGTGGCGCTTATTGTTCAAAAATTCGGTGGCACTTCGGTCGGCTCAATAGAGCGAATTGAAGCGGTCGCCGACCTTGTTGTTAAAACCAGACAACAAGGACATCAAGTGGTTGTGGTTCTCTCTGCTATGTCGGGAGAAACCAACCGCTTAATTAACCTCGCCAAACAAATTGATACTCGCCCGAGTAGCCGTGAACTAGATGTACTTATTAGCACCGGAGAGCAGGTTTCTGTATCACTGCTTGCTATGGCTATTATCAAACGTGGTCATTCAGCTGTAAGCTTATTAGCCGATCAAGTCAATATTCTAACCGACAATATGTTTGGTAAAGCCCGTATTGAAGACGTTGCCGCTACACGTTTAAAGCATGAGCTTGAGCATAACCGCATTGCTATTATTGCTGGCTTTCAGGGGCGTGACGTTGAGGGCAATATTACAACGCTTGGACGCGGCGGCACCGATACATCGGCTGTAGAAATAGCAGCGGCTATAAAAGCCGACGAATGCCAGATCTATACAGACGTTGATGGCGTATATACTACAGATCCTCGTGTTGAACCTAACGCGCGCAGAATGAGCCAAGTTACTTTTGCCGAAATGCTAGAGCTGGCAAGTTTAGGCGCAAAAGTTTTGCATATTCGCTCGGTAGAAGCTGCAGGTAGACACAATGTGCCACTTAGGGTGCTTTCTAGTTTTAATCCTGATGAAGGCACATTAATAAGTTTTGAGGAGAACGATATGCCAAGCAAGGTGGTATCGGGGATTGCGTTTAATCGTGACGAATGTTTAATTAAAGTAGATGGTGTGCCAAGCGGTACGCAATATCTTTCAAAAATATTGAAACTTTTTGCTGATAATGGCATCGAAATAGATATGATTAATCAAGTTAATCATATCTTTGAAAAAATAGACTATGCTTTTACTGTGCACTCGAATGATTATCTGCAAGCACTTGAATTATTGAGCGAAGATCAAGCTCAACTCAGTGCTCAAAATATAAGCGGATTACCAACAGTAGCTAAAGTTTCTGCTGTTGGAATGGGTATGAAATCGCATTCTGGTGTAGCAAGTTTATTTTTTGATGCATTAGCGCAGGAAAATATTAATGTAGTTTTAGTCTCGACTTCTGAGATTAAAATTTCAGTTTTAATAGATGAAAAGTACCTAGAGTTGGCAGTTCGTGCATTACACAAAGCATTTTTAACAGAAAATGGATAGATTGAGAGTTTTTACTTACTTTTCAGTCTAATTTTCATTAGTATGTTTAAGCGGAATCTTATAATTTTTATTGGAACATGGGAGCAAGAGAATGCTAATACTAACTCGTAGAGTAGGTGAAACCCTAATGATTGGTGACGAAGTAACAGTTACTGTTCTAGGTGTTAAAGGAAATCAAGTTCGAATCGGTGTTAATGCACCAAAAGACGTATCAGTGCATCGTGAAGAGATTTACATGCGCATACAAGCTGAAAAGTCGAACCCTAATCCGGGCAATGCTTAATCAACACGTATACGTAGTTGAGTAATTAGCTCAACTAGACTAAAAGCCACTCACTGAGTGGCTTTTTTGTTTATAAAAGCGAGTGTTTCTGGGGTTAGTATTTGTTTTGAAATGTACTGCATTCCGCTTTTATTTTTAATAATAATACCTTGCTGAGTATCTATTACTTCGCTTATGTCTTGCCAAGTTAGCTGAAAGTTTTTGTAATGATTAGCCGATTTAATGCCTTCTTCATCAAAGGTAAGTGTTACCTCAGAGCCTGACGCTCTGCTGAGCATTTGTCTGGTTACCCACCAAGGTCTGCGATAGTAAAAAGCGACGCACTCTAGTACACCTAGCATGATCATAAATGATCCTAAGTAATGATCGTTTAAAACATAAATGCCAAATAAACCAAGCGCAACGAGGAGTACAAGTAAAAAGTACTTAGGTTTGGCGCGCTTACTGTACGGGAGTGACTCATCAAAGCACTCGTAAAAGTAAGGTTTATCTAGTGTGTAGGTTGTTGTAAATGCCATATTGCCTTGCTTTAAATATCGTTTTTTTTATTTTAACAAGCTAACCGCTAAATGAGCAGCTTTATAGTCAGTGATTTTATTACAGACACAAAAAAACGGCCCTAAGGCCGTTTTTTAGCGATACAAGAAGAATTAACAGTTAGTTTCTTCAGCGTTCACGCCTTCTTTAACATTTTCACATGCATCTTCTACTTTGTTTTGCACGTCAGTTACTGCTTCGTCAATACGTTCGCCTGCGTCTTCTGCGTGATTGTCTTCACAACCCATGATGAAGAAACTTGCGAATAGACCGATTAGTGCTGCTTTTACAGTTGTTGAATTCATAATGTAATTCCTTGTAAGTATTAATTAAATTTTAGTGTTTGTTAGTTGAATGCTTTATCTACCTGGGTGATTTACCACGTAGTGCACCTGAAACTAATGAGATCACTAAAAGTACTAAAAATATAAAAAATATAATTTTTGCTATACCAGCTGCGGCACCTGCGATGCCACCAAAACCTAACACTGCAGCGATTAAAGCAATAACTAAAAATGTAATTGTCCAGCGTAACATTGTTTTCTCCTTGGTTATCAAATTTGCTCATAACAACTAATGCCAGTTATATGCCAAAGTTTATTTTTGTTTTATATCAGGTAGTTATGGTTTTTAACTGTGTTTTTAGTTATTAGTTAGTTAGTAATTTTTACGCTTTGTTATGTAAGTTATTCACACTGTTACAAGTTACTGGTAAATATTCACTAAAAATAATTTTTTTGGTAAGACCAATTAACAATTGATGTGTGTTTTTGTACTTATTATAAAATTTGGCGGTTATTTTTATTAAGTCGAATAGTTAATTAACAACTTCCATATAACTATTAGCTATAGTCGTTATTTTCTGTATGTATTGTAGGGCGCATGATTGCTGAGTTATGGCATGTAAATTTGTTGAGTGTTATGTTGTTTATAGTTTAATTGGTTTTACCAATTTACAAGATGTAGACAATGCGACTAGTTTTGTTATTATCCAGTGAATAAATATTTAATTAAATCGATTTTTTATTTTCGATATGGGTTTCAAGGGGGAGAAAAATGGATATAGGTGCTCTACTCACAACGGCTGGTAGCTTAATGCTGACTGGCATGGTTGGAGTGTTTGTATTTCTGTCGATATTAATTGGTGCAGTAACGCTTATGTCTAATTTGGTGACGCGCTATAGCGAACCAGAGGCATCACCAGCTAAATCACCGTCTTTTAAATCTCAAGGTGTGCCTAATGAGCACATCGCTGCTATTAGTGCTGCCATTGCTCAGTACAAATCAAATAATAAATAAGGGGCACACACATGGCTAAATTAAAATTAACAGAATTGGTATTACGCGATGCGCACCAATCATTGCTCGCAACACGTATGCGCTTAGACGATATGCTACCTATTGCTAGCAAGCTAGATGATGCAGGTTATTGGTCTATTGAATCGTGGGGCGGTGCTACATTTGATTCGTGTATTCGTTATTTAGGCGAAGATCCTTGGGAGCGTATTCGTGCGCTTAAAAAAGCGATGCCTAATACTAAACAGCAAATGCTATTACGCGGTCAAAACCTATTAGGCTACCGCCATTACGCTGATGATGTAGTTGAAAAGTTTGTAGAACGCGCACATAAAAATGGCGTTGACGTATTTCGTATTTTCGATGCAATGAACGATGTACGTAACCTAGAAACAGCGATTAAAGCGGCTATAAAGGTAGGCGCGCATGCTCAAGGTACTATTTCGTACACGGTAAGTCCTGTTCATACGCTTGATATGTGGCTGACTCTTGCTAAGCAATTAGAAGATTTAGGCTGTCACTCAATTTGTATTAAAGACATGGCGGGTTTATTAAAGCCGTACGACGCTGAAAAACTAATTAAAGCTCTTAAAGAAACCGTATCGGTTCCTATTGCTATGCAGTGCCACGCTACAACAGGTTTAAGTACTGCGACTTATCAAAAAGCGATTGATGCAGGCATTGATATGCTTGATACCGCTATTTCATCTATGAGTATGACTTACGGGCACACAGCAACTGAAACTATTGTATCGATAGTTGAAGGGACTGAGCGCGGTACTGACCTTGATTTAAACCATCTAGAAGAAATTGCTGCTTACTTTAGAGATGTACGTAAAAAATATGCGGCATTTGAAGGTAGCTTAAAAGGGGTTGATGGTCGTATTTTACTCGCTCAAGTACCTGGTGGCATGCTTACAAACATGGAAAACCAACTTAAAGAGCAAGGCGCGGCAGATAAGCTTAATGAAGTTTTGCTTGAGATCCCACGGGTACGTGAAGATCTTGGTTTTTTACCTTTAGTAACACCCACGTCGCAAATTGTAGGTACTCAAGCAGTACTTAACGTGCTAACCGGTGAGCGTTATAAAACAATTACTAAAGAAACTGCTGGCGTATTAAAAGGTGAATATGGCTTAACACCAGCACCAATGAATAAAGAGCTACAAGAGCGTGTGCTTGATGGAGCAGAGGTTATTACTTGTCGCCCTGCAGATAACATTGCACCAGAGCTTGCAACGCTTGAAGCTGAATTACTAAAAGAAGCGCAAGAGCAAGGTTTAACACTGGCTGATGAGCAAATTGATGACGTACTAACTTATGCATTATTTCCGCAGGTTGGTTTGAAATTTATTAAAAATCGTAATAACCCTGATGCATTTGAGCCTATTCCTACCGTTGAAGATAAGAGCAATAAGGCAGCACCAAAATCGGGATCAAATAATAACAGCGTTAAAGCTGAGCAATACAGCGTAAAAGTAGATGGTAAAGTTTACGACGTAGTAGTGGCGCAAGGTGGTGAGCTAAAAGAAGTAACATTAAAAGACTCTGAGCACATTCCTCAGTCTGCTTCAGTTGCATCAGGTGAAACACTTAATGCCCCTTTAGCCGGTAATATTTTTAAGATTAAGGTAAAAGCTGGGCAAGTTGTTAACGAAGGTGATGTAGTGATTATTATGGAAGCCATGAAAATGGAAACCGAAATACGCGCAATGCATACCGGAACTATTGCCGAAGTGTTGGTTGGTGAAGGCGATGCCGTAACTACCGGCGACGCTATGATTGCATTAGCTTAGGAGCAAATAGAGGATGGACGGTATTTTAAACCTCTGGAATGCGACCGGCATTGCTAACTTTACAATCCCATCGTTAATTATGATTGCGGTAGGGTGTTTATTACTGTTTTTAGCGATAGCTAAAGGCTTTGAACCACTATTATTATTACCAATTGGTTTTGGTGCAATTTTAACAAATGTACCAGTGGCAGGTTTGTCAGACCCAGGTGGGCTTTTGTATTACGTTTATTACGTGGGTATTGATACGGGGATTTTTCCGTTATTAATATTTATGGGAGTAGGGGCGCTGACCGACTTTAGCGCGCTTATTGCAAACCCACGTATGTTGTTATTAGGTGCGGCTGCACAGTTTGGTATTTTTGCTACACTGTTTGGCGCAATATTACTTAACTATGTGCCAGGCTTTGAGTTTACTTTACAGGATGCATCGGCTATTGCGATTATAGGTGGAGCAGATGGACCGACTGCAATATTTTTAGCGTCAAAACTGGCACCTGATTTACTTGGTGCAATAGCGGTAGCCGCATACTCATACATGGCACTTGTGCCAATTATTCAGCCGCCAATTATGCGTGCGTTAACAACCCCAGAAGAACGTAAAATTAAGATGCCAGAGCTTCGCAAAGTATCTAAAAAGGAAAAGATTATTTTTCCTCTTATGGTGCTTAGTTTAACGGCTATGTTTTTACCGGCTGCTATACCGCTTGTAGGTATGTTTTGTTTAGGTAACTTAATGCGAGAGTCGGGTGTTGTTGATAGATTAAGTAACAGTGCTCAAAACGAAATCATCAATGTTACAACTATATTTTTAGGTTTAGCTGTAGGTTCAAAGCTTGCTGCAGATAAGTTTTTAACTGTTGAGACGATTGGTATTTTAGTGCTTGGCGCACTGGCTTTTGCAATTGGTACGGCATCTGGCGTATTTATGGCAAAAGGACTTAACCGCATATCTAAAACACCTATAAACCCATTAATTGGAGCGGCAGGTGTATCGGCTGTGCCAATGGCGGCACGAGTAGTTAATAAAGTTGGCCTTGAAAGTAACCCACATAACTTTTTACTTATGCATGCTATGGGACCCAACGTAGCGGGTGTACTTGGTAGTGCAGTTGCTGCGGGTATTTTATTAGCACTTGTTGGCTAATAATTAACGTGGTAGTTAATAAATGATTTAGCGCAGTTTACTGCGCTTTTTTTTGTTCTTAATTTGTTCACCGCTAAATAGTTTCTTGTTCAGCGCTTTTTGTTTACAGTAACAGCTCTTCAAAATTTTAAGGATAGTTATCATGCTTCACACACCTTTAGCAAAGCACTTACCTCATGTTAGTAAACTTGTATTCGGATGCATGGGTCTGGGCGGCGGTTGGAATAAAGACGCAATCACTGATGCACATGTTAAGCAAACTCATGAATGCATAGATAACGCTATTGAAGGTGGCATTAACTTTTTTGACCATGCTGATATTTATACTTTTGGTAAAGCGGAGCAGGTTTTTGGTAAAGCATTAAGCGAGCGACCAGAGCTTAGAGAGCACATGTATATTCAATCTAAGTGTGGGATTCGTTTTGAAGATGACTTAGGGCCAAAGCGCTATGATTTTTCATCAAAGTGGATTGAGCAATCAGTTGAAGCATCCTTGAAGCGATTAAATACAGACTATTTAGACGTACTTATGCTACATCGTCCTGATCCACTCATGGAAGCTAACGAAATTGCTCGCATATTTAGTTGCTTAAAAGAAAGCGGTAAAGTGCGCAATTTTGCAGTATCAAATATGCAGCAACATCAAATGAATTTTTTACAGCATGCACTTGATATGCCGATTGTGGCTAATCAAATTGAGGCTAGTTTACAAAAACATCAGTTTGTTGATGAAGGTGTATATGCCGGTAACAGTGACGGTAAGGATCTTAATTTTACGCCCGGTAGTATTGAGTACTGTCGCCATTTTGAAATTCAAATTCAAAGCTGGGGCAGTTTATGCCAAGGATTATACAGCGGCAGTGATTTATCAAACGCATCGCAGGCTGATATAAACACCAGTCTTTTAGTTAATAAGCTGGCTGCACTTTATGATACGTCTGCTGAGGCTATAGTCATTGCATGGTTACTGCGCCATCCCGCATCTATTCAGCCGATTATTGGAACAACTAATGCCAAGCGTATTAAAGCCTCTTGTGATGCTGTAAACGTACAGCTAACTCGTGAGCATTGGTATGCACTTTATGTAAGCGCTAAAGGCCATGAGCTACCATAAGAAGGGCATTGATATGAATATATTCGTTATTTTAATTGGTTTGTTTGTCGCGCTAGCGATACTTATTCCATTGCTTGAAAAATATCAAAGTAAAATAGGGCTCAACGGTGCAACCAAATACAGCAAATATATTTGGCCATTAGTGATGGTGTCTTTAGTTATTCAGCTCATTTATGTATTAATGTACTAATGGTTTTTAGCGTACACAAAAAAGCCTTTGCAGGTTTAACCTGCAAAGGCTTTTTTAATGTTTATTAATAAACTTTATTTAAGTGCTAACTGTAGCTCGCGATTGCGCTCAAGTTGGGCAATAAAATTATCTGCAATAGGTTTAAACTTAGCAAGTTCTGAGCGAGGTAATGGCTCTGACTTAGGAAGTTTTACTGTTTTAGGATTACGGTGAACGCCATTTACTAAAAATTCATAGTGTAAATGCGCGCCAGTAACACGACCCGTAGAACCTACAGTACCAATTTGTTGGCCCTGTTTAACTTTTTGGCCCGTTTTAACTAGTTTCTTATTTAGGTGTAAGTACTTAGTTACATATTGTGTGCCATGGCTAATAAAGACGTAGTTACCGTTGTACTTGCTGTAACCCGCTTTAACTACCTTACCGTTCCCTGATGCAACCACCGGTGTGCCAGTGCGTGCCGCAAAGTCGATACCACGGTGCGCTCTAACTTGCCCAGTAACTGGGTGTAAGCGACGAGGATTAAAGCTCGAACTAATATACTTAAAGCTTACAGGTGCACGTAAAAATGCTTTTTTCATGCTACGCCCTTCAGGCGTATAAAAATTGCCGTCGGTATGGCGAATCGCTGCAAAGCGCTGACCTTGGTTTACAAATTCAGCGGCAATAATTTTACCGGTACCAATAAACTCGCCATCAACATAATGAGACTCATAAATTAAGCCAAACACATCGCCTTTACGAATGTCGTTTGCAAAATCAACATCCCAACCAAATATGTCAGCAAAGTTCATTATTTGACGTTCGCTTAAACCAGCCGCTATTGCTGAAGTCCAAAAGTTGTTAGATATCTCGCCGCCAGCGGTTTTAGTTAACGTTTCAATTTCTTTACTATCAATAGCTGTATCGTAGTTACCTTCTTCATTTAAGGTAACAAATAAAGTATCGGTTTTTGAAATCACATAGCGCAGTTGAGCCAAAGAGCCATCTTCAGCTGTCGCAAAGCTAAGTATTTCACCGGGGTGAATTTTAGTTAGCTTGCGCGTTTCTGCGTTAGTGTTAATTAGTTTATGGAGCGTTTGAGCTGAAAAACCAGCACGTTTGAAGATAATTGCTAAATTGTCGCCATTTTTAACTTTATGATCGACAAAGTCGTATTCTGGTAACTTTTCTGCTGCTTGCTCTGAATTTAACTCAGTTAATTTTTCGTTGTCATCAACTTTAACTTGTAACTCATAGCGCTTGCCTATCTCTAATGCATCTGCATTATTGTCTTTAGAAGCAGTCGCTTTTTCAGAAGGAAGAAATGCCAAGCCGGCAATAGCAGAAACTAAACCTAAAATAAGCAATTTGTGTTTTTTTGGGAGAGTGTTAACCACGTGAACCATAACGTGCCTTTTTCTGCTGTCAAGATAATAAATACATAATATTGCAGGATATACTTAATAATGTACGAATACTAGTGCTTTGTAGATTTAAACTAACCTTAAACTACGCTAAAATCAGGGTTAGGAAGCCTTTTTTAACGTCCTATCTAGCTAAGACTCAATTCATTTTGTTTAGTTGCATTAATAACTTAAAAAGTTATTTTAATTAGGTAGAAA
The DNA here is from genome assembly GCF_011378845.1 of Pseudoalteromonas sp. Z9A4. NCBI lineage: Bacteria > Pseudomonadati > Pseudomonadota > Gammaproteobacteria > Alteromonadales > Pseudoalteromonadaceae > Pseudoalteromonas > Pseudoalteromonas sp. Z9A4. Next base: position 333,221 of record NZ_WTLA01000002.1, read on the forward strand.
TTTGTTATGTTAGCTACATATATATATTCGGTTTAAACCTATATTAAACCGTGATTACAAGTAACTAGTCCGCCCCTTCGTAGGCAGAATTTTGGAGTAACACAAAGTGGATTTACAAACCGCTCTAGCAGAGATAAAACGCGGTGCAGAAGAAATATTAATTGAAGACGAACTAGTTGAAAAACTAAAGTCGGGCAAAAAGCTAAAAATAAAAGCTGGCTTTGATCCTACAGCCCCTGATTTACATTTAGGGCACACTGTACTCATTAATAAAATGAAAACCTTTCAGGATTTAGGTCATGAGGTTATTTTCTTAATTGGTGACTTTACTGGCATGATTGGCGACCCAACAGGTAAAAACGTAACGCGTAAACCACTTACTCGCGAAGACGTACTAGCCAATGCCGAAACATATAAAGAACAAGTATTCAAAATTCTAGATCCTGCTAAAACCACTGTTGCATTTAACTCTACTTGGATGGAAAAGTTAGGCGCTGCAGGCATGATTAAACTTGCTGCAAACCAAACCGTAGCACGTATGCTTGAACGCGATGACTTTAAAAAGCGTTATGGAAGTGGCCAACCAATTGCAATTCATGAGTTTTTATATCCACTGGTACAAGGTTGGGATTCGGTTGCACTAGAGTCAGATGTTGAACTAGGTGGTACTGATCAGCGCTTTAACTTGCTAATGGGTCGTGAGCTACAAAAAGTTGAAGGGCAAAAGCCGCAAACAGTATTAATGATGCCATTACTTGAAGGTACTGACGGCGTTCAAAAAATGTCTAAGTCGCTTGGTAACTACATTGGTATTACTGATGCGCCAAACGATATGTTTGGTAAAATAATGTCAATTAGTGATGTGCTAATGTGGCGTTATTACGATTTATTAAGCGCGCTTTCTATTGAAGAAATTGCAGCTCAAAAAGAACGTGTTGAGCAAGGTACTAATCCGCGCGATATTAAAATAGAATTAGCTAAAGAGTTAATTGCTCGTTTTCATAGTGAAGCTGATGCACAAGGTGCACATGATGATTTTATTCAGCGTTTTCAGAAAAAAGCGTTACCAGATGAAATCCCAGAGCTGACAATCACTATCGCAGAAGATACTATTTTAATTGCTAACTTGCTTAAAGAAGCAAATTTAGTAGTTAGTACGTCAGAAGCAATGCGTATGATTAAGCAAGGTGCAGTTAAACTTAACGGTGAAGATAAAATCACTGACACCAAACTTGAAATAGCAAAAGGCACAACAGCTATTTACCAAGTAGGTAAACGTAAGTTTGCAAACATCACTGTAGCTTAAACGCAGTTTAAAAACTAAAAAACCAGCCTCGGCTGGTTTTTTTGTGCTTGTATTTTGGGGTCTGTAAATAGTTACGAGGTAGTCACTAAATAGTCACTAAATCACTTTTAATATTTCGATACTTACAATTACTAACAACCAAAATACACGCGCTTGATTTAATCTATTAATTATTACAGGTACATCCTCCGGTGTAGGTAGTCTATCAGTACCAATACGCATTTTATTAAAGCGAGTACCTAAATAAACTGCTGGCCCGCCCAGTTGCACGCCAAGTGATGCAGAGCACGTGCTTAACAGCCAACCTGTATTTGTTTGATAAAAATGTCTGCCGTAATACTTAATGTAGCGCATGCTTTGTTTGCTCGCTCTACTTGCTGCAATAGTTAAAGCCAGTAAGCGCATCGGTATATATTCAATAATAAACAACAGAGTTTTAAGCGGTTTTAAAAAGTAGCTATTTGGGGATATGCCACTACGCCACGCTTGTTGTATTAAGGTAAGCAACCGATAGGCGAGGGCAGCGATAGGGCCAAATGCTAAAAATATAAATATAACTACGAAATAGTATCTAGCAGTGCGCAGTATTAAGCTTTCAATTAATGCTTTGATAATACCAGGAGATGAAAGCCTATTAACTTCACGGGCAAGCAGTGGTTTTAGTAATTCGCGTGCTGTCGATTTTTGATTTTGTTTAGTTAACTTTGCAATTCGGAGCGCTTTTTTATCAATACTCTTACTCTCTAAGCATAAATATAAAATAAGACCTGCGAGTAATTCTGGGTAAAAAGCAAATTCGAGTAGTAACATTACAATAATAAGAATGACACTTAAAATGAGCGTACTTGCGAGTATTGCAGCTAAATATTGATAGCTCTTAGGTTCTTTGCTTTTGTATATGCGTTTGCCAATCGCACTAAAAACAGCATTCAATGCCGTATTAGGATGATACCAGCTAACAATGGGAATAAAGCGCTCAGCAAGGAGCGCTAGTACAAAGGCAATAAAGTCCAAGTGGTTTTGAACAATATTGCTAAGCATTTACAGAGACACTGCAGTTAGCTTTTCTAAAAGTGCGACAACCATTTTAGATGAGTTGATTGATGCAGTTTCTAGGTATTCTTCAAATGATTGTGGTGACTCTTTACCTGCAATATCAGACATTGAGCGAATTACAACAAACGGTGTATTAAGCGTAAAACACGTTTGTGCAATTGAAGCGCCTTCCATTTCAACGGCAAGCATTGTAGGAAAATCACTACGTGCTTTATCAATACGTACCGGGTCACACATAAATGTGTCACCAGTACAAATTAAGCCAACAAGTGTTTTAACATCACTGATCTGTTCGATTGTTTGTTGTGCTGCTTCAACTAATTTAGGGTGAGCTGCAAAGCCTGCTGGCATTTGCGGTACTTGGCCAATTTCGTAGCCGAAAGCAGTGACATCTACATCGTGATGACGTACTTCTGACGAAATTACTACATCGCCAACACTTAGAGAAGGATCGAATCCACCGGCAGAGCCTGTGTTAATTACGCAATCAGGTTTAAAGTTATCGATAAGTAACGTGGTTGCAATCGTTGAGGCAACTTTACCAATACCAGATTGAACAAGTGTTACTGTGTTACCAGCTAGCTCGCCAGTATAAAAAGTGAAACCTGCTTTAGTTAAAATTTGTGGGTTTTGCATTGCTTCACGTAAAATTTTAACTTCTGGCTCCATTGCGCCAATAATACCAACATTCATAATGTTTTATTCCTGAGTTTGAATTACTTGATTATACGTGAAGTTAGCTATAAAAAACAAAAAAGCGAGCAGTTTTCACTGCTCGCTTTAAATACTTTTTAGGAAGGTATTTAATTCGGTTTTTAAATTTCAGCTAAAGCAGTTGTTTGTGCTTTGGCTTGAGAAGGTGAAAGTACCGCTGGCTTATGTGAGCGGTTACGAACAGGACGCTGCGTTTGTGCTGCTGCAGGCTTACCAAGTTTAAACATAATTGCATCGCGTACTTCAGAAGGGCGGTAGCCCGACTTAACTTTCATACGAATATGTGGAATGCCGGCAGACTCTAGTGCGCCATTTACAAACCAGTCACGTTGAGCTTTGTGGCCACCTTTATTGGCATTGTTAACTAGGTCAACGGCCGCAACAATAGTTAGTTTTTCTTTATCGATTAGCACGTAATCAAGCTGTTTATTTTTAGCTTTTGCTAAAGCAGCACGTTTAGATTTTACTGAAAGGCCTTGCTTACAGTCAATAACATCAACTAACTTAACGCGACTAACAATTTTATATTGATCGCCAACAGCACGCTCTAGAAGATTTAAAAAAGCCCCTTCAACCTGTGTAAACACAGTTTGCTTGCGGATAAAAGGGTACGGGTTTCCGCCATCGTCATTAAATTTTGACGCAACAACAGAGGCCCCGACAACTAATACTAGGATTAATAATAAAGCGAATTCCATACGGTAACTCCATAACAACAAATTGACACTGCTCAAACAAAGCAATTTACGTGCCTAAAAAGTGTGAGTTATAAAATAATTACCAACTGTTTATAAAAGCTAAAGCGATGCAGCTATTAAGCTTTGTATCCACCTTCAATACCTTTAACCGCAATAGCTACAGCATCGTGTGCATGGAGTGATTCATAATGGTTTATTTGCAGCCAGTAATCGCTGTAATTATCAGCTTCTAGCAAGGCTTTAATTTTGCGCGCTGCATCTTCACAAAACATTAGATTTTGGCCGTTTAGGCGGGCAAACTCTTGCTCGTCTTCACGTTTTACAGCCGCTTGTACAGGCGTTTTAAGTTCTGCTTCAAGAGTATTTATTAGAGTCACTACATCAAACTCTTGAATGTTGCTATCAAGCTTTACTTTTACGTTGGCAATAGAGCGCTGCGAGTGAGGTGTAGCAACTATGCCTTGTGTAGTGCCTAGCCATTCGTGCACATCTTTTTGGCTTAAGGTTTCTTGGTTAAACTTTTCGTTAAACGCGTTTTGTATAAGCTGGCGTGCAAGTGCTGCAGAGCAAGGGCATGTTGAAGAATAGGTAACATCTACGGTTAGCTCGTAGCTAATAATGTTATTTTCAATTGTACTGGTAAGTACAACTGGGTAGCTTTTCCAGCCCGCTTTACCACTTAATAGTGATTTACGGCGTAGCGGTAATTCAAATTTAAATTCAATTTGTGCTTTATCGCTCAGCCCTTCGTGGCTAGTTATAAAGGTATCGAGTGCTTGCGCTATTGTTTGCGGATTGACTTGCTGCTCAGTTGAAAGCAGGTCAAGTGCTAAAAATAGACGTGACATATGAATGCCTTTGGCATCTTCTTTATGCAAATTTACAAATGCACGAGCTTTGGCATTTACTGTAACTGGAGATAAGTCTAGTGACTCAAAAATAAATGGCAGTTCGATTTCGCCCATGCCAACCCAGTCTAATTTACCTGTTTGTAAAGCGGGTGCAGTGTCTGCTATATCTGGCATATTGGTTTGCATGTGCGCTACTCGTATTTTGGAGATAATAAAGCGGGGCATTTTACACTAAATAATTTATTGCTGAAATGATGAGTTTAGGGAATGAGCAAAATCAAACATGAAAAATTTTGTTTTTATCGCACAACATGGGTAGTGGTAGGAGAAAAATGCTAAAATCTGGGAAAATGGTATGTTTATACATGCGCATTGCCTTCTTTATATTTAAGCACACAGCTAAGAGATAAAATTACGTATGACCGATTATTCTTTGAGCCCTTGGGCTCGGGTACTTTCCAGCTCAATAACGCGATTTGGTGAATTTAAAACCGCAGCTATTTGTTACACTTTATTTTTAACTGTATCTCTTATTTTATCGAGCATGTTTTATTATGTTGCGATAGGCGAATTACACCTTGTTGATATTTTGGCTGTGGTATTTTTTACCGCTGTGGTTTCCCCTTTAATTATAAGTGTATTACTTAATTCAATTCGTCAATTAGATGCCTCGTATGCTTATTTAGATAGTGCAACCAAACAGGAAAAACTCTTAAATCAAACCTTAAAAGATAATATTAGCCGTTTGAATATTGAAATTGATGAGCGTAAAATGGCATTTCATGCCAAGCATCGCGCTATCGAAGAGCTGCGCCGAGAAATTGCAGAGCGTAAAAAAACACAACAAGAACTTGCTCAACAAAGCATGCTGCAGCGCTCAATAGTTGATTCATCTCCTGATTTATTTTATTACCGCGATAACAATGGCGTATTTGCTGGTTGTAATAAAATGTTTGAAGAAGTAATGGGCAAATCAAGTAGTGAGCTAATTGGGAAAACGGTTGAGCAAATATTTCCGAGTCACTTTTTATCTGAGGTTTTAAAAACTGATAAGGAAGTAGAGCAAAGCCATAAAGCGCTGACTATCGATGTGGGTTATGAAGTAAATGGTGAAACACGTTGGTTTGAGCTGCGTAAATTACCTTTTATAAATGATGACGGTGACTACATTGGATTACTGGGTTTTGGTCGTGATATCACTAGCCGTAAAGAAGCAGCACAGGCACTCGAAACAGCTTATAAAGACAAAGGTAAGTTTATTGCTACACTGAGCCATGAACTACGTACACCATTAAATGGCATTGTTGGTTTAACGCGTATGTTATTAGATACAGAGCTTAATAAGCAACAGCGTAGTTGGGGTAACACTATTTTTTCGAGCGCTGAGACACTCGGGAATATTTTTAATGATATTATAGATTTAGATAAAATAGATAGAGAGCAGCTCGATATAGCAACCAATTCTATTAATGTTTCTGATTTTATAAACGATGTAGTTAATTTTGCAGGCTTAATAGCAGAGCAAAAAGAGCTTGAGTTTGATATTAAACGCAATGGCATACTTGATGTTTACGCGCAACTCGATCCGACTCGATTACGCCAAGTTGTTTGGAACTTGATTAACAACGCCGTTAAGTTTACTCAGCAAGGGAAAGTAACACTCGAATGTAGCAGAGAAAATCGTGTAGAAGGCCCATGGTTAGTTATTAAAGTATTGGATACCGGCCAAGGTATTCCACCAGAGCAGCTTGCCCATATATTTGATATGTATTACAAAGCGCCGGATTTAAAAGGAACCAACGCGATAGGCTCAGGTATTGGTTTGGCTGTAACTAAGGCACTTGTAAGTGCAATGAAAGGGATAATTACAGTCAATAGTACCGAAGGCGAAGGAAGTTGTTTTACAGTGCAAATACCGCTTAGTTTATGTGTTGCACCAACAGAGCAAAGCTATGTTGGCCGCGGTTTGTATATTCTACTAGTAGAAGATGTGCCTCTTAACGCCGAAATTGCTACAAACCTATTAGAGCAACGCGGCCACGAAGTATTATGGGCTGAAACCGGTGAAGATGCGCTCTCGTTTGTCGAAACCGAAGATGACTTAGATTTAGTACTACTTGATATGCAATTGCCAGATATAAACGGTGACGTGGTTGCTAAGCAAATACGCTCAGATAGCCACTTCGATAAATTACCTATTGTCGCTTTAACTGCCAATGTACGCAGTGCTGAAAAAGAGCTTGAAGGTATATCAATACAAGGTGCGTTGGCTAAACCAATTAACACAGTGAAGCTTGATAAAATGCTGGCTGACTTATTTGGTATTAAGCAAAGTGAATGCACAGAGCCACAGCTAAAAGTAAGTGAAGAGGCGCTAGAGGGCATTGATGCACACTTATTAGATATTGAAACAATAGAAGACTTTGTAAATTCGATGGGCTTAGTTGTATTTAGACGCAGTAGTCAGTTATTTGAAAAGCTAAGTCCACAATATCAGCAAGAATTACTTACTTCATTAAATGCCGGCGATAGGGAAGAGTATGAATCAGTAGCACATAAACTTAAAGGTGCGGCTGGATCGGTAGGTCTAAATGATGTGCAGCTTCATGCCAAGGTAATGGAGCATGGTGCGATTGATGAATCTGATGAAGTATTAAAGCAGTGGTTAGATGTTTTAGAAGATAAAATAAATGAAGGACAAAAAGCCCTTCATTTATTTTTACAGCAATTAGAGTAAAACTAATTAGCTCTAATTAAGCGTCAATTTTACCAATGAAACGGTAACCTTCACCATGGATGGTGCTGATTAACTCTGACGTTGAGTTATCACTTTCAAAATGCTTACGAATGCGACGAATAGTAACGTCAACAGTACGGTCATTTGCACGAAGCTCACGGCCTGTCATATGCTTAATTAATTGCTCGCGGCTGAAAATACGACCAGGAGAATCAAGCATTAAACGAAGTGCTCTGTATTCACCTTTCGGCAAGCGCTTAGCATCGCCACCAGGTGAGGTAAGGCAACGGCTATTTTCATCAAGTTCCCAACCGTTAAACGTAATAACACCATTTGTTTCTAGTGCTGACTCTTCACCGCCTAAAGCAGTACGAGTAATAAGGTTGCGAGCTCTAATAGTTAATTCACGTGGGTTGAATGGCTTAGTAACATAGTCATCTGCGCCAATTTCAAGACCTAAAATACGGTCAACATCGTTGTCACGACCGGTTAGGAATATAAGACCCACTTTACGCTTTTGGCGTAATTCACGGGCTAAAATAAGACCGTTTTTACCAGGAAGGTTGATATCCATAACTACAAGATTAACGTCATCGTTATTTGTAAGCTTGTCATGCATATCATCGCCATCAATGGCTTCAATAACTTTGTAACCTTCAGCTTCAAATAAACTAACTAGGTTCAGTCGAGTTACGTCTTCATCTTCTACGATTAGAATGACTGGCGTTTGCATTATTAATTAACCTTTTGGAATATTTTATTTATAAAAAATCGGTGACGAATTTATAACCGATTACTAGAGATTATAGGATTATACCCATTTGTTAACAAGGAAAAAACAAATTGGATAAAAATAAAACAGCAGGTTGTCCAAAGTCTACTAAAAAGGGCAGTGCAAAAACTACTGTTTAATTGATATATACGTGGATGTAGCTATTTGAATTATAAAGTCGAAGCCATTTCCCTTTAATAATTGATACATCATTCAATCAAACAGGGTACTTAAAATAATCAGACTAATTCAAAGCAAAACTATATCACTTTCTAACCTTTCATCAATGTATGTGATACAGCAAAGATAAAAAAGTTCATAAATCGTTTGGTAATAATTATTTAATGCAATTAAATAATGTTACGCGCTTATCACATGCCTCATTAATGAGGTCATTTAATGCTAATTCAAGGATAAATTTTAAATATATGCACTTTTAGTGATCTTTATTTAAGGGATAGTAATTATAAAGCGAGCACCGCGTTTTTCTTCAAGATCAAACATAACTCTTCCACCGAGTGCCTGTGTTACTAGGTTATATACCAAGTGCATGCCTAAGCCGCTTGCACCTTGTCCACGCTTTGAAGTTACAAAAGGATCAAAAATTCTATTTTTAATATTTTTATCAACGCCTTGACCATTGTCAGAGTAAACTATTGTTAATTTTTTCCCTACCAGTTCTACGTCAAAGCGAATTTCATTATTTTCTTTACCTATAAATCCATGAATCACAGAGTTCATAAGCAATTGCTGAAACACTTGTTGCAGAGGCTCAGACTTACTATGAATAGCCAAGTCGTTCGGGCAGTTAATAATAACGGCAGGCTTTTTAGGCAGTAATTCAGATTGAATCGATGTTAAAACATCACTTATTAATTTATGCACATTAATATAGGTATTAACACCGTCGTCTTGAATAACGGCGACTTTTTTAAAGTTAGATATCAGGTCTGCAGCACGATTTAGATTACGATAAATTAAGTCTAAGTTTTCAATACCTTCATTTATAAAGCGTTTTAAATGGCTTGAGGTTAGTTTTTTATCGTCAAAGCTTTGTTGTATATCTGCCAGTTTATCTCGTAGTAATGTAGAACCAGTAATCCCTAGCCCTATTGGTGTATTCACTTCATGGGCAACCCCTGCAACCATTTGCCCAAGCGATGCCATTTTTTCATTTTCAACAATTTGTGTTTGATACTGATGCATTCGCTCAAGAGTTGATAAAAGCTCTTGGTTTGCTTCTCTGAGAGCGATTGTTCGCTGGTTTACTTTTTCTTCAAGACTTTGGTTTAACTGTTTTATTTCTTGTTTATCTTTTTCGTGGCGCTCCAGTTGCCTCTTAGTACGTGTAAGCATAATATTTAAACTATTTGAAAGAGCGGTTATTTCTTTTACATCGGTTATCGGCGCGCGTGCATCATAGTTATGATTTTTAGATACATCCTGTAATAGCATGCTTAGCTGCTCTATTGGCTTGGCTATACGTCGTTGAACTTTTATAGCAATAAAGTAAACAACGATTAAAATTAAGAGTGTTAATAACACGTCTATTAATATTTTTCTTTCAATATAGGTCTCTAAACTTTCGAGACTCCCTCGCATATATACATAACCTACCAACTGTTCGTTATCGTAAATAGGACGGGTTAATTCAATATGATCGCTCGTAATTCGTGGCGTTTTTAGCTCATCAACACTGTCTATTCTTAACGGCACTGGAGGCATTTTTTTTGCATTGAAGCTAATAAAAAAAACGGGTTTTTGGGATGCTTTTTCTATTGAATAAATATGTATGTTTTTTACAAGAGGGATATTTTCAAATGATTTAAGGCGTTTTTCTTCTGTTTTTCTATCATCCTCAATTACTGAGTTAGCAGCATCGAAAGCTACAATTTCAGAAAGTATAACGAGTTTATTAATGATTAATTGCTTTTGCTCCTTAACGCTCAAGTACGTCGAAATAGAAATAGAGAGCGATAAGCAAATAGCTGTAATAAGCATAATTAAATTTAGGAGTGCTTTACGAATGCTACTTTGTTGAACTTTTTTAGGCATTATTTCGTTATCGCCTGAATTAATTTTAATTATTTAGAGTTTTAGTTTAGCAAAAACGGAGGGAAGTGAAGGATAAAAACTAAATTAATTCTTATATTTATTCGAAAGTTAGATTAAGCACGTTTGTGCTTAATCATTCTATAAAGTTAAATTAGCTACTATACACAGCAAATTTATTGTTCTTAAATACAGTTTGATAGCTTTCAAATTGCGTTTCTAAAATAGGCGGGTACTTTAAAAAGCTGTTAGCAACAATATTCAGTTTTCCTAACTTAGTTAAATGCTGTTTTGCATTTGCTAAAAATGTTTCTGCTACTGTGTAGTCAGTCGCAATACCAGTATGAAAAGGTGGATTGCTAATAATTAAATCAAACTTACCGGTAATGCTTTTAAGGCCGTTACTTAATATCGCTTCGCCTTTGATGCTGTTAAGCTTCAGAGTTTGCTGTGTTGCGTAGGTTGCCAGTGCACTTACATCACTACACACAAACTCAAGTGCTGGATTATGCAGCCCTAAAAAGGTTGCTATTAAACCTGCGCCACAGCCAAAGTCGAGAACCCTACCTTGCTTAATTGTCGGTGCGTTTTCGAGTAGAACTTTCGTTCCCATATCTAAACTACCGTGATTAAACACCCCTGGGACACTAATAGCTGTAAACTCGGTGTCGGCAACATTAACAACAAACTTTTTATGGTAGGTCGTAATATCAAAATCAGGGTGCTGGGTAATCTCAGCAAATGAGTAAAGAACGCAGTGCTTAGCTGAATCAATTTTGTTACTAAACTCAGCTTTACCAGCTAATTGCTTTTCAATTGATTTAACACCACTTTTATTTTCACCTACCACCAATAGTTCGGCATCATCAGTAATAGCAGATCGAATATTATCAAGCGCCATTAATAACTCAGGTTTTGATTTAGGGTAGTAAAGAATAACTAAATCGTAGCCGTTGCCAGGTATTGTGTGGTTTACATGAATATCAACGTCTTTAGTGTTTTTAGCAAACTCACCGTTAGCATGGTTGTAGCTAAATGCAGTTACCTTGCTTTGTGGGTTAAGTTTTTTAAGCTCTGTTAAAAAGCCATCTTGAACAAAGTTGACCACCAAGATAGATTTGCCCGTTAGTGCCTCGCTATTACGAAGTAACAGTAAACTTGGGTTGGTTAGTACGCTCATAAATGGCTTTGCCTTACAGTATGTTTAGTTTTATTAAAAATAAAAGTGAGTGCTTAAAGTTACTAATTACTCAGTACGTTCAAACATTAAATCCCATACGCCATGACCTAGGCGATGCCCGCGCTGCTCAAACTTAGTAAGCGGACGCAAATCTGGACGTGGAACATAATCGTTTGTTTCTGATTGGTTTTTAAAACCAGGAGCTACATTCATTACTTCGAGCATATGCTCTGCATAGTTTTCCCAATCTGTTGCCATATGAAAAACGCCACCCATTTTAAGTTGAGCTCTTAGTTTTTCAACAAACTCAGTTTGTACGATACGGCGTTTGTGATGGCGCTTTTTATGCCAAGGATCAGGGAAAAATAACTGCAGTGTTGTTAAGCTTTCATTAGGTATACAGTCAGCAAGTACTTCAACAGCGTCGTGTTCAAAAATACGTAAGTTAGTAATGCCTGCTTCATCAGCATCCATTAAACAAGCACCAACGCCTGGGCGGTGTACTTCAATACCAATAAAGTTTAGGTGTGGAGCATTTGTTGCCATTTCGACAAGTGATTTACCCATACCAAAACCAATTTCTACTACTACATCGTTGTTGTTGCCAAAAACTTCGCTTAAATCAAGCATACCGTTTTTATGCTCTAGGCCCATTGTTGGCCAGCATTTTTCGATTGCAGCGGCTTGGCCTTTGGTTAATCGACCTTCGCGTTTTACAAAACTGCGAATGGTGCGGATGTATTTACCTTCTTGCTTAGCTTGCTCAAGGTTAGTGTTGCTTGATTCACTCATATTATTGGCCTGACAAAAACAATGTGTTTAAAAATGGTTGCATATTATCCCTGACCGAGCCCGCAATCACAAGTATTAGCTGGTTTTACACGCCCTATAGCTTGATCTTTTTATTAACTACAATAGACTGAGCCGCCATTGAGCATCAGTAAAAGTACAATATGTTGGATTTAAATAAAGAACAGTCTAATTTGTTTTCTAATCAAATCGTTGATTGGTATCACCTTCATGGGCGTAAAACACTCCCGTGGCAGTTGGGTAAAACACCTTATAAAGTATGGGTGTCTGAGGTGATGCTGCAGCAAACTCAAGTTATTACTGTTATCCCATATTTTGAAAAATTTATGCAAAGCTTTCCAGATATTATTGCTTTAGCTGATGCTGATGAAGATTTAGTACTGCATCACTGGACCGGTTTAGGGTATTACGCTCGTGCGCGTAACTTACATAAAACAGCTAAAATAGTGCGTGACAAATACCAAGGCGAATTTCCACAAACGCTTGATGAGGTAATGGATTTACCCGGAATAGGGCGCTCTACAGCGGGTGCTGTTTTGTCATTGTCGCTTGGGCAGCATCATCCAATTTTAGATGGGAATGTTAAGCGAGTCTTAGCGCGCTACTTTATGATAGAAGGTTGGTACGGTGTTAAAAAAGTCGAAAATCAGCTTTGGCACTTATCAGAGCAATTAACACCTAAAAATAATGTCACCGAATTTAATCAAGCTATGATGGATTTAGGTGCGAGTGTTTGCTCACGTAGTCGGCTTGATTGCGAGGCTTGCCCATTAAATTCAGGTTGTGGTGCCTTTAATGCAGGTAAAGTAAAAGAATTTCCACATTCTAAACCTAAAAAAGCAGTGCCTAAGAAGAGTTGTCATCAGTTAATTATTCAGTGCGGCGATAAAGTGCTTATGGAAAAACGCCCTAACAGCGGTATTTGGGGAGGACTATTTGGCTTTTTTGAATTTAATGAGTACGAGGAGCTTCAAATATTTTTAGCTCAGCAAGGATTAGAAGCCAACTTAGTAGAGCTTGAAGCGTTTATTCATGTGTTTTCACATTTTGAGCTGAAGATTAATCCGCATGTGCTCAATGTTAAGAACATTCCTGATGTAGTAAATGACAAACAATTAGTGTGGTATCCGCTTGATCAATCAATAGAGGTTGGCCTAGCAGCGCCAACTAAAAAGTTGGTTAAACAAATTACAGCAATAGTATAGAATAGCCCCATATTTAGCGTTAGAGAGAATCAATCATGGCACGTACAGTATTTTGTCAAAAGTTACAAAAAGAAGCCGAAGGGCTTGGCTTTCAGTTATACCCTGGTGAAGTTGGTGAAAAGATTTTTAATAACATCTCTAAAGAAGCGTGGGGTCAGTGGCAGCATAAGCAAACAATGCTTATTAACGAAAAGCATTTAAATATGATGGACCCAGAGCACCGCACATTTTTAGAAGAGCAAATGGTTGGCTTTTTGTTTGAAAACAAAGATGTGGAAATTGAAGGTTATCGACCGCCTGAAAAATAATATTTCAAACATAAAAAAAGGGCTAAATAGCCCTTTTTTTGTGTGACCATTTAATCACTTAACTCATCTTCTTGCTCAGAGATTTTAATTTGTTCTTTTAAAAATTGAGCTGCTTTAGAGTATTCAATTTCTAACTTGTCTCTTAAGTCTATTAACTCATCGGTTGTAAGTTCACCTTCTTTGCATTTATCTTCAAATGCACTTGAAAGATCTGCTACCACTAGAGCACCAATTGTTTTAGAAATAGATTTTAGTTGATGACAACCTTCAATTATTTCGTCTAAATCGTTAACCATTACACCTGAGTTAATACCTTTAATTAGCCCTTGGCTTTGTTCTAGATACATTTTAAAGAAACGAATTTGCTTAGCATTATCACCATTTACATATTTAGCGACTGCCTCCATATCTATAGGTAGTGCCATAGTTTGATGAATTAATACGCTTTGGCTTTGATTTAGCTTATCGCTCCAACGCTTTAAAGTATCTTCTAATACATTTAATTCTATAGGTTTGGTAATAAAATCATTAATCCCTACCGCTAAGCAGCGCTCTTTTTCACCTTTAAGTGCGTTGGCAGTGACAGCGATAATATAAGGCTGTGCATCAATAGATTCCAATAATTCGGCTTCATTACGGATTTTTTCTACCATATCGTAACCCGACATTTTAGGCATGTGTAAGTCGGTCAAAATAAGTGAATAGTCACCTTTTCTCCACATATTTAAGCCTTCTTCACCGTTGTTCGCTATTTCAACGGCAAAACCTAATATATGTAGTTGATCAGTCAATACTTGTTGGTTTAGGAGGTTATCCTCAACTAATAAAATCAATCTGTTTGATTTACGAGCTTGATCAATATTTAAATGGCTATTAAGTACCTTGGTTTTTTTTATTTGCTTGGGTGTATGTAAACCAGCAGCCACTAAAATAGAAAGCATGAAATTAGATTTGCATAAAGGAGAGGCGTTAATATAAAAAATGTTTTTATGATTGATAGCCGCTTCATCAAGTTTACTTAGCACAACTACTTGCTGGTTATAATCTTCCAATGAATAAAATAAGCGTCTTAGCAGTGCGTTAATTTTGTCCATATTATCTATGCCATCAGCGACCCAAATAATATCTTGTGAATTTTGATACTCTTCAGCTTCTTCTTCTGTATGCACGTAAGTAATTTTAGCGCCCATAAACGATAAGTAGCGGTACATTACTTTTTCACGTTCTAAGTGATTACTAACTACAATAATCTTCTTACCATTTAACGAACCTTTGTGCGCGTACTCAATTTTACCCGATGTACTAAACGGTAATTCAACAGTAAATTCACTCCCTATACCCGCATGGCTGGTGACATGGATAGTACCTAACATAAGCTCAGTTAAACTTTTACAAATAGAGAGACCCAAGCCTGTCCCCCCATATTCACGAGTGATTGAATTTTCTGCTTGAATAAATGGATTAAATATTTCGCGTAGTTGTGACTGTGTCATACCTTTGCCGTTATCGGTTACGCAAAAGCGTAGAGTAAAGTGATCAGCAGTGTTGTGTGCTACTTCTACTGATATTTTTACATGACCTTGTGTTTTATCATCAGTGGTAGTGAATTTAATTGCGTTGCTACATAGGTTATAAAGAACCTGACGTACACGCACACTGTCACCTGTAAGGTTTATAGGGATATCTGGTGCAATTGATAGCTCTAAATCAAGATTTCGCTTTTTAGCAACAGAGGAAAGCACTCGAGTAACTTCTTCAAGGGTATCTGAGACAGAAAATGGTGTTGGATCTATATTTAGTTTTCCAGCCTCAATTTTAGAAAAGTCTAGGATGTCGTCCAAAATACTCAATAATGAGAATGCTGATTCACGAATAATTGTACTTAAACGATGTTGAGCCCCATCAAGTTCTGTTTGGCGTAGTAAATCAATAGTGCCTATAACACCGTTCATTGGTGTTCTTATTTCGTGACTCATCGTTGCTAAGAACGTTGTTTTAGTATCGCTTGCTCGCTCAGCTTTTAATGTGGCTTGCTCAAGCGCTAAAGTACGATTTTGTACCTCGGCCTCCAAACCGTTTTGTAATTTATAAAGCTCTTTTTGTGCAGCTTCATTTTCACTCATTGCAGTTTGTACTTTTTGCAGTAATAAATTGATGTGTTTTGCTACAACACCTAAACCAATATCAAGTTGCTCATCAACGTTACTGTTATAGTTAGCACCTTCGGTGATCGATTGTAACTCTTGAGTAAGAATATCAGTACTTCTACGTAAGCGAGTATTAATGTACATATTAAACATTAAAGTAAGTATAAATAACGCAGCAACACTCGCTATCGCAATTATATAAGCAATAATTTGAGAGTCCTGAGCACTTAAAGGCATGGCTGGTAGATTTTGTTTAATAATAAGCTCGCCAATGGGCTGATCGTTCAGTGATAGCAGGTGATGTACAATCCCTTGCTCTACTAAGTGCTTTTCAGTTTTAACAGAGGTGATAGCTGGTTTACTGCTGCTATATACCAACTGAGTATCTGATGTAGCATTGAAGCGATATAGAGTATATTCAAAGTCACCGTCTAATAAGGAGGTTAAATCAAGTAACTGTTTTACTTTACCTTGACCATACATAGTTAATGCGTCAATCATAGGCAAGTCCAATCTATCGGCGAGCGTTACAATATTAACAGGTGGGGTTGGTTGAACAGTACTAACTTCAGTTTTTGTGTAAAATGAGTGGGCAACAATAGCAAGTGCTGTTACTGCAATATTAATGATTAAAAAAAGAGGTAGTAAGCCTTTTACCGGCGACGAGAATTTACTCTGCATTGATTGTTTCCAATTGATGTGTTTTCACTACGATAAGCCCTTACTGCACGTATCTAAGTTAATCGTAACATTTACAAAAAATAATTCACTACGGTTTTAGTCTGATTTAGTTGTATTTATTTTATGGTTATAGTTTTTTTGTGGTAAAAATGAACGTTATCAATAAAAAACACACAGGGTTGGCTGAAAACCGTTCAAACAGTTATAAAGAATAAAAAAAAAGTTGACTTGTAAGGGCAAAACTCGTTTAATACGCCGCACGCCCAGATAGCTCAGTCGCTAGAGATGAGTGGGAATTGCATTAAAAATCCTTTAAGATTTTTAATTAGCACTGTTTAAGTGCCTCGATAGCTCAGTTGGTAGAGCAGAGGATTGAAAATCCTCGTGTCCCTGGTTCGATTCCGGGTCGAGGCACCATTTATTAAAGTAGTGGTGTTTAATCAACAGTTTAAACATTATTACTCGTGCCTTAGCACACAGTTTTGTGTGCCGACTTAGCTCAGCTGGTAGAGCAACTGACTTGTAATCAGTAGGTCAACCGTTCGACTCGGTTAGTCGGCACCATTTATAAAGCTAAAAGTTAAATAATTATTTTATTTTTAGTTAGCACAGTTTATGTGCCTCGATAGCTCAGTCGGTAGAGCAGAGGATTGAAAATCCTCGTGTCCGTGGTTCGATTCCGCGTCGAGGCACCATTTACTTTAAGTTCTCAATCTTTAAAATTGAACGTGCCTTAGCACACAGTTTTGTGTGCCGACTTAGCTCAGCTGGTAGAGCAACTGACTTGTAATCAGTAGGTCAACCGTTCGACTCGGTTAGTCGGCACCATTTATTCAAAGTAGTTTGAAAAGAAAAGCTGTAATCAGTAGTCTGTTCAAATTACCCGTCGACTCGGTTAGTCGGCACCATTTATTTAAAGTTAATTGTAGAATATCGCAATTAACTAGCACAGTTTATGTGCCTCGATAGCTCAGTCGGTAGAGCAGAGGATTGAAAATCCTCGTGTCCGTGGTTCGATTCCGCGTCGAGGCACCATTTATTGAAAAGCCTTGCTTATGCAAGGTTTTTTTATTTTAAGTGCTTTATAAAAGTTCTCAATCTTTAAAATTGAACGTGCCTTAGCACACAGTTTTGTGTGCCGACTTAGCTCAGCTGGTAGAGCAACTGACTTGTAATCAGTAGGTCAACCGTTCGACTCGGTTAGTCGGCACCATTTATTCAAAAGCCTCGCTTATAGCGAGGCTTTTTTGTTTTCAACTTGAGAATTAAAAATACCCATAGTTAAGAGCAAAGCAACTGACTCGTAATCAGTAGTCTGTATAAGTTATCCGTTCGACTCGGTTAGTCGGCACCATTTATTTCAGGTAGCTTAAAGCAAATGACTCGTAATCAGTAGTCTGTATAAGTTATCCGTTCGACTCGGTTAGTCGGCACCATTTATTTTAGGTAATTTAAAGCAACTAACTTGTAATCAGTAGTCTGTATAAGTTATTCGCTCGGCTTAGTTAGTCGGCAACATTTATTTAAAAGCCTCGCTTATAGCGGGGCTTTTTTGTTTCTATATATCTAATACCAATCCGCAATAATATTTAATTAAGCGAATTGGAATGATCTCTTAGACACACTACAAAAAGTTAATTTTTTATTATTAAAAATTGCTGAACATTTGCTCATTTTTACCGTATAACTGGCTATTATGTTAGTTCATCGCTAGCTATGTAATGTTATGTAAAGTAGGTTGAGCAAAAGTTGCCAAAGTGCTTGAATTACGTTCATAAATAGCAGTAATTTAGGTTTAATTATGATTTGGCAATGCAAGCCAACCCTATTGGCAATTAGTGTGATGCTGCTTAGCGGCTGTGCGAGTGATTTTAACTCGTCGCAGCGCATGCAAGCGCCTAATAATATGCCACAGCAATGGCAGCAAGAAGCATCAAGCTCGGTATTAAAAGTACAAGAGCAATGGCTTACACAACTACAAAACCCTACGCTTAACAAATTTGTACAACAAGCACTTAAAAACAACCAACAGCTTTTACAAACTAGTTATGATGTAGAAATTCAAAAACAACAGCTTATAGTATCGGGCTCTGCACTTTGGCCTAGCCTTGATTTATCAACGCGTACTAGCCGTAGTAAAGACAACCGCCCAGTGAGCTACGATAACGCAAGCTCCGTTAGTTTAGATTTAACTTATGAAGTTGATTTATGGGGTAAGCTTTCAGATTCAAAGCGCGAAGCTAATCTTAACTATTTAGCGCAACAGGCCCGGTTTGAGCAAGCTAAACAGCAACTCGTTGCTGATGTAGTAACTGGCTGGTTTGATGTAGTTACAGCGCAGCAATTACTCGATTTATTTAAGCGCCGCGAAGCCAACGCACAGCAAAGCCTAGATATTATCGAGTCTGGTTATCGCCAAGGTATAAACGAAGCACTCGATGTATATTTAGCCCGTAATGAGCTTAATAATGAACGCGCTCGCATTGCTACTCAAACGGCGAACCTATCGGCTTCAGCACGTGTACTTGAGCGTTTACTGGGTGAATACCCAAAAGGTGCCATTACTGCTAGTAGCGACTTACCCGTTATTAATACCGATATTCTACTAGGCTTACCTTCTGAACTTATAACACGCAAACCTACGCTGCGAGCAAGTTGGTATGATCTTTTAGCCACCGACGCTTCATTGGCGTATGCGCACAAACAACGCTTTCCAAGTTTAGATTTAACAGCTTCACTAAGTGATAGCACCGACAGAGTAAGCGACTTGTTTTCTCCATCAAGCCTTGCATGGTCGTTATTAGGTAGTATTTCAGCACCACTTTTTGAGGGCGGACGCTTAAAAGCGAATGAAGAAATAGCGCGCCTTAATACTCAAAAGCAAGAGCAACTTTATTTGCAAACGCTTTACGATGCATTTGGTGATGTAGAGAATGCGATTTCACAGCAGCAGTCTCTTAAATCACAATATAGCAGCACCCTTGAGGCACAAGAAAACGCACTTGCAGCAGAGCAGTTGTCGTTTGAGCAATATCAAAGTGGCTTGGTAACTTACACTACGGTGCTTGACGCACAAGATAGGTCTTTCGATGCACAAAGCTCCTTAATCGACATTAAAAACCAATTAATAGCTAACAGAATTAACTTACACGTTGCCCTTGGTGGTGATTTTGCAAAGCCCTCAAGTGAACTAAAGAGCAATAATGATGAAAACTAAAACAGCAAAAATTATTATTCCAGCGGTGGTTATTATTGCCACTATTTTAATTGTTATGTTTATTAAAGGTAATCCGCCAGAGGCTAAACGCTTTGGCTCACCTCCTAAAGCATCAATAAGCGTGGCTGCGCTTGAGCTTAAACCACAAAATTACCAAGTGATGATTGATAGCTACGGTACGGTAAAACCACGTACACAAAGTTTATTAGTTGCTCAGGCATCTGGGCAAATAATTGAAGTAAGTGATGACTTTAGAGAAGGCGGCTTTTTTGAAAAGGGCGACGTACTTTTAAAGCTAGACGATAGAGATCATCAAGCTGAAGTTAAATCTGCTCAAGCCAATTTATTAACGGCAGAGCAAGGCTTATTAGAAGAAAAAGCGCGTGGACAACAAGCTATTACTGATTGGAAACGCCTTGGCGGCTCAAATCAGGCAAGCAGCTTAGTACTGCGTGAACCACAACTTGCAGCAGCCGAAGCAGAAGTTTTATCGGCGCAAGCAGTACTTGAAAAAGCCATGCTTGATTTAGAGCGCACTAAAGTAACCGCGCCATATGCGGGTCGTATACTTAGCCGTAGTGTTGATTTGGGGCAAGTTGTTACTAACAATACCCAGCTTGCCACTATTTACGCAATCGATAGCGTAGAGATTCGTTTACCGATTAAAAATAAAGATCTTCCGTTCGTAAATTTACCAGAGCAATATCGCGATGGCGCCAAAAACCAAGCGGGTTCAATTGTTAAATTTACCTCTGACTTAGTGGGTGAGCAAACGTGGCAAGGGCAGCTAGCGCGTACCGAAGGTGCTATAGATGAAGGTGCACAACAGCTTTACGTAGTTGCTAAAATTAACGACCCATATAAAGCAACGGCTAATAACCAGTACCCAATAAAAATAGGGCAATACATAAAGGCGCAAATTACCGGTAAAACAGTTCCTAACGCACTTATAATCCCTAACAGTACAATATATCAAGGGACGTATGTTTATGTTGTTGAAGAGGGTGTACTTAAGCGTAAAGACATTACACTTGCTTGGCAAAATGCGACACAAGCGATGATAAAAACGGGATTAAATCCAAATGATAAACTGGTTATTACTCCACTAGGGCAAGTGAGTTCTGGTACTCAGGTAAGTATTTTAGGCGAACAAAGCACAGAGCAACCTAAAAGCCGAGGAGCTAATGGGCAAGGTAAAGGAAAGCGCCCGACGCCAGAGCAGCTTGAGCAAAAAGCAAAAGAGCAGGGTATTAGTGTTGAAGAGCTAAAAAAACGCCGCGCAGCAAAGCAAGGAGATAAGCCATGATCGCTTGGTTTGCCAAAAACCATGTTGCTGCTAACTTATTGCTAGTAACGCTGTTACTGTCGGGACTTTTTAGCTTATCAAGCAAAATACCGCTTGAGGTATTTCCTTCATTCGAAACTGACATGATAAGCGTAAATGTAAGTTTGCGTGGTTCAACACCAGAGGATGTAGAGCAAGGCGTAACAATTCGAATAGAAGAAGCCGTACAAGATTTAGAGGGCATAAAGCAAATATTTAGTCGCTCTTCTGAAGGTTCTGGCTCTGTGACAATAGAGGTGGAAAGCGGCTACGACCCTCGTGAGCTTTTAGCTGATATAAAAAGTCGTGTAGACGCAATTAACACTTTTCCAGCCGATGCCGAAAAGCCGATAGTAGCGCTTGCTGAGCGAATTCGTGAAGTTATCGCGGTTACCGTATCGAGTGACTATGGCGAAAAAGAAACCCGCGAATACGCAGAAACAGTACGCGATCAAATCCTACGTTTACCTAATGTAACGCAGGTAGAGCTAAGTGGCGTTCGTGATTACGAAATAGCCATTGAAGTAAGCCAAGATATTCTTCGTCAGTACGATTTAAGCTTGGCACAAATATCGAGTGCTATTTCAAACTCAAGCTCAGATATTTCTGCTGGTAACTTAAAAACAGAAGGCGGGGACGTACTTATAAGCTCTAAAGGGCAAGCATATCGTAAAGATGAATTTGCCAGCATTGTTGTTAAAAACCAAGCCGATGGCACTATTATTCGCTTAGGTGATATAGCGACTATAAAAGATGATTTTGAAGAAACACCAGTACGTACTCGCTTTAATGGTAAACAAGCTGCATTTATCGACGTATATCGAATTGGTCCACAAAGTGCGATTACAGTTGCTGACGATGTTAAAAACTACATAAAAGAGCAACAAAGCTCTCTCCCACAAGGGTTTGAACTAAGTTACTGGGATGATGATTCGGAGCTGGTTAAAAGTCGTATTTCGACCCTTACTACCAATGCTTTACAAGGCGGTATTTTAGTACTGGCTTTACTTACTTTGTTTTTACGCCCTGCAATTGCATTTTGGGTATTTATTGGTATTCCGGTTTCGTTTATGGGCGCGTTTATAGCGATGCCTATTTTTGGCGTAACCCTTAATATTATGAGCTTATTTGGCTTTATATTGGTACTGGGGATTGTTGTTGATGACGCCATAGTTACCGGCGAAAACGTTTACACCCATTTAAAAACAGCTACGTCGGGCGAGCAGGCCGCAATTTTAGGTACTCAAGAAGTAGCAACACCAGTAACATTTGGTGTGTTAACTACCGTTGCTGCCTTTTTACCTTTGGCTTTTATTGAAGGGGCGCGTGGTGCCTTGTTTGCACAAATACCGGTAGTAGTTATTCCGGTATTATTGTTTTCATTGATTGAATCTAAATTTGTACTACCAGCACATTTAAAATATATAAAACTACGCCACGAAAAAGGCGAACCTTCAAAGTTTGATGTTATTCAACAGCGTTTTGCAGATGGATTTGAAAACGCGATTTTAAAATACTATCAACCCACTTTAAATTTAGCACTGCGCCATAAATTGGCTTCGGTAAGCTTGTTTATTGGTGTATTTGTTATAATTTTAACCATGATCACCAGCGGTTGGACTAAGTTTGTATTTTTCCCGCGCATACCAAGCGAAACAGTTCGCGTTAACTTAACACTACCAACAGGTACACCGTTTGAAGTAACTAATAAATACGTAATTGACATGTCGCAAAAGGCGCAGCAATTACAAGAAAAATACCGCGACCCAGATACTGGCGAAAGCGTTATTTTAAATATATTAGCCACAACAGGTGGGCGTGGTGGTGTATCTAATTCAGGCTCTGTACGCTTTGAAATAACACCGGCTGAAAAGCGTGAATCAGACATAGGATCACGAGAACTTGCCAGCGAATGGCGCGATTTAATTGGTGTCATACCAGGCGCCGAAAGTTTAACGTTTAGAGCCGAAATTGGCCGAAGTTCAGACCCCATTGATGTTCAGCTTAGTGGCACTTCGTTGACTATTTTACAAGACGTGGCTGATCACATTAAAACCCGTTTATCAACCTATCCAACGGTATTTGATATTGCCGATAGTATGTCCGACGGTAAAGAAGAGTTACAAATAGAGCTTACGCAACAAGGTTTAGCGCTGGGCTTAAATAGAGTCAATGTAGCTGGGCAAGTACGTAACTCGTTTTTTGGCTCGCAAGCACAACGTATTCAGCGAGGCAGAGACGATGTACGTGTAATGGTACGCTTACCTATAGATGAGCGCCGCTCTGTAGCTGACCTACAAAACATACTTATAAATACGCCTGATGGAGGCTCAGTGCCATTGTCGCATGTGGCAACACTTACTGCTGGGCAAAGTCCATCAACTATTAATCGAATAGACCGTTACCGCACATTAAACGTAACAGCCGATATCGAAAAAAATAATACCAACATGACCATACTGCAGGCTGACCTAACGGAGTATTTAGATGGGTTAATGCAGCAATATCCTGGAGTAGATTACAAACTAGAAGGTGAGGCTAAAGAGCAAAGAGAGTCGTTTGGTTCGTTGGCTTGGGCACTTGTGTTTGTATTTTTCATAATCTATGCGCTATTAGCAATACCGCTTAAATCTTACTTACAACCAATCATAGTAATGAGTGTAATCCCATTTGGCATGATAGGTGCTGTAGTAGGGCATTGGATTATGGGAATGGACTTAACTATTATGAGTTTACTCGGTATGCTTGCGCTAACCGGGGTGGTGGTAAATGATTCGCTTGTACTCGTTGATTTTATTAATAAAAAGCGCAGTGAAGGTGGTAAAGTTCTCGATGCTATAAAAATTGCAGGTGCATCGCGTTTTCGCCCTGTAATGCTAACTAGTTTAACGACCTTTATTGGCTTAATGCCATTACTGTTTGAAAAAGCGACTCAGGCACAGTTTTTAATACCAATGGCGGTGAGCTTAGGGTTTGGGATTATTTTTGCTACCTTTATTACTTTATTGTTAGTACCAATAAACTACATGCTAATGGAGCGTTTTCAAGGTTGGTTTAAATAACTTCACTCTTTAATGCGTGATTATTAAAGCTGTAGGTAAGTAATTACCTGCGGCTTTTTTATAAGCTAAAAAGTAATATTAGACAATTGAAGATAAGTGAATAAAAAATTTAGATAAATATAAGAGTAAACAGGAAGGTTAATTTTTTTTGATAAAGCCTTTTAAAGGCGAAGGTTACTAAAAAGGTGTTCCCCAAGATACGGTACTCGGTTTCAGTCCTGAAACCAGAAGGTTTCAGGGCGGGAATCTGCGGTTTACCGTAGGCTTCTCGGTACATGCCGAGCCTGCACAATAGTAGACGAACAGAAACCCTGGTATAAAATTTATCGGCTCAGGGACTTAACTAAGCTCCGGTACCCCAGGGAACAATTTAAGTATATAAGACATAATCCAATCCTTAAACCCCAAACGTAAAAAATTAAACCGTTCGCTTAGTTTTTCCGCACCTTTAACTCATCATTTACTTTATCGCATGGTTTTTGAGCTTGATCATACAATTAATTGGAGTTGCTTTTTATCGAGTGGTAGCATTGCCTTAACTTGCAAAGCGAAGATTCGATTATGAACGATTTACCCGATTACGAAAAAGCTCAACTGCTTTTAGAAAAAAACGAAATATTTGTATCACCTGCTGAAGCGCATGGTGTGATTAGTGGTTTACTTGCGTGTGGTTTAACCATTGACGACAAAGAATACTTAGGCCTTTTGAGCGATGTGTTTAACGATGGTGAATCGTTTAGTAACGATTTAAAGCAGTTTTTTGGCACTATTTATAAGCAAGTAGTCGCGAGCTTTAATGATGATGAATTTCAGTTTGATTTATTTTTACCAAGCGACGATGAAACACTCATCGATCAGGCTAATGGCCTCGTATCATGGGTAGCGGGTTTTATGCTTGGTTTTGGTTTAAAGCAAAAAGACTACGGTAAACTATCGAGCGATGTTAAAGAGGTTATTACTGACTTTAGCGAAATTACTCGC
The DNA here is from genome assembly GCF_011378845.1 of Pseudoalteromonas sp. Z9A4. Lineage (NCBI taxonomy): Bacteria > Pseudomonadati > Pseudomonadota > Gammaproteobacteria > Alteromonadales > Pseudoalteromonadaceae > Pseudoalteromonas > Pseudoalteromonas sp. Z9A4. The sequence continues at coordinate 358,322 of NZ_WTLA01000002.1, forward strand.
CTAGATACTACTTTTGAAGAAACCGAAGAAGACAGCCAAGCGCTGCACGAAGTGATTGAATATGTGCGTGTATCAGCACTACTTTGTTTTGCAGAGCTTGGTAAAGAGCAAAGCACGCAAAGTACAAAAAAAACACTTCATTAACTTTTAAAAAGTAAAACGGGTTGATTAATAATGGTTGAAGTACAAAAGTCAGAATTTAAAGCACGCCGCGAGCGTTTACTTGCTCAAATGGATAAAAATAGCGTTGCTATTATTCCCGCTGCAAGCGAAGTGACGCGCAGTCGCGATACCGAATATGCATTTAGACAAGATAGCGACTTTTTTTACTTAACTGGCTTTAACGAACCCGACGCCGTACTTGTACTCTGTAATAACAGCGATGCACCCAGTACTTTATTTTGCCTAGATAAAGACAAGCTTGCAGAAATTTGGCATGGCCGCAGAGTTGGCTTTGATAAAGCTAAAAGTGACTACTTGTTTGATGAAGCTTACCCGCTAAGTGAATTAAACGATAAGCTACTCGATATACTAAATGAAAAAAATGCTCTCTATTTTGCACAAGGTGCTTATCCCTCATTTGATACTAAAGTGTTTTCGTTACTAGGTACGCTTCGAAGTGGCTCACGAAAAGGCCTCAAAGCACCGAGTACTTTAAAAGAGATACGCGGCCTTATTCACGAAATGCGTTTGTTTAAATCGCCAAGCGAGATAGATGTTATGCGAGAAGGCTGTGAAATTAGTGCGCGAGGGCACATGCGCGCTATGCGTTATTCGCATGCGGGTGCCACAGAGTTTCAGCTAGAAGCAGAGCTACATCATCATTATGCAATGAATGGTGCGCCTCATCCTGCGTACGGCACAATTGTTGGTAGTGGCGACAACGCCAATATTTTACATTACACACAAAATAGCGATGTTTTAAAAAGTGGTGACCTAGTACTTATAGACTCTGGGTGCGAGTTACAAGGTTACGCTGCTGATATAACGCGTACATTTCCGGTAAATGGTCAATTTAGCGAAGAGCAAGCCGCGCTTTATAATATTGTTCTTAAAGCGCAAGAAGTTGCTTTTGATGAAGTAAAACCCGGTGGTTACATGTCGCATGCTAATAAACTAGCAATGGAAGTAATGACCCAAGGTTTAATCGATCTAGGTATTTTAACCGGCGACTTTGATGAGCTAATGGCAAAAGGGGCATGTAAAGAATATTACATGCACGGGCTTGGGCATTGGCTTGGTTTAGATGTACATGATGTTGGCGATTACAAAGTAAATAACGTTGAGCGTGCATTTGAGCCCGGTATGGTACTCACCATAGAGCCTGGGCTTTATATAAGCAAAGACTCAAGCGCACCGCAAAAATACAAAGGCATTGGTATTCGTATCGAAGATAACTTGCTAGTTACCGAAACCGGCTATGAAAACTTGACCCTAAGCGTACCTAAAAAAATTAGCGATATAGAAGCACTTATGCAAAGTGCTAAAAACGTATAAAGCTCGGAGAGTAAAGTGGCTAAGCAGTTTGATGTAGTTATTATTGGCGGTGGTTTAGCGGGAGCAAGCTGCGCATTAAGTGTGGCTAAAACTAATCCCGCGTTAAATATTGCCGTTGTAGAAGCTAATCAAGTAACCGGCGACTACCACCCAAGCTTTGACGACAGAAGCATTGCACTTGCTCAGCAATCGGTAGAGTATTTACAAAGCCTCAATTTATTTGAGCAAAATGCCCCTTACACCGCAGCAATCAAAAAAGTGAGCGTGTCTGATAGAGGCCACTTTGGCAAAGCGCACATTAATTGCGACGAATTTGCTAAGCCCTCACTTGGTTACGTAGTAGAAGTAAATCCATTTGGCCGAGCGCTTCACCTGCGTTTAACGCAGTCAAATATTACGCTTTTGTGCCCCGATAGCGTAATTGCCATTGAGCAAACTTTGCATAGCAATACACTCACCTTACAAAGCGGCGAGCAATTAAACGCCAAGCTATTGGTTATTGCTGATGGCGCACAATCACCAACACGTAGTTTACTTGGGCTTGGTTTTAATACCCAGCCTTATGAACAAGGCGCTATTATTGCTAATGTAGAAGTGGCTGGTGGGCATAATAATCATGCCTTTGAGCGCTTTACACAAAACGGGCCTATGGCGTTATTACCCATGAGCAATAACCGTTATTCGTTAGTGTGGTGTATGCGCCAAGAGCAGGTTGAACAGCACATGGCACTCAGTGAACAAGGTTTTTTAAGTGCCCTGCAAAGCGCGTTTGGTTATCGCGGTGGTCAATTTACTAAAGTGGGCATGCGCACGAGTTACCCGCTCGTTTACGGGCAAGTAGAGTCTTTAATTGCGCACCGAACAGTGGTTATTGGTAATGCTGCACATGCTATTCATCCTATTGCAGGGCAAGGTTTTAATTTAGGTCTTCGCGACGTACAAGTACTTAGTAATTTAATAGCAAATAGCCAACACGATTTAGGCAGCTATGCGTTTACACGTGAATATTCAAAAAAGCGCAGTGATGATATAAAAACCGTGATGAGTTTAACCGATACACTTGTTAGACTTTTTTCGAACTCATCGCGAGTGCTCGCATTGGGGCGCAGTATTGGGTTGTTTTCGATGGATTTATTTCCCGCATTAAAAGCGCCATTAGCTAAACAGTTAATGGGGCAAGTTAAACAAGGTAGGCGTTTATGAAGCAAGCACAGGTTTGTATTGTAGGTGGCGGCTGTGTAGGGCTAACACTAGCACTTGGATTGGCAAAAGCCGATATAAGCGTCGTTGTACTCGACGGTGCACCAACACAAGCGTTGCCAACTGACGAATATGGTTTGCGCGTAAGTGCGCTAAGCATTGCAAGTCAAACCTTGCTTGAACAATTAAATGTATGGCCCGAAATTATCGCACAGCGAGCGTGCGCTTATACACATATGGACGTACGTGATGCCGACAGCTTTGGCAAAATAGCGTTTAATAACGAGCAACTTGAGCTTGAACATTTAGGCCATATTGTTGAAAACGACATTATCCGCTTTGCGCTTATAAAAGAGCTAGAGCAACAAAGCAGTGCAACACTAATGTTTGATACACAGTATCAGCAAATACATCAAAGCGAATCTGATGTATTTATAACACTTAAAAGCGGCGAGCCAATTATTGCAAAACTGCTGGTGGCGGCTGATGGTGCAAATTCAGCTATACGTAAACAATTTAATATGGCGCTTAGCTTTAAAGATTACGATCACCATGCATTAGTAGCGACAATAAAAACCAAAGAGCCACATGCAAACACCGCACGCCAAGTTTTTTTACCAACAGGACCTTTGGCGTTTTTACCTTTGAGTGATGCCAATACTCATTCTATTGTATGGTCTACCAGCCCCAATCATTGTGATGAATTGTTAGCAATGGACGACACCGCCTTTAATAAAGCTGTAATGGCAGCCATCGACGGCCAATGTGGTTTGTGTGAAGTACAAAGTAAACGTGCTGCATTTCCACTTAAAATGCGCTACGCCCAACAATGGGTTTCAGGAAAAGTGGTACTCATTGGCGATGCTGCACATACAATCCATCCACTTGCAGGGCTTGGTATGAACCTAGGCCTAAAAGATGCGGCTTATTTAATTGAGCTTTTAACAAGCGATAGCAAGGAGTTTGCAAGCACTCGTACACTGCGCGATTACGAGCGCACTCGTAAGCTCGATGCGCAAAAGCACATAGCCATGATGCAAGGGTTAAAAGAGCTATTTGAAGGTGCAAACCCAGTTAAAAAACTTATTCGTGGAGTAGGGCTATCATTAGTTGATAATCTTGGCCCAATAAAACACCTGTTCGCCAAAGAAGCGATAGGCAAATAAGTAGGTTGGGTTGAGCGAAGCGAAACCCAACAGATAAAGTAAAGTGATGAGCTTGATTAAAAAAACCGATGTTTAATTTAAACATCGGTTTTTTTATGAAGGTTTTAAATATATTAAAAGCCGCGCTTTTCACGCGAGCAAGTTCGGCGTCTACATGCAAAGTTTAACACTGAGCTTAATTTTACCTGTAGGCGTTTAGCTTGCTGACGCGACGAGCGTAGCTCGTAATTACTATCGTTAGTTAAAAAGCGCTTTGCGTTAAATCAGTTACAAATTCTCTTGTGCTTCATTCACCATATCTTTGAGCGCATCAACTAACATTGGATCTCGCGAGTTTTGCTTAGCAAGTTCTAATGCGTATTTCATACTGGTAACAGCCTCTTTAAACTGTTTGTTAGCAGTATAGCCTTGCGATAAACGCATGTGAGAATAAGTTGCATTGGGGTAATGGGTAGTAAAGTGTTTAAGCGTGGTAATAGCTTTGGCTGTGTTACCAAATTTTTGCTGGCTATGAGCAAATTCTACATATACATCTTGTGGAATTTTAAGCTCAAACCCGTACTTATCACTCAGTGCTTGGTAGTAACCTGTAATGAGCGATACATCAGCAAACTTTCCGTGCTCGTCAGTAACCTTAAATATTAGGTCGCTAAATAAGTGAATTAGGCTATCGCTAAGCGCTGGTAGTATAGTGCCCATATGAGTAAAAGCGGGATAATGCTTATATTCCCATTTAAGTTGCGAGGGCGTTTGTTGTTCTAAATTTACCAAAGTATTTAATACGCCTGTATAAAAGCGTGCGCCTTCGCTTGCTACACTAATAAATAACGCCTGATCACCTTTAGGGTTTTTAGTGTATTTTATAATATTATTTTTTAATTCCTCATCACTCCACCAACTGTTTGGGCTTATAGCTATATAGTTATTAAATAACTCAGGCTGATTAACTAAAGTATAAAGCGCCAAAGTACCTGCATTAGAGTGGCCAATTAAGGTGTTGTAGCCGTTAGTTGAGTAATTACTGTTTATATAAGGCATGAGTTCATCAGACACAAACTTTAAAAACTTGTCGGTTTGTCCTGCGTCAGGCCATTTGTTTTTAACAAAAGTTTGAAACTCTGTTTTAGGTTCGCCTTCTACTTTTGGTAAATAATCGCGAACACGGTTAGTTGTATCAATACCAACGAGCATTGCGTTAGGTATCTGCTCGTAATCAACAAGGGATTTAATAACACCAGACGCCGTATGAAAGTGCTCAACACCATCAAGTAAATAAATAACATAAAGCGGCTTATCGTCTTTTACAGTGTCAGGTATGAAAATTTTAATGGGTCTGTCTTCGTTAAGTATTTTTGATTGCAGAATGACTTTTTTACCAACGGTTATGTCAGTTGTATTGGTTTTTGCGTGGCTTAAAAATGGTGTACTAAAAGTAAGTATTAATACAAGCGATAGTAAGAGCTTCATAAATATCCTTATTTAATAATGTATTGCTTAATAATTGCACGGCTTTAAGCTTGAGTAAATGTTTATATTTTCGGGGTAAACATAAAGTTTAAGTAATTAAAAGCTATCGTTTTTCACGCGAGTAAGCTCGGCTTCTACAAGAGAGATTACACTCTGTGCTTAACTTTTGCGGTAGGCGTACAGCTTGCTGACGCGACGAGCGAAGCTCGAAATGTTTACCTTTAAACACTTATCTATAAAAGCTTAAAAAACCTGCTTGCTTAATTATCCGTCTAAGCGTATAATGCGCGCTCATTTCGGCTTTTAAACTATTAATTCCTTGCCTTAAACCGACCGGCCGAAACGGTAGAAGGCTCTATTAACCGTAAGGAATATCCATGCGTCATTACGAAATCGTATTCATGGTTCACCCAGATCAGAGTGAGCAAGTTGCTGGTATGATCGAACGTTATACTGGTTCTATCACTGAAGCTGGTGGTGTTATCCACCGTCTTGAAGATTGGGGCCGTCGTCAATTGGCTTACCCAATTAACAAGCTTCATAAAGCTCACTATGTTCTTATGAACGTTGAAGCACCAACTGAAGTAATCAGCGAGCTAGAAACTACTTTCCGCTACAACGATGCAGTGCTTCGTAACTTAGTTATCCGCACTAAAACTGCTGAAACTGAAGCGTCTCCTCTTGCAAGAGAAGAGAAGAAAGAAGCACCAGCTGCTTAATTGTTTTGAGTCCAAGCATGGCGTTTAACTGGTGATGAATATAAATGGTTAGCCCTTTTATGAATCAGCTGGTTATATCTGGGGTAGTTTGTAAAACTCCCAAGTTTAGCCAAAGCCCTGCTGGCATCCCGCATTGTATTTTTGTTGTAGAACATAAATCGATGCAAACCGAAGCAGACCTTAACCGTAATAGTTACGTGAGGCTTCAGGTAGTTGCCAGTGGAAAGCAAATGCAACAACAGACTCAACATTTGCACGTTGGGCAGGCATTGCAAGTGAGTGGTTTTTTAAATCGCCACGAAGGTCGTAACGGCCTTAGCCAATTGGTTTTGCATGCTCAGCATATAGAAAGAATTATTTGAGGAATTAATCTCATGGCACGTTATTTCAGACGTCGTAAGTTCTGCCGCTTTAAAGCGGAAGGCGTAAAACAAATCGATTACAAAGATCTAGCTACTCTTAGAAACTATGTTACAGAAAGTGGCAAAATCGTACCTAGCCGTATCACAGGTACTAGCGCTAAATTTCAGCGCCAGCTAGCAACTGCTATTAAGCGTGCTCGCTACTTAGCCCTTCTTCCATACACTGACTTACATAAGTAAGCAGCGGATTAACAGTTTTTAAAAGGTGTAGAAACATGCAAGTTATTCTACTAGATAAGATCGCTAACCTAGGTAGCCTAGGTGAACAGGTTGTAGTTAAATCTGGTTTCGCACGTAACTTCCTTTTCCCTCAAGGTAAGGCAGTTCCTGCGACTAAAGCTAACATTGAAACGTTTGACGCTCGTCGTGCAGAACTTGAAGCGAAAATCGCTGAACAGTTAGTTGCTGCACAAGCACGCGCTGAAAAACTAGAAGCATTAGCAGAAGTTACATTAGTATCTAAAGCTGGTGACGAAGGTAAGTTATTCGGTTCAATCGGTACTCGTGACATCGCTGACGCTATCTCAGCTGTTGGTGTTGAAGTTGCTAAGTCAGAAGTTCGTTTGCCTCTAGGTACTATCCGTGAGACAGGTGAATTTGACGTATCAATTTCAGTTCACTCAGACGTAACGGCTACTATTAAAGTAATCGTAATCGCTGAAGCTTAATTTTTAATTAAGCGACAAAAGCCGTGCTATTAGCATAACACCACTCGTTTAAGAACGAGTGGTGTTTTTTCGTTTATACCTAACTGGATATTTTTGTGTCTTTGCGAGCACCGTTCGCGGATAA